>DITF01000358.1 GCA_002422125.1 bacterium UBP17_UBA6191
CCTCGGGAAAACTGGCTAACCTGTCTTTTGGCCTGAAAGTTTTGTGGCTTCTGCCGTAATCACAGCCGGGCATCCTCAGGATTTCAGTATCCTGAATCAGCATATCGCCTTAACAAATCTTAACAACTCAGAGATTCAATCAGCCTCCCTCACCATTGGGCATATCAAAAGTTTGGCTCTGGCCGGGGAACATTTTCTGTCCTCGGCTGTGCTGGCACAACATATAAATGCAGAGAGCATTGAAAATCGACACATGCAGACTTCTCAGGTTCTAAATCAACATTTAGCCGCCAATTCCGTCCTTTCTGGAAAATTTGCCAACCAAAGTATTGTAACGACCCACATTCTCGATGGGGCCGTGAATCTGGATACTATGCTGGAAGCCGCTTTTGTTACTGGCTCCAAGATTAAAACCGGCATAGTCAGCACAGGACATATTCTTGATGAGTCCATTCAATCCTCTCATGTGGAGGTTACAACTTTAAATGCCAGTGTTTTTGCAAACAACTCCATCCCCAATTCCGTCTTGAACACTAGAATTTTAACCAGCGGCCATTTTGCCAGCAATTTTATTCAAGGGGATCGTCTTGAAGTAGGAGCAATTGCTCCAGTTCCTGGATACCTGCTCTCGATTGAAGGAAACTCCCTTTACTCCTATGATCCTGATTTTCAATCCAGAGAACAAGTTCCCGTGCCAGCCCAAAACTGGAGAGAGGTGCGCCGAACTGCTCATGGAAATCGGTTTGTTCTTACCAATGATTCCCTAACGACCTATCAAGCGGATTTAGTTTCAGGCTCCTTAAGCCTTAGTTCCACCGTCCCCGCTCAAACCTTTCAAATCAGAAACCGCTTTGAGGGTCTTTATTACCACATGGATACCACCAATCTAGTCACTAAAACCGATCAGAATGTCTTTGTATCCGAGATTACGGGAGTCGATGCGGTTGGATTTGATTTTGACCCTGGAAGCAATGAACTAATTTTTGTAAAAAGTGGGAACCAATTGCATAACACCCAAGGAACTATCGGGGCTCCACTCGGATTCACTATGACAAATCCCAGGGCAGGTTACGATTCCAGAATTCTGGTAGTTATCAATTCCCAGGAAGTTTATTCCTACAAAGGGGCTTGGACACAGCTCTATGATGAGGGAGTCGGAAATACCATTCAATCGCTTAGCCCATCCTTAAGTTCTGAAGTTGTATATTTAACCGAAAGTGTAGGTGCCAATCAGCGAGTTGTCCGTATCATGGGCAATGCCGGACTGCAAACTGGAGAAATTCTAGCAACCCTTCCTGCAAACACGGTTTCAAGACTGGAACTGATTGATTAGTCCGCCATAGCCCAGTCAGGAATTACCCAATTGGATGCAGGTAGCGTGACTTCGGAAAAAATTGCAGCGCGTAGCTTTGGACCAGAAAATTTCGCGGTTGGGGCAGTAAAAACATCCAACTTTTTAGATCTGGGTCTCACAAACAGAGTATTTATTAATGAATCAATTACCAATGCCAAGTTTGGTGGCTCGATTGTTGCCGAAAAAATCCAAAATCAGGCCTTGCTGTCAGAACATATTCAAAATGGCAGTATCACCAATGCCCATGTTGAGGCCGGAAGTTTTGAAACTAGGCATTTTCAGACTCATAGTATAAGTGCGGCAAGATTGCAGGCCGCTCAGGTTCCCATTGCCAAATTTATGGATAATTCGATCGGAGAAAACAGCTTCGATGACAATACTATTCCTAACGCCAGATTTGCAGATTTATCGATAGCTGCTGGGCATATTGCCGATGGGGCCATCACCAATACCAAGGTGGCCGATGGCAATATTACGGCAGACCGTATTTTAGCTTCCAGCATTACTAAGGACTCCTTTGCCGACGGGGCTGTGAGTACGGTTAAGATTCAAAATTCCGTGATTACCTCAGCACAAATCAGTGCCGGAAGCCTGACCGACACGGCCTTGGCCGATGGGGCCTTAACCAATGCTGAGATTACGAACGATGGATTTAACAGTTCTGTTTATTTGAAAGACTATTCTTTTACCGGGGACCGGTTTGTGGGTGATATTCGAACCGCCCAGTTATCCCCATTGGATACAGATGCTTTTGCGAATTCGATTATCGACAATGTCAGATTTGCAACCTCTGGTTTTGGAACCAGCCATCTGCAAACCGGAACTTTGGCTACTCCTCAGTTTACAGCCTCAACTCTAAGGGCCTCCAAATTTGCCTCTGGAGCCGTAACCCGTGGTCATATTGATTCTGGAACTCTTCTAACCGACGCAAAATTTGCCGCCAATGCCTTTACCTTGGCAAAAATCAAGGATCAAACCGTTTCTGGAGATGCTGTCAACGGTTCACAACTACAATTGGCTAAAATAGATTCCTTTGGTGGTGAGAGTTTTGATGCCGCAATCACTAATGGAAAATTGGCAACAGGCGGTAGTTTTGTCTTAAAAACCGCTCACTTTGGAACTACAGATCTATTAACCTTAGGTGACTTTCAAGTCACGATCATTAACGGCAACAATACTGCTTCTGGATCTATCGGTAATGCCGAGCTTGTAGCTTCGCCTATTGTTAAAGCGGCTCCAGGAATACTGGCAGCCAATGATTTGATTACCGATTCATTAATCGCCAATAACTCGCTTGAGGCCGTAAATTTTGCCGAAGGCTCTATTCCAGGAACCATGGTGGGCCCCAATTTTTCAGGGGATAAAGTCGCCGATTCCTCGGTCTATACCCTGCAACTGGGTGCCAATTTGGCAGGGGCAAAATTTGTGGACGAGAGTTTTCAAAATGTTCACATTCAAAATGGGATTATCCCTGCCTCCGTGTTTACAGCGGGCAGCATTGGAATTGGTAATATCGGGGAAATATCTGGGGCTGAGTTTATGCAGGAGTCCCTGAATAATAGCAGTGTGGCGGCCAATGCTTTAGTCACCGCCGATCTGATGGAAAAGCTTCGTAGTACAGGCATGATTAATCTTAAACCAGACCATTTTCAAGATGAGGCATTTACCGCGACGAATGTTGGGAAAATTGTGGGAAAAAACAGTATAGACCCAGCCGATCCTTTAACTGAAAATCGCTTTTTCTTTGGTGCAATACCAGATAATGCCTTAAATTCGGGAGTGGCCGCAGAAAGTGTCACCATGGGTCTTTTAAATACATCTACTGGCAGTTTTCAATCGTTGTTCACAAAAATTGAATCCACACTACACAGCCACAATGTGCTTTTACAACCGATTGCCTGCCCCACTGGTTATTTAGCTGTTACTGGCACTGGCAACTACGGCAATTCATTTTGTATCTCAGCCGAGATGGCATCTAACACCATCAACAA
>DITF01000141.1 GCA_002422125.1 bacterium UBP17_UBA6191
TCAGCTAGAAATAGCCGGTGGGCTTCTTTTTTATCCAAAATAAGCTAGCCCTAGAAATGCGGTTGAATTTAGTGATGAAGAAAAATGGAGCCTCCACCTTGAGTGGGGACAGAAACTATCTGGTTTAATACTTGTTCATACACCAGGTAGGTAAAATGCCTTTGCTCAATTTGTTGGCCGTTTTTAGAAGACAGTAGGAGCTTATGCTCCTTGTGCAGAATACTCAAAAGATTGAGCCCTAACTGTTGCCTGGGGTTTTCTGCCTCCGTGCACTGTAATAAAGTCGACAGGTTCATAGAACCTGTGATTGGCAGGGATTTAAGGAAATTCAGAATCCTGGCTGTGACAAACAGAGTGTATAAACTATCACGGTTCACGGCTTCCGATGTAATGGCAATAGCACTGGAGCGAGCCAAAAAGATGTCCTTTTCACTCCTGGGACCAAAATTTTTGGCGATGGGGGAATTGGGGGTCAGATAAAATGTGGAAACTCCAATGTTTACCGGTTTGGAGCCAAGATATGCTAGGGTCTGAATCATGGAAGAGAGGGACTCCGAGGGCAAACCCAGAATCTGATAGGCAATGACCTTTAGACCAATTCTCACGGAGGTATCCAAAACGGTTTCAAACTTTTCCAGTGTGTGTGGCCTTTTGGTGGTTTCACGAACGGCTTTATCTGAACTGACTAAGGCCAGGTTTAAGTTGGTGAATCCGGCCCGGTACATTAATTCCAAAAGTTCCTGATTTAAACTGATGTATGAGATTCCATTCATAGCCATCAGTTGGATTTTTCTTTCCCCATATCTGGAGATAATGGCATTTAAAATTTCACGAAACTCCGTTTGATAAAAAGAAAGATTATCGTCTTCAAAATCAATGGCCTGGTATCCTTCACGGATTCTGATTTCAATCTCCTGTAGCACGGATTGCACGCTGCGTCTTCGATAGGATGTGCCAAAGGTGGTATGAACAGAACAGAAGGAGCAGCGATGAGGGCAGGACCTTGATGTTACTAAAAAGCAGATTTTCTGGCCCTCATAACGATAGGTTTCCGACAAGAGATCGCTAAAATCGGGAATTGGAAATCTTTCGAGATCAAGATTTTCTTTGGCTGGGTTGATGTGGAGTTGTCCATTTTCCTTAAAACCTAGCTGGGGGATTGTGCGGTAATCCGAATTGTTCTTAAGTGAGGATACCAGTTCTATAAATGGGATTTCTCCCTCACCGGTGATAATAAAGTCTACCCCATCGTGACCTAACATCAATTCTGGACATGCTGAAACATGAGAGCCACCCAAAACTATTTTAAGTTCAGGATGCATGGCCTTTAACGCATCTACCAATGCCAGAACTTCCCGGTAATAGGGTGAGAACAAGCTGGAGATTCCGACTAAATCAGGGGTTTGCTCCAGAATTTTTTTGACCATAGTGTCCAGGGATTCCCCGAACCGAAAATAGTTAAAAAATGAGCAAAACGGACTTTCATCTTTAATCGCATAGTATTCTTTGAGATAGGACAGTTCTTTGGGAATCTTCAGTGTCTTTCGGCCCATACCTGTGTGAAAATCCAGGATTTTGCAGTGTACATCGGGAAGTTCTGAATTTAATGCTGCTTTGAGATAGGCCAAACCAATAGGCTGAAGTCGTACCTCTGTGTCATAGAAGTCCTCTACCGGAGGCTGGACTAAAATAATTTTTTGCATAATCGTTTAGAAAAAAAGCCCCGTCTCTTAAGACGGGGCCTTCCATTTCCAATCAATGTTCAATTGTTAGCGCGAATCAGATTGTATGTTTCCAAAGCAGTCTGATACTTTTGTTGAGCGGCTTTTTTGGCGGCAGGGTCTTCGGCACTCAAAGCCCGGCGCAGTTCCTCATAGGCCTGAGTGTAAGCGACCCTGGCCTCGTCAAGACTCATATTAGGTAATTCCTGAGGAACAACTGTCTCAGGCTGGGCCGATGCAGGTGCAGGTAAGGTAACAGCCTGAACTGGTGTGGCGGTTTGAGTTTGTGCTGGCATTACCACATTATTGGGCATTGCATTTGATGTGTTCCATGGTAAACCAGTGCCATGTGGGTTATCGCTAGTCACCATTGGTTGTGGGGTGGGATTCGCGCTAGGTTGCAAACCAGATGGCAATTGCAGGGCGGAATCAATCTGATCACCAATTTCAACCGGAACAGTGGCCTCTTTCACAGGTTCCAGACTTGCAGAGGGCAGACCAACAGTAATATTGGCTTGAGTGAATACGGCATCAAATTGCCTTGAAGATATCAAAAGTCCTTCATAATTGGCCTTAGCATCTTTGTATTCATTATAAGCCCGAATTTTTTGAAAGACATTAAGCCAGCCTATGCTTTCATAGCGGGCATTAGCAGCTTCCATTGACATTTGTGACTGACCTACAGCCTGATTCACTTCTCGTTCCAGATCCTGATAAGCACGACGAGCCAACATAATGGACTCATAATCACGATTTTTGCGAATCACGGCTTCCAAGATTCTTCTAGAGACATCGTAGGCTCCATAAGCCCTTTCGATTTTAGCCAAACCAAGATAGGCGCGATCAGTTGCCACACTTTCACCATATTTGTTGGTGACATTGGAAAACATTTCTCGGGCATCGGTTAGATTTCCGTCCACATAAGCCTGAACAGCCCGAGTCAAATCCCCTAATTGCTGAGGATTGACATGGGAGTTGGCGTTATCAATCAAAGCCCTAATCGACAAAGGATTGGTGACACCTGGGGCATCAGGCTCCATCATCATTCCCTGATGATGCATACCCAAATTCATTTGTGGGTCTGCTAAAGAAGGGTCCATGCCCATCATGGGCTGGCCCATTTGAGGCTGCATCAATTGCTGTTGCATCATGTGGTTTGGCATTAAATGTGCGTTCGGTCCCTGCATGATTAGGGGAGATGGCTGAGATTGTCCCATCATCATTTGCTGATTTGGGTTGGCCTGAATCATCACACCTGAGCATATAGCTAGGCTGTAAAAAACTCGCAAAACTTGATTGCCAAACATCAGAACACCTCTTTGCCTATTGCATTTTATATTTCGATCCTATATACGGGGTAAGTATGCAAAAGGTTTCCGAATCTCTCTCTATAAATCAGCATTGCTTCTCTCCAAGACTGATCGCTGCGCCCATGGCGGGGTACAGTAACACAGCCACCAGGCTTCTGTATCGCCAAATGGGGGCAGGGATGTGTGTTACAGAAATGGTTTCGGCCAAATCATTGGTGATGGGAAGCCGTGAGACTTTTGAGAGAATCAAAACCGCCAGTGCTGAGGATAGTGTGAGTCTGCAACTGTTTGGTGGTTGCCCTGAGGAGATGGGAGAAGCTGCCAGAATTGTCAGTCAGGAATCCAAGGTTCAGTGTCTGGACATTAATATGGGTTGTCCGGTGAAAAAAGTTGCCAAAAATGGCTACGGCTCACAATTGATGGCGGATCCAAGCCGTGTATTTTCTGTAGTTCAGTCCATGGTATCTCGAGGAGGGTTGCCAGTGACTGTGAAAATGCGCTCTGGGCCAGATCAGGATCAGATCAATTTTTTGGAGGTAAGCCTTGCCTGTCAGGATGCGGGTGCTGCGGCCATTACTCTTCACCCCAGAAACAGACATCAGAAGTTTTCTGGAACACCTGCCTGGGAGTATATACATAAGCTGAAACAAATTCTGACTATTCCTGTGATTGGCAATGGAGATGTGTTTTGTGCTCAAGATGCACTATATATGTTCGAAAAAACTGGATGTGATGCTGTAATGATTGGACGGGGGGCAATTGGGAATCCTTGGATATTTCAACAGATTCTAGAAATTGAACGGGGTCAGAATCCAATTAAACCTGATTTAGCGGATAAAGTCAGGATGGCCGTACTTCATTTTGATATGGAACTTGAATATTCTAAAAGGCCGGAGAAAGAATATTTAAGACTGAGAAAATCCCTGCCAGAATATTTCAGAGATACAAACTTCTATGAGCAGGAGAAACAAAAAATTCAGACAGCATCTGACAATCAGGAGTTAAGAAATTTATTGCTTCACTCTGGTAGCTGGTAAAGTAATATAGAATGAGGTTCCTTTGCCAGGTTCGCTTTCAAAACGAATTGAACCTCGATTTTTTTCTAAAAAATCTTTACAGAGGATAAGTCCAAGTCCACTACCTCTTTCTCCAGAGGTGCCTCGGGTTGAATAAATATGATGCAGGCTAAAAATTTTGGGCTGGGTTTCCTTAGGTATTCCCACACCTTGATCCATAACACTGAGTTCAATCGAATTTTCAATGGTCTTGGACTGAATCAGGATTTGACCTTTTGGGCGCGAAAATTTTATGGCGTTGGACAACAGATTTCTTAAAACTGCCTGCAACATATAACTATCAGCCTCAACCACTAGATCATCAGTAATCTTACTGATTATAGCCAATTCTTTATCTTTAACGGCCTCGGAAAAGAGCTGTTGAACCTGGTCTAGAATCACATAGACGGACACCGGACTTGTGCTTGCTTCCGTGGATTCCAGTTGTAGGCGAGACCATTCCAAGAGGTTTTCCAAAAGTAAAAAAATCCTTTTACTGTCTCGCTTCATCACATCCAATGAACTTTCTACATCGGCCTTTTTCATATTGTGAAATTCTTTGTGCATGAGCTCTGAGATATTCACAAATGCGCTCAAGGGTCCTCTCAGGTCATGGGCAATGATAGATAAGAGGCGATCCTTGGTGATATTGAGTTCCGAAAGTTTTTGGTTGGCATCATTCAGTTTCTGATTCACCTCGACTAGCTCTTGCCGGGACAGCCTCAACGCCAGATGAGTTTCAACTCTATGAATCAGTTCTTTGTTATCAAATGGTTTGACTACATAGTCCACCGCGCCTAATTGAAATCCTTTGCTGATTTCTTCTTTGGTGTATAAGGCGGTCAGAAAAATGACGGGCACATCCTGATGTTGCGGCATTAATTTGATTTGCCTACAGGTCTCATACCCGTCCATTCCTAGCATCATTATATCCAAAAGGATAAGATCAACCGAGGTGCTTTCCAAAACCTTTAAGGCGGCTTTCCCATTTCTAGCACTGATGGTCTGCACGGGCAGGGAACTGAAGATACTCTCCAGTAACAAAATCATGGATTCGGTATCGTCCACTAAAAGGATTACGGGACGCTTCTTCATGAGTCTCCTTGGGAAGCTGGGCAGCAAATGGTAAGTGAATCAGGACGAAGTTCGATTTTTGCGGGGGTGATGCCAATATAATCTCCATCAAGCTGCACGGGAATATCTTGCTTGTGAATCAAAATTTCTGTGGCTGGGAAAAATTTTAGAAAACTCAGATTTTTGTGTTGGTTTTTAGGTAGTTTCATTATTAGCTCACTCATATGAGCTAAGGATTCTGATTGGATCAAACAGGTATCAAATTTAGGTTTTTGCAAGCCGGCCTCCGCACACAAGGTATATTCACCGGCATAATAGCGGGAATTAGCCACCACCATGGAATGGCCCACCTTGACCTCGTTACCAGTATGTATGTCAAATGCCGGAAAAGTTTGTCGCAAAGCCTTTAGTCCGGCAAAAAAATACGCGCCTTGACCACTTAGTTTTTTGGCGGTTGGGTTGATCTCCTTACACACCCAAGCATCCATCCCAAATCCAGCCATCAAAAGAAAAGGCTCACTAATTTTTTCCTGCTTTTCATTAGTACAATGAACCAGACCAGTTTTTATTTTTTTTTGGACTCCCATGACACAGATTTCCAGAAGTTCATCTAAATCCTGAGGTAATCCAATATCTTTGGCTAAAACATTAACTGTACCAAATGGTAGAATTGCTAGGGCAACATTGGTGCCAATAAGCCCTTTAGCTACTTCCCGAACTGTGCCGTCTCCGCCCATAGCAAGCACGGTTCTGACACCAGCACTAACGGCGGTCTTGGTCAGTTCAGTGGCTTGGGTTGGTTTGGTGGTTAAATGTACTGTCAAACTAAGGTTGTGAAGCTCAAACCAGTGTTTTACATGTTCTACTACTGAGTGGGAAAACTGCCGTGCCATCGGATTCGCAATTAAACTAAACATAGTTTATCATCCTCTCTTATGCATGGAGTAGTGGTCAAGGATCTTGTAGTTAAACATCAGGGTGTAGCAGAATTTTGGCAGACTGAGCCCGTGAGTTTTACGATTGCCCCCGGTCAGGGACTGGCATTAATAGGTGCGAACGGTTCAGGGAAGACATCCATTTTAAGAGCGGTGGCCGGGATTCTGCCTCGGACTTTTGGGACAGTTACGATTCCTGAAAACACCATAACCATTCTCGATTTGAATCTGGCATTTCATCCTGACTTTACAGGCTGGGAAAATCTTAGATTGATGAACGCCTGTCATGGAAGAAGTGATGAGCATCTGGAGGGTTTTGAAGAATATCTGGGGATTTTTGCTGAGATTCTTCCTTGGTTATATGCCCCGATCAGGGAATATTCCAGTGGGATGAGAATGAGGCTGGGAATTGCCTGGATGCTGTTTCAAAAATTCGATCTATTGATTCTTGATGAATTGTTGTCAGTCGGTGACATGGCTTTTCAAAGAAAGTGTCAAGCGGCCATAAGAGAGCATCTAAATCGTGGGGCCTCTTTGTTATTGGCCACTCATAATTTACAGGAAGCCAGTGTATTGTGCGATCAGGCGATTTTATTGGATGCTGGCCGGATTCAAACGAGGGGAAGCATCGAATCAGCCCTGCAAAGATATCTGGAAATTAGTGAAGATCGGGGCATATTGGCAAAAATTGAGCCTTGCGGAAATCCGCCCTCGGATTTGGTTCCTGGTTTAACAATTTCTTCTATCCGTGTTTTGGACAGATTTGGGGAAGAGCCTCTCGTGGTTCAGACCCATGACAGTCTAATCATTGAAGTGGTGGTTTTAGTTGCAGCCGAGAAGCTTGTGAAACCCTTGTTTCGCCTAGCATTTTACAGAAATGATCAGACCTTTGTGGCAGGGGTCAATAACTATAGATTGGATCAGACGATTGATTTGAAGAAGGGGGAGGCCTGTATATGCATCAAAATCACGGATTTGAACCTGTTAAAGGGTAGATACTATTTAAGTCTCTCCGTTTGGCCAGATGAATATACTAGTTTGGTAATGGGAACTCCCTATGCTGATCTTGGACATTTTACTTCCATTGTAGTGCAATNNCGCAGAGATGGGGCCGGGATTGCTAGTTTGCCCACTCAGTTTTATCTCAAATCAGAGGATGGACTTTTGCCATTTGAAAGTAGCGATACAGAGACTGAAGGTGCCAATACGCATACAGGGGGTGTCGCTGACTGAGACGATTAAAATTGTGTTCAAACCAGGTGGTCTGACACATCCCAATAGAAGCCCCGGAAAGTAAAAGTCGATGACAGAAATCCAAGTCTTCACAATACAGTCGGTACTTTTCTGAAAATCCCAGTTTTTGTAACCAGGAGCTTTTAATAAACCAGAGGCTGCCATGGATCCAGAATTTTTGAATGTTTCCCGACAGAATTTGTTGTAAATCATAATAACGATTGCGGTTTTGTGTTAGTTTTTCTGCCAGTAACCCGGATGGAGACGGAAATACACGAGCGTTGGGCTGGATGCTACCATCGGGATAATAGGCGGGACAGGATAACAAATCGTGATATTTAGAATGGTTGATGAGTTCCTGAAGGCAGCCATTGGGAAGTTTGGTGTCAGGGTTTAAAATCAGGGTGAATTCAGTGTCTATTTTTTTTATCAACTGGTTGTGATTATGGGACAGGCTAGTGGGCTTGTGGTTGGTAGTGGTTTGGATTTGAAATGGAAGGTTGGGTGTAGTTACAGTGGAAGGCAGATTGTGCAGGAGATAAACTTTTAACAAAGTTTCAGAATTTTGCTCGGCAAGACTTCTAAGAAGAACAGGCCATTGCTTATCATGGCCGTGGGTGACAATTAATACACTAAGCATGGTTTTATCCTAACATGGAAAAAGTAATTATATTTGGATTAGATGGGGCTGATCCTGTCCTGTTGACTCGGTTTATCCATGAAGGACATTTACCAAACCTTGCCGGGCTTATCAACAGTGGGCATTTTTCACCTTTGTGTTCCACTAACCCACCACTGACCCCCCAAGCCTGGACCAGTTTTGTCTGTGGGGTGAACCCGGGAAAACACGGTGTGTTTGATTTTGGAGAAGTTCCCGCTCATAGTTATGAATCCCGATTAAATTCTTCAATCGATCGCAAGACCAAAGGATATTGGGATTATTTAAGCGATCTTGGTCTGAGTTGTGGGGTGATCAATTTACCTCTAAGTCATCCGGCAGAATGGCTGGAGAGGGGCTACATGATAGGAGGAATGCACACTCCTAATCTTTCCGAGTTAAGTCCTCACCCTGTGATTCATGAACTCTTAAAAGGGGAGTTTTCCGATTATGTAATTGATGTAATGTCCTACTGGTACAAGGATATGCGAGAGTTTGTGGGTCGGGTTCATGCTATGGAAACTCGGCGCACTGATCTGGTCTTGCGGTTGCGGCAGGAGCTGCCCGTGGATGTGTTGTTTGTGACCTGGGTGGGAATTGATCGAATTTGTCATGCTTTTATGGATCAGCAGGAGTTTTTGGTGGGGGCCCATTCCGACTGGAGATATCAGGGCCTTGTATTAGATATATACAGACATCTTGATTTGCAGGTTGGACGAGTGATGGAGGCCTGTGGTAGCACACCAATGTATATGGTTATCTCGGATCATGGATTTGGGGATTTAAAAAAAGATGTATATCTGAACAACTATTTGCAGGAACTAGGCTGGCTAAAGTTTAAGCCTGAGGAGTTGTCTCGGTCGGTGTTAACCCATCCTAACTGGAACTACGGTCCTTTTTTGTCCATGTTTATGAAAGGCATGATGCACTTGCCCTGGGTTCAAAGGAGGCTGGCCTGGCAGCAAAAGCACTCTGTGGCCGTAAATTGGGGAAAGACGGTGGCATTTTCCACCGGATTGTTCGGAAATGTCTTTTTGAACCGGAAGGGACGATTTCCGGAAGGGTTTTTAGATAAAGATAGTGATGAGTACGAGACATTAAGAAGATCCATCATGGACGATTTGTATTTGCTCAGGGATCAAGATCAAAAAATTGTGGATGAAATCTATTTGGCCGAAGATATTTATGCTGGACCATTTGTGGAAAAAGCCCCCGATTTGATTTTAAAAATGTGTGACTATAGCTATATCACCAGAGGTGGATTTGAGTTTCACTCCAATCAGATTTTTGATACCCCAGCCATTAACCATTCTGGCAATCATCGTATGTTAGGAATCTTGATTTTAAGCGGTTCTATGGTTCGCAAATCCGATCAGACCGATGTAAAAAACTGTCTTGGAAGAGAAGTGAATCTTACGGATTTGATTCCTACGATGATGGCATATCTTAAATCCCCCATTCCAACAGAGATGGATGGTATGGTTTTAGAGTTTTTATTCAAAGAATCATTGGCTGCCCGTTTTAGTGCCTTAGATATTTACCGAGGCCAAAGTAGCGGGGAATCGGTTGTTTGCGAAGAAGTCAGGCAAAGACTAGATGCATTAGGGTATCTGAGCTAATATTTTCAGAAATTCCTCAATTTCATGGGATTGTGTACTCCAGGAACACATAAGCCTGACCTCATGGGTTTTAGCATTCCATTCATAAAAATGACTATGTTTAGACAGGCTGGCCTGAATATGGGGAGGAATACACACAAACACGGAATTACAATCCACTGGCCTAGTGGGTATGTATCCAAGCGAAATTAAGCCATCTTTTAAACGAGTGGCCATTTGGTTGGCATGGTGTGCCAAACGAATGTATCGGTTATCGTGCAATAGAGATAAAATCTGGGCACTGACCAAGCGCTGTTTTGAATTTAGCTGTAAGAGTTGCTTTTGTGAATAACTAAGCGACTCAAAACTATCGGGAACAAAACTTATCAGCATTTCCCCAAAAGCGCCTCCATTTTTCATGAATCCAAAAGACAGTGCAGATACTTTTAAATAGGCCAGCCTTTGAAGCCACGAACTACCAAGGATGGCCAGAGCATTGGCAATACGGGCCCCATCTATATGCAAAAGAAGATCGTGTTTTTGGCAGATTTGAGATATGGCTTCAAGCTCCTCTTGGGAGTAGAGTGTCCCGTACTCAGTGGGCTGGGTAAGGCTGACTAACTTGGGTTGAACTCTGTGAACATCCATACTGGATTTTGCTAGTTCTTCAAGATGGGATGGAAGCATTTTTCCGTCCTTATCATGGACTAATATCAGTTTGTTTCCACCTAATCGTTCCAGAGATCCACATTCATCTACATGTAAGTGGGATACTTCGGTACACAAGACAGCCTGATGGGGTTTTAAAAGAGAACTGAGGGCTAACACATTGGCGGCAGTGCCATTGCCGACTAGAAAAATCTTCAGGTTATTCTGTTGAAAAATAGTTTTGACTGTGTTTTCCAATGTTAGGCTATCACTGTCCTTTCCATAGGCGGCCCCAAATTTTTGCGAAGACTGACAGATGGCATCCAGCACAAAATCGGGGCAACCGGACCAATTATCTGAAGCAAGATGTATTTTTTGCATGAACCCAATTCCCCTGATATCAACTTATGATTCCTGTTTTGCCGACACTAGTGGATATCATGCCAGAAACAAAATTATCAAGAATCACATTGTTTCGATTACCTGTAGCGGTGTTAGCTATCTCCATACTTCTGGCTTCTGGAGTATTTAGTAATCAAGGGGCACTCGCCCAAAGGCCCGCTCTTAATAGTGTCTCATCTCCAGGAATTTTTTATAGACACATGGCCTATACTCCGTCTGGTCGCGTGGTTCATTTGGAGGTTTCTGGCACCAAGGATCTAGAGATAAACCCCTGGATATCTGAGATCAAAAAAGAGATTCGGATGGGAGCGTCTCAGGTTGATTTAAGAGTGTTTAGTTCCGCCGATTGGACCTACCAAGGTATGGTCAGGGTAGCGAAAAAGCCAAGAGGCCCAAATTGGGTACCCATTGATGGAGAACTGTTTTGCCAAATCGAGCGGCATGCTCTTTATTTTTGAGTGTCTTAGAGTAATTTGTCTTCTCTTTTTGTACGGATACTGCATCCATGCTCTATTTAGCCTTGTTCTGGTAGCCCGTGGCGTTTACAAGCGCAGAGCCTTTGTGACCAAATCACAAGAATCTAGTGGTACCGATTTATTCTTATTGGTTCAGGTTCCTATATACAATGAGGCCCCGTGTATTCCGGGCTTAATGAAAAGCCTTTTGGGATTGCAGTGGGAAGCAGATAAAATTTGCATCCAGATACTGGATGATTCCGATGACGAGACTACGGATTTAATTGAACAATGGCTTGAAATGCATCCACAAAGTAGGCCAAGGTTTGTGCATGTAAGGAGAGGCAGCCGAGAGGGCTTTAAGGCTGGGGCATTAGCGGAAGGACTGAATCGTTGTAAGGGTGCTGAACTTTGTCTGATTCTTGATGCAGATTTCTGGCCTGAGGAAGACTTTGGAATCCTATTAGCATCTCACTTAATGCGCTATCCAGAATTAAGTATGGTACAGGCCAGATGGGTGCATAGAAATGAAGGAGAGTCCTGGCTTACAAGAACACAATCAGTAGCTATAGACACTCATTTTGCTTTGGAACAGCCCATGCGAGCCTGGAATGGGTATCTGATGAATTTTAATGGTACAGCCGGAATGTGGAGGGTTCAGGCCATTCAGGAAGTGGGGGGTTGGTCTTTTGCAACATTGACAGAGGATCTTGAATTATCTTACCGTGCTCAGCTATCAGGAAAAATCTTTGATTATGTGGAAGAGGTAACTTGTAGCGCGGAATTACCACAAACCTATAAAGCCTTGCGAAACCAGCAGTTTCGATGGGCCAAGGGTTCGCTTCAAACCGCAAAATTAATGATACCACGACTACTTAGGGAGGGACCGTTGAACCTTATGACAAGGCTACAGGGGGTAATGCATCTGTTCCATTATCTGACTCAGCCGATTCTGGCATTATATATATATTTGTTACTTTATTTGCCCAAGCCAGATAGTCTTGTTATACCGTTTATCGCTCCTTTGTTTTTAACGCCATTTTGTCTGTATATATTTGCGGCATACAGGTTAGGTAAGCCAATTGTACCTGTTGTGGTAACATTTCCAAGTTTGTTTATATTGGGGCTTAGCATGAGCATTCCTCTGCTGCGGGCCGCCGCTGAGGCTTTTAGTCAACATCCTTCTGACTTTGTGAGAACTCCTAAAGCGGGAGGTAGTTTTATTTTTTATCCGAGTTGTATGAGGGATAGAATATGGCAGCTTATTGAAGTAGGGTTTTGGATGTTTCTAGTGTTGGGGATTGTTGGTTTTTTGGGGTTTTAGATGTCTGTAAAATATAGTATTTATTATTTAGATGATGAAAAGGCGAACACCTATTTTTTCCTTAAGCGGTTTCAGTCCCAGTACTCGGTCAGTGTGTTTCAAAAGACCGAAGAGATTTTTTACAGCCTCAGGGACTTCACACCTGATTTGATTGTACTTGATTTGATGATGCCTCAGATGACTGGGTTTGATGTTCTTAACATATTAAGGGCCACAGAGAGGTTTCGCTTCATACCTGTGATGGTATTAACGGCCATGGATAAATCCCAGAGTCTGACCAACTGTTTTGAGCTCGGCGTG
>DITF01000331.1 GCA_002422125.1 bacterium UBP17_UBA6191
AAACTTTAGCCGCAACAAACAACATGGCAGATGAATTTTTGCAGGCGGCCACACAGGCCCCACAACCAATACACTGAGCTGCATCCATAGCCTTATCAGCAATAGGTTTTGGAATCTGAATGGCATTGCCATCAGGAATCCCACCAGTGCGCACCGAAATGTATCCGCCAGCCGCAATGATATTATCAAAGGCACTTCGATCCACTACCAAATCCTTTACGATTGGAAAGGCCTTGGCTCTCCACGGCTCGATATACAAAGTATCTCCATCCTGAAATTTACGCATGTGGAGCTGACAAGCGGTAGTGCCTTTTTCAGGCCCATGAGGAGAACCATTAATTACCATGGAACACATACCACAAATTCCTTCGCGGCAATCATGATCAAAAGCAATTGCTTCTTTCCCCTGATGGATCAACCTTTGGTTCACCACATCAAGCATTTCCAAAAAGGAGATATCCTCAGAAATCCCGTGGGCATCATAGGTTTCAAATTTTCCGGGGGTATCGGCATTTTTCTGACGCCATACCTTGAGGGTGAGATTAAGATTACCCGTACTCATTTGTAACTCCTTTGTGAGAGTTTCACATTTTCAAAAACAAGGGGTTCCTTATGCATTACAGGAGCTTTATCCACCCCCGTAAATTCCCAAGCCGATACATGACAGAAATTTTCATCATCCCGTTTGGCCTCATCATCTTCGGTTCGGCTCTCTACACGAAAATGTCCCCCACAAGATTCTTTTCGTTCCAGAGCATCAAGACACATGGTCTCGGCAAACTCCATAAAGTCAGCCACTCTGCCAGCTTTTTCCAGCTCCTGGTTCACATTATCGGCATCGCCCACTACCTTTACATTTTCCCAAAACTCAGCCCGAAGTCCAGGAATTACCTTAAGTGCTTCTTTCAGACTCGCATCGGATCGAGCCATGCCACACTTGTCCCACAAAAGAAGCCCTAGTTCACGGTGAAACTCATCTACTGTTTTATGACCCTTATTGGAAAGAAGCTTTTGGTAACGAGCTTTAGCCTCGGCTTCCACTTCAACAAAAGCCTTATGGTCTGTATTCACAGGCTCAAGCTTTTCTGAGGCAAAATAATGTCCTAGTGTGTAAGGAATCACAAAATACCCATCGGCCAGACCCTGCATCAAAGCACTTGCGCCTAAGCGATTAGCTCCGTGATCGGAAAAATTGGCCTCGCCAAGTACATGTAAACCCTTCAGATTACTCATGAGGTTGTAATCAACCCATAGTCCACCCATTGTGTAGTGAACCGCTGGGTAAATCCTCATGGGCATCTGGTATGGGTTTTCTCCTGTGATTCTTTCATACATATCGAACAAATTGCTGTAACGGTCTCGAATGACATTTTCACCCAAGCGGTTGATAGCGTCCCTGAAGTCAAGATATACAGACTGACCAGTAGCCCCAACTCCCCGTCCATCATCACAGGCCTCTTTGGCCCGACGAGATGAAATGTCTCTTGGGGCCAAGTTTCCAAACGATGGATAATGTCTTTCCAGATAATAGTCTCTTTCCGCTTCAGGAATTTGGTCATGGGGCCGTTTATCACCTTTTTTCATAGGTACCCATACACGGCCATCATTTCGCAATGATTCAGACATAAGTGTCAATTTGGATTGATGATCCCCAGATACTGGGATACAAGTGGGGTGAATCTGTGTATAGCAGGGATTGGCAAAATAAGCTCCTCGTTTATGAGCTCTCCAGGCCGCTGTCACATTACAACCCTTGGCATTGGTGGACAGATAAAAGGCATTGCCATAACCACCGGTACAAAGAAGCACGGCATCCGCCGTATGTCGTTCCATTTGGCCATTGATCAGATTTCTGGCGATAATACCTCGGGCATGACCATTAATAACTACTAAATCCACCATCTCCCGTCGGGAATACAGTTTGACCGCCCCACAACCGACCTGCTTCATCAGAGCTGAATAAGCCCCCAAGAGCAATTGCTGTCCTGTTTGGCCTCTCGCATAAAAAGTACGGCTAACCTGTGCCCCACCAAAGGAGCGATTATCTAAAAGTCCACCGTATTCACGAGCAAATGGGACTCCTTGAGCCACACACTGATCGATGATATTGACACTTACCTCAGCCAATCTATGTACATTGGCCTCACGGCTTCGGTAATCTCCACCCTTTATCGTGTCATAGAAGAGGCGATGCACGCTGTCCCCATCATTCTGGTAATTCTTGGCTGCGTTGATTCCACCCTGAGCTGCAATGCTGTGAGCCCGTCTAGGAGAATCCTGAATACAGAAGGCGGACACCTGATAACCTAATTCTGAGAGGGTTGCTGCCGCAGACGAACCGGCCAAACCTGTTCCCACCACAATTACATGGAATTTTCTTTTGTTGGCAGGGTTAATCAACTTGCTTTCAAATTTGTGTTTGGTCCATTTTTCATCCAGTTTGCCACTGGGTATTTTGGAGTCGAGCATCAGTGAGCTCCTTTCAGGCTTACAAAACTGGCGAACAGGGCAATCAGAATAAAACCCAGGGCTAGTCCCCAAGCTATTGCTGCCGAGCCAGTTCGAATCAGTTGATTATAACGGGGGTGATTTAAACCCATGGTTTGAAATGCACTCATAATTCCGTGGTTAAGATGTAGTCCCATGACGATCATACACACAATATAAAAGGCTAAAAATCCCTTGTTATGGAAAGTTTCCACCATCAGCTTGTACAAATCACGCACGACTACGCCATTAATTTCGGTGGGATAATTGGTCCCAAATTTCATGGTCGCTACATGCACAACTAAAAAGATCCCCACCAGAATCCCGGTATAGATCATATTTTTGGAAGTAAAACTGGAATAGGGCTCAGTCAGAGCATACTTGGATGGTCTCGCCATTGTATTTTCCGCACTCAGCTTGATGGCAAGAATTATATGCGTGAGAAATAGAGCCACCAGCCCAATTTCCGCCGGTATAATCAAAGGGCTTGAAATAAGCATATGACTGTATTCATTAAACTTGTCTGGGCCTAGAAAAAACAAAAAATTTCCGGCAAGATGGGTAAACAAAAAACCAAGAAGCAAGACACCTGTCAGCCCCAGTAGTTGTTTTTTACCGATCGAGGAGGAAAGATAGCGGAAAATCCAATCCATGATGCGACTCCTGTTTGGTAGAATGGAAAACAGGTTGGATTTTACCGAGAACCACTCAAAATATCTACCTAAGAACCACAAGAATCAAGGAATTTTCGCAAACTGGCGAAAATGAAAATCAATATCAATATGAACCATTACCAGATATTAGGCATCAGTTCCGATGCCAGCCCTCAGGAAATCAAGTCAGCTTGGCAAAAAAAAGTCCGTCAGTTGCACCCAGATGTGAACAAATTATCCAACGCTAAAAAAGACTTTTTAGCCGTTCAGGAAGCCTACACAGTTCTTTCCGATTCCTCTCATCGCTCGGTTTATAATTTCAGTCTTAGCCAGAACAGCTACTTTTCCATATTCAAAGGTAATCTTCCTCCCAAGTTAAAAAGTTTCTACTATATTCATGGGGACAACCTGAGCCAATCTGATTTTATAGGCTTAAAGCAGTATCAAGAAATGATTCATCGGGAAATGGAGCCTGTCCCAGCCGCGGAGATTGAGGAATTATTCTTGGGGGAAAATCCTGGATCCTTTGAAAAACTCTCCCAAATCCTAGAATCCAATCGCCTGCGGCCCGCCCTAAAAGGGGCCAAACTTCTTGATCAGCAAAGGATTCACAGTGAATGGGTAATGTCCTCCATTCTTGACTTGGGCCCCGACTACCACAGTGCTTTTAAAAATGTAAAAATTCTTTTAGGTGATGTCCCAGCCTGGAAACAAAGCTGGCTTTATGCCAATTCCCTGATCGTTCAGGATATGAAATTTGTGATTCATCCCTACGATTCCTGGCAAGAATTGGTCCTTTTACACAAATGGCTGATTCATGGATTTTCTATCAGATCCCAAACCCTTACCCCTGAATTAAGCCCATCCAAATTGGATATTCTGGTCTTTGTTCACACATCCTTAGCCAAGGGCACAAAAATTCCCACCCTGTATGACACGGTAAAAGGTCTTTTGAGCCCTTCGGAGTATAAAAATCTAGTAATTGCTTTGGCTGAGGTGCGAATCAAATTGGGTTAAATCGGAATTATGCTCTGTGATAAACTGTAAGTATGAAAAAAAATCCCCTCGGCTACAGATGACTTGAATCTGTCACGGTGTTTGTTCGTCACATAAATACCCATCTGTCACAGCCAGTTTTTTCAAAAATTACTTGACAGGCTTTTGGGCCTCATTTTTAGTTCAGTCGTGATGGCTTGAAAAATCACTCGCTAAGTACTCCAATTATGGCTTTAGTTGCCAAATGTCTATAACCTTGACAAAAATGATCCAATTGCCGAATTTCCTAGTTTTTAGTGCCTCTGATGAAGCCCAAAAACCCCGTGGTAGCATAACTTTATGCAAACACTACATCTAAAAATCACAGAAAGCGTCAAAGAGTANNTCTTCCCTTTTTGATTACCTAAGTCTTGGGCAGGGTATCAGCACAGCCACGGTCAGCAATTTAATTGCGGTGGCTCGAAAATCGGTCTCAATACCAGAAATGAAAAAGGCCATCGCATCTGGAGAAGTCGGACTAGCCAAGTTAAGAAAAATCTCCTCAGTCATCAANNGAAAAAGAAGTCTCAAAAGTCTCCACCTACAAACCAAGGCGGGATTTTTGGCAAAGGATCAATTCGGAATACCTTCGACTAAGCATTGATACAAGCGAAAGTTTTAAGTCCTTAGCTGAAAGAGCTCAGGATGTGTTCTCCAAAAAGTGCCAGACCAACAAAACCTTGACCGAGGTCTTTGAATGGGCCTTAAATGAGGCTTTGGCCAAACATGACCCGGTAATCAAAGCTGAAAAGGCAGAGGCTAAAAAATCCCAAAAAGACCAGTCTGTCACGGATGCGGT
>DITF01000329.1 GCA_002422125.1 bacterium UBP17_UBA6191
CAAAAGTCTCCACCTACAAACCCAGGCGAGATTTCTGGCAAAGAATCAATTCTGAATACCTTCGATTAAGCATTGATACAGGCGAAAGTTTTAAGAATTTAGCTGAAAGAGCCCAGGATGTTTTTTCCAAAAAGTGCCAGACCAATAAAACCCTGACCGAGGTCTTTGAATGGGCCTTAAAGGAGGCCTTGGCCAAACATGATCCGGTGATCAAGGCAGAAAAGGCAGAGGCTAAAAAAGTCCAAAAGGTAAAATCTGCCACAGAATCACGAGACCAGTCTGTCACGGGTGCGGTTACAGAAAAGCAAGTGAGCNNTAAATCAGGTTCATTTTAGAGATAAGGGTAGATGCAGCTTTGAGAAAAATGGAAAGCGCTGCAACCATAGAAGGTATTTACACATTCATCACATTAAACCCGTCAAGGATGGGGGCAAAAATACAGTCGAGAATTTAACCACTCTTTGTTCGCTTCATCATACCTACCTGCATCATCGTGAGGAAATTGAGAGATCCTTGGTTCTTCTGACGCAGTGCAAATGAGAGAATCACGGTTCAAGTCCTGGCATTCAGACACTGCCCTTATTTCTCGGAAGTGCCTTGCTCCAAAGTACTGCTGTTTTTGGACTTTCGTTTGCGTACAGCCTGAGTCAGTAGATATTCAAGCTGTCCGTTTAAACTACGAAATTCTTCCTCAGCCCAGACAGTAAGATCGGAAAGCAGGGCCTCATCAAGCCGTAGCAAAAAAGATTTTTTCTTTTTATTCTCACTCATACTGGATTAATGGTACATGGTGCCTGCGTTGATAACTGGCTGGGTATCCTTGTCGGAACACAAGACCACCATCAAATTCTGAACCATGGAGGCCTTGCGCTCTGGGTCCAAATCGACAACCCCTTTTTTGGCCAATTCCGACAGAGCCATTTCAACCATGCCCACAGCCCCTTCTACTATTTTTTTACGCGCCTGAATGACGGCCTCGGCCTGTTGTCTTCTAAGCATAGTGGCGGCAATTTCGGGAGCATAAGCCAGATGAGAAATTCGCACTTCCAAAACCTTGACCCCGGCATTTAAAAATCGTTCCGTCAGTTCTGTTTGTAAGGCCTGTGATATTTCTTCCTGTGAACCTCTTAAGGATGGGGAAGACTCATCATCATAAGGATATAAGCTAGCTGTATGTCTGAGAGCTGCATCCATCTGAATGTGTACATATTTTTCATAATCGTCCACACCAAAGGTTGCTTGAGCCGTGTTTTCTACCTTCCAGACCACCACAGCCGAAATTTCTACGGGATTTCCCTTGCAGTCATTGACCTTGATGGCTTCTCCGTCAAAATTGCGGATTCTTAAAGACAATCGTTTGCAACCAGCGGGAATAATCAGAGGATTAACCCAGTGAAAACCTGGCTCACTGATGGTTCCGACATAGGTCCCAAACATCGTCAAAACCCTGGATTCCCCCGGCTCGATAATAAAAAACCCTGCCAGCATGATTAACCCTGCCAGCATAAGTATGGTCGAGCTGAAGGGATAATCACTCCCCATTCCGATTATAGCTAAAATTCCCATAATACCCATAACCACTACCACTAGCCATCCTGACAATGAGCCGGCCTTAATTTCTGATTTCACGGCAATCCCCCTACGGTAATTTATTTCAATTTGATATCAATTCAATATCATATTAGCAATAAATGATAGACAGCGCAACTTACGACAAAGTTTTTCGTAGAACAGTCCGGAGATACCCCTTATGAACATCAAAGCTATCCTTGTTGCCCTGATAATTTCCACCAATTTGAGTGCGCAAAAACCTGCCCCAGCTTCCGATCCATCCGAGTTTTTAAGCGCGGAATATTGCATTGATGCAGACACAATAGCCGGTACTCCGGTTGCAGTCAGAATCCTGGGTATGCTGGCCCGTAGTTTTTACCACTACCCGCTATACAGATCGACCTTGCAGGAAGCCAGAAATTCTGGATTAACAGTCCACTCCTTTTGTATGAGCTACGGGGCCCTAGCTGTTTTGCACGGGGGCTCAATCCATGTAAACATTGGCATGGATGAATATCTGGAAACCTCCCCTGGTATGACACTGATTGGATCGGGGCGAATTCTTCGAGAAGAAACCATAAAAGCCAAAGGGCTTCTAACCTCCATCGATTTGGACCGCAGAGCCAACACCATGATTGCCGTGGCTGTGCATGCGGATAGCTGGGCTCAATCGATTGCAGCCTCCATAGAAATGGCTCTTTATTTTAAGCGGGAACGGTCGTTTTCTGAAGTCAATAAACCTGGGGTATTGTGGAGCGGAACTCGAGTGACTGATGTCATCGGACCTATTACGCAGTATTTCGTGGACGGTGCAAAAAGCCTGTCCGAAGAACACAAAAATCAAATTTCCAAAAAAATCTTTGAGCGGTTTTTCACCGATTTAAGACTAGTCAATTATATCGCCACCCTCCAGACTCAAAACGCCCCCGATGGCACCCCGTTTGATGCAGCCACTGTGTTGGCTCCCTTGGGAGCTTATCTGATGGGATATGATTTTGCGGGGAAATTTCCTTTGAAATAGAAATCAGACTACAAAATCAGATTTCTGGACATCCTGCTCCGGTTCTTCTTTGCCGGCTAGAGCAGCTAGCCCCAACGACATAACTCCGACCCGACCAATAAACATAAGAGTTATCAAAACCCACTTTGCAATGCTTGATAGATCTCCTGTGATACCCCTACTAAGCCCGACTGTCCCTAGTGCGGAAGCGACCTCAAAAATCACATCTTCAAAACGATGACCATCTACGATCAAAAGTAAAAAGCAACCAATTGCGAATGTAAACAAATAGAGTGTAAATGACGCAAAGGCTGCTTGAATTCGATAATGAGGAACAATGTATCCAAAAAAATAGGTCTCCTTCCTGCCATGAATTGCGCTCCAGGTTGCCGCCAATCCAGCAGACCATGATGTACATTTTAAGCCCCCACCAGTACCACTTGGTGAGGCCCCCATCAACATCAAAACCACAACAACCATCACAGAAGATGCTGAAATTGCTCCGATGGGATGAGTATTAAACCCAACCGTAGTCAAAGCACTTGTGGCCTGAAAAAATGCGGCCAGAACCCTTTCATTGGCAGGTAACGAATGAATGGAAGGTTCAAAATATAGTACCGAAGTTCCTAAAAAAATGCCTCCAAAGGTCGCCACCAGAATGATCTTGGAGGTCAAAGTAGTCGTGTACCCTCTTGTGGTAATGGATAAATACAAGTCACTAAGTACAATAAATCCAACGGCTCCAAGAATACTTAAAAGAGATATAATTCCAGTGACCCAGAAATCTCCCCTAAAATCCTCTAACCCATTGGGAAAAATACTAAACCCTGCCGTGCAAAATGCTGATACCGAATGAAAAATCGCCGACCACAAAGGTTCCTCCACTTTAGAACCCTCTCTAGTAAATGCCAGATACAGACAAATGGCCCCTAGCAACTCAACAACAAAAGTAAACACCACCGCACGCTTGAGAAATGCGATTGGCTCGAAGTGCTCCGGCATAGAAAAAACAGCCTTGCCAATGGTAATTCTGGACTGAGATACTCTACCTCTGGAAGCCAAAATTACTACAGACCCAAATGTCATGTAACCCAAGCCACCGACTTGAAAACCAACAAACAATACCAATTGTCCCCAAAAATTGTAGTCCACAGTAGAAACCGTGGCCAAACCTGTTGTACTAACCGCAGAAGCCGCCATAAACAGGTGATCAAGAAATGAGGCCTCCCCTGAGAAGGAAACAAAAGGTATGCACAAAGCAACAAATACACAAAAAATGTATGTCGCATAACCACATACCATGGTCTGAACTGGGTTTAACTGCCGAACTATCCAACGGGCGGATGTCCTAATTTTGCGAAAAACAGACACTGGGGTCATAGCCTTCACCTACCAATCCAATCTAGCACTATTTTTCAGAACGGCTCACCATCTCACCAACCCATGTCGGAACAAAAGGAGAAGTGCAGCCCTTGGAGACTGGGTAATCGCGATAAAGTCCCAGCTTTTCCCCAATCGCAATGGCTCGCTCCCGGTGTTTCGCAGAATGAATCCCAATCCCACCCAGACTAAAATTCATGGTCCACTGGACCCGAGGATCAGCACCCCCCATTTCTGCCTCAATTCGATCAAGTAATGCATCCAAATTCAGCCCCCGATAATCTTTGGTGATTTTTTCCCAGGTCAGACTCCAGCCAGCCCGTAAAACCCAAGGATCCTGATCTTCAAGCCAGGATAAACGAAAAGATTCTTTTTCTGGATGCTTTTTAATAATATAGGAACTCAACCAGTCGGCTACCTGAACACAATCCACGGAACGAAGCATTTCTTCCACTTCTTCTGAGGATAGCTTTTCTGGCTTCAAAATCAGGATAGCTAAAAGTCTGGCCTCAAGGTTTTTGGTCTCCCAAAGTTCTTTGGCTAAAGAATCATCCGATTTAATTTTGGCCGCAACTTTGCGGATATCCCCAAGCTTAACCCCAAACTGATTCTTGGTGGCCCCGTGTTTTAGATTCTGGGCCCGAACCTTCTCATGGCCCAAAGACTCTAGCTGATTTAGTGCTTCGTGAAGTTTGGTTGTCATAAAAACCTGCTTGTATCATTTCTTTCTACTCGTAATGAGTCCACATTCGGAGGATTTTAACAGACCGCTCTTGATCATAAACCTGGTAGACCAAGCGATGCTGAATGTTGAGTCGTCGGGAATAGGCTCCCGCCAAGTCACCAATTAACTTTTCGTATGGAGGCGGATTTTGATACGGGTCTTCTGTAAGAATTTGCAGTAATTTTTGCGCCGAGCCCTTGAGCCCAGAAGAAGTGATCCTCTTAGCATCTTTTTGAGCTTGTTTTGTGTAGAACAAACGCCACATTACCAGTCAAGACTCTCTTCACATTCAGAAATTTCTGTATTCATTCCTTCACGAATGGATTCACGCATTCCGGGTACGGATAACAAATAGATGGTTTCCTGAATTGCCGCCCAGTCGTTTTCAGAAATCAGAACCGCATTATTTCTTTTACCTGTGATCAGGATAGGATCATGTGTATCTGCCAAGGAATCAACTAAACGATACAATTGGGCTCGTGCATCGGAAATGGTCATTCGTGCCATAACACCTCCTAGTCTAAATTGTACGCTTTTTCGTACGAAATCACAATGGCTAGTCTCAAACCTTAAAAACCCCCACCGTAAAGCCACTTTCCTCATCAATTTCCACACTGGATTTGGCGTCAAGGGTTTGGGGCAAGTCCCCAAATACCAAAGAGTTGGCTAGAG
>DITF01000261.1 GCA_002422125.1 bacterium UBP17_UBA6191
AATCGCTAGTTCGGCAATTTCACGAGACGAAAAGAAATCTGTTGCCTCAGCAACCGAGGCCATCCAATGGAACAAACCAAAACTGGATGTAAAATCCATGACTCCCGAGGAAAGAAAAGCCTATCTTGCTGAATTAAAGGCAGCCAGGCAAAAGCGCTCAAATCAGGAATAATTGCCAAACCTGGACCCTGTATTAACTGTCACAATCTGATCCAGTTCCGCATCGTCAACGCCAACGCTGGCCAGCACTGCCGTGATGAACCCCGTCTTGTCACGGCAGTAAAGGTCGATGCCCCGCTCATAGTCCAGACCTGCGTAACGCCGGACCAGCCGCCTCTTAAGGGCACCGTATGCATCTCGCAATCCATCACAACGGCGCAATGCATCCCGGAAAAGGATGTGATTCTTCAGTGCGCTCACCCCATCCAAACAAACATAAAGATTCTGCTTCATCCATCTGCAGGGTGGGTTACAGCGCGGCACCTCGTCATCTCGACGACCGAAAGCATACCGTCCGGGAATACCGAGATCACCGCGAAAGTGATAGCCCAGTCTTGCGAGCGGAGCCCTCACCGCCTCCAGTTCCGCCATTCCGGCCACTACCAGATCGATATCCAGTACCGGCTTAGCGGCCAATCCTGGCACTGAAGTACTGCCCACATGTTCTACGCCAAGAAGAGACTCGCCCAGTGCCTCCTCGAAGATGAGCTTCAGCGCCGCGAACTGAATGGCCCAGTCCGGTTGATAATTCAGCACCACCAATTCGCCGCGTCTGCCCCCTGCTGTCTCAGTACTTTCCAAGCGTTCCCAGTCGTCCTTAAGCATGGCAAAAGTGAGAGCGTCGTGAAATCCCCCGGATTCGTCGGGCCAAGCCTTTCGATAATGTGCTTCCTTGACCCAGCCTCCGGATTCCAGCAGACGCTGCATCGGGATGTTGTCCCGGCGAGTATGCGCCTCGATCCGATGCTTGTCGGTGACCGTGAACAGATAGCGGAGCAACCAGCTTAAAATTATCCGCCCCAGCCCTCGCTTGCGGCAGTCCTCCCGGATACGCAAGTCAAAGACGGGTGTGAGATCCGTCATTTCGTGAAGGCAGATAATAGCCACTGCCTCGACATCACCCTCCCGATAAATCCAGAAGGTTCGATTGTCCTCACCATCGTAATTGCCATCAGCGATCCAACCTAGCACCTTTTCAAAAGATGGGGTAACAGAACCATGATATGGCCAGTGACCACCAGCGATCCAACCGGCCAAATCCTCCGCCTGCCCAGCTTCGTAAGGGGTAAAAAGCAGGCCATTAAACTCTTCTGTTTGCTGTGGTTTCATGATGGGAGGCAGTATAACATTATCACAACGAGTTGCCTGAGGGTATACGGGGAGACATCTATATCGATAGGATTTTTCTCTTCAGCCGCTACTCTACATACACCAAACAACGCCGCACGAATTTACAATTCCTAGCAGTAGCTGGTAGAGTATACAGAAACTGGAGAATAGTTTGTTCGGCAACTATATGAATCCCTTTAACGCATTCCGCGCATCAGTAGTTGCAGCAGCGGTGATCGCAGTAATGACAATTGTCTATACACCGGCTGCTACATGCACCTTTTCGCAAGACTGGCAAGACTTACTGGCATGGTCAGGCGACGGACATATTTTCTCAGACCGTGAGGAGTTTGCTCCTCGTACAGATATCGCAATCAGTGTTTTGCTCGTTGTATTCCTCATTGTTGCGGTCGGTAACCAGATTGCATTATTTTTCTATTGGAAGCCATCCCGACTAATTTATCTTTGTCTTACGATCATCGGATATCTTACTGTTCCATTTAGCGGATTGACGGTTTCACCACCGTTGGAAACCCTCGGCTATGAATTGACCAATTTTTTTTCTGGCGTAACCCTTGCGCTTGCATATTTTTCACCCGTGGCAGAGAGATTTAAATGAAACAAGCTGAACAAGGTGGTTGCTCACGCCAAAGGAACACTATGGCAAAGAAAGCAGTGCCAAAACAGGAAGACCCCATCGATAACTCTGCGACACCCTGCTGCCCATACTCATGAGCAATAATAGCCTCCCCGAAAAAATACCTAACTTTGTCATCTTTAAAACCACAGATGGCAAAGTCAATATCGATGTCTATTTCCAGAATGAAACCCTTTGGCTTACGCAAAAGTTGATTGCCGAATTGTTTCAGAAAGACCGAAGCGTCATCACTAAACACCTAAAAAATATTTTCGCCGAAGGTGAATTGGATGAAAAAGTGGTATGTGTAAAATTTGCACATACCACTCAGCACGGGGCAATCAAAGGTAATTCCCAAGAAAAGGAGGTGCTGTATTACAACCTGAGAGCCATTACTGCCGTTGGTTACCGGGTCAATAGCCATCGGGCCACCGAATTCCGCAAATGGGCGACCGAAGTCCTGCATGAATACATTATCAAGGGTTTTGTGATGGACGATGAACGCCTAAAGCAGATCAAGCACTTTGGGCAGGATTACTTTGATGAGTTGCTAGAGCGCATTCGTGAAATCCGCCTGAGTGAACGGCGACTCTACCAGAAGATCACCGATATCTATGCCCTTTCTGCTGACTATGACCGAAACGATGAAACCACCAAAGATTTCTTTGCCACAGTCCAGAACAAAATGCATTGGGCCATTCAGGGTAAAACCGCAGCTGAGATCATTTACACCGAGGCCGATGCGAAGAAGATTTCCATGGGATTGAATACTTGGAAGACTGCCCCCACAGGGAAAATTTTAAAATCCGATGTGATCATTGCCAAGAACTATCTGAATGAAGAACATCTCAAAGAGCTGGAACGAATCGTATCCGCCTACCTTGATCTCGCTGAAAACAGGGCGCGCCGCGGCATTGTAACTAACATGAAAGACTGGGTTCAATTTCTGGACAAGTTCCTTGTCCTCTCGGATTATCCTATCCTTCTGGATAAAGGCAGAATCTCATCGTTGGAAGCAAAGCTCAAAGCCGAAGCAGAATACGATAAATTCCGAGTCATTCAGGACAAACAATACATCTCCGACTTCGACGAAGAAGTAAGAAAACTGGTCGGAAAAGATAAAGGCGGAAAGGCTGGTGATTGATACCCAAAAATACACAACGCGCTTATAATTAGGCCCTATGAGCAACAAAATCCAACTGATATGGGTGGATGTATTTACCACTCAGGCCTTTAGCGGAAACCCCTGCGCTGTATATTTCATCGAGGGAAGAGATTTTCCACAAGAATCCTGGATGCAGGCCATGGCCCATGAAATGAATCTCTCGGAAACTGCCTATGTGATGGGTGATCTGGACTCTGGATTTTATGCTCGCTACTTTACCCCAGATAAAGAGATCCCCTTGGCCGGACACCCAACCCTTGCCAGTGTCAGAGCCTTGCTGGAACTAGGACTGATTTCAGAGAAAAATCTGCCCCTGAGTTTTTCTCTGACACTAAAGACCAAAACTATTAAGATTGATGTTGGCAAAGATGAATCCAATCAGATTGTGATTACAATGCATCAGCCAGCCCCCGAGTATTTAGAAAAAGTTCCCTTGGATCTGGTGTGCCCCTCGGCCGGTATCTTAAGTGAGCAGGTACTAGCAGGCTATGAAGCTCAGATTGTAAGCACAGGCACCCCAATGCTGATGCTACCTGTAGCCAGCGAAGATGTTCTGGCGCAAATCAGACTACATCCCGCTCATTATTCTGATCTGGAAGCCAAATTTTCCTTTTTCAGCCTGCATATCTTTTATTGGGACCCTGTAAAACAAAGAACCCTGGCTCGACATATTGGTTCTGGAGCGGAAGATTCCTTTACTGGTTCAGCTACTGGCTGTATGGCCGCCTGGTTATGGTCCCAAAAGCTGATTGAGCCCGGAGTAAAATACACTGCCCTGCAAGGACAGCATATGGGCCGCCCTGGTGTTGGATATTTTGAAGTTCTGGCAGATAACCACAAATGCACGGGGGTCAATTTGTCTGGATATACTAAAGTTTTGTTGAGTGGGGAACTTAAGGACAATCCATACAAAAATGGTGTACCCGCTTGATTTCTCGAAATCCCAGTGCGATATGCGCCTCATAGCTGCCCGGAAAATTTGATGTTGTATCGCTAGCAAGCTTGTCAAAGCCAAGATTCTTAGCCCAATCCAATGCAAACCGCATCAAGAGTCCACCATAGCCCTGCTTTCTAAATTCAGGAGCGATATACCACCCTTCCACAAAAGCAATCGGCTTCCCATCGCTTCCAGGAGCCTGATCTCTTACACTTAGCTCCAGAAGCCCCAAAGGCTGAGAATCTACAAAAGCCAAATAAGCCTCTTCTCGCAAAAGCACAACCGCACCATAATCAGGATCGGACACAGTTGCTACTTCGCCCTGTAACAGTCTATCCATTTCGCTGATGAGACCAGCACGAGGACTATCAGGCCACAAAGCCTGCCGAAACTCAAGCCAGACTTCCCTATCATTTTCCGTGACTTTACGAATCAATGGTTCCATTTTGCTAGTATATCAAGTGGCTTTGTTCAGTGGTAAAATCCTCTCATGAATAAAAATACTGCCCTGTTTGGATCAACAATGGAAGAAGTCTCCAGAATCGGCCTTGGCTGTATGGGGATGAGTGGTGTTTATGGTAAAGGCTCAGATGAAGAGTGCATCAATACAATTCATCACGCCATAGAGATAGGCTGCACTTTTTTAGATACAGCCGATGTCTACGGGATGGGCCATAACGAGGAGCTGATTGCCAAAGCCCTTTTGGGCAAACGCGACTCTGTATTTTTAGCCAGCAAGTTTGGTCTAAGCGGGATCTCCAATTCGCCGGGGGTTTTAAAATCCAATGGCCGGCCAGAATATGTCAAATCGGCCTGTGATCAGAGCTTGAAGCGACTCAAAACCGAAGTCATTGATCTTTATTATCTGCACAGACTGGATAAAGAAACCCCGATTGAAGAAACTGTAGGGGCTATGGCAGAGCTGGTTCAGGCTGGAAAGGTTCGTTATCTGGGTCTCTCTGAGGTTTCAGAACAGACTCTAAGAAGAGCCCATGCCGTTCATCCTATCGCTGCCTTACAATCCGAACTGTCTCTTTGGCATACATCCCCTATCCACACCATTTTAAAAGCTTGTCAGGAATTAAATGTAGCCTTTGTGGCCTATTCCCCCCTGGGACGGGGCTACCTGACAGGTACCATTTCCCAATCCACCAATTTTGAAGATCAGGACTGGAGAAAAATCGCCCCCCGATTTCAACAGGATGCCATGGAACAAAACGCAAAACTACTTCAGAAAATCCATGATATTGCCTTGGAGCACAATGCCTCTCCCAGCCAGATAGCCTTGGCTTGGCTACTTCATTTATCCCCACAAATCTTCCCAATCCCCGGAACCAAAAGGATTCAGTACCTCAAAAACAACTGGGCCTCCTTAAAGCTATCTCTCAGTCCAGAAGTTCTTAAAACTCTAAAGGATCTCACTGACAGCATTGCCATTTCCGGTCACCGCTACCCAGAAAGGGCTCAAGGGCTTTTGGAGAGTGGGGAGTGATATTGCAAAAAGAGGTTGAATCATGATCACAATCGAAAGAAAATCATGAAGCCTGGCCCGACTCTGTAATTGTCCAACCGGCTGTTGGACAATTGCCTTGGGGACACAACTTAATCCTATTGACCAGGCTGACGGAATCGGAACCACGCCTTGCCTATGCCCAAGCTGCCATCGAAAATGGTTGGTCACGCAATGTGCTGAACATTCACATCGAAACCAGACTTCTGAAGCGAACCGGCAAAGCCATGACCAAAACTAGCAAAATTGAAATTTCTCATTTACAGCGTTTCCCAACGGAGTCGACTCAAGTCTGCAATTCAATTCTTGATCCCATGCTCCCGTCTAAACTGCGTAAGGAGAACCAAGGATCTTTCAATCTCCTCCCGATGATGCAGATAGGTATGGTGTACGGAACAAAGGGTGGTTAAATTCTCAACTGTATTTTTACCCCCATCTTTGACGGGTTTTATATGGTGAATATGTAAGTACCGTCTCTGATTACAGCGCTTTCCATCCCTCTCAAAGCTGCATCGGCCCTTATCTCTAAAATGAACCAGATTTAAGACCGGCTGTGGAATTTTTTCTCTTTTGGGGGCTGTGACAGATGGTTCTGTTGCAACTGAATCATGGTTTAAAACTGATTCTGGAACAAATTTTTCAGTGGCTTTGGAGTCAGATAGCTTCCGCGTGACAGATTTTATTTTTTGGGCTTTTTTAGCCTCTGCCTTTTCCGCTTTGATTACCGGATCATGCTTGGCCAATGCCTCATTTATTGCCCATTCAAAGACCTCTACCAACGATTTATTGGTCTGGCACTTTTTGGAATAAACATCCTGGGCTCTTTCCGCTAATGATTTAAAGGCTTCGCTTGCATCAATACTTAGTCGAAAATACTCCGAATTGA
>DITF01000384.1 GCA_002422125.1 bacterium UBP17_UBA6191
AGTCCATGCCAGAAGTAGACAGAAATGTCTCTGTGGAAGAATTTTTTGTTCCGGCTCAGAAGCGAGTTGATGATAGGGGTAATGAGCTATTTTCTTACGAAAAGCAGATTGGTGGGGTCAAAGTTTTTGGAGAAAAGAAGCTGATTGTTTTCCCGAAGCAGGAGACAGAGTTTGCACATTTGGAGAATTTACGAACCATGACCGCTGAGGACATTGAATTCGTAAAGACTCACAAAGGTTTACGGCCAGAGCCAGTATTGACTCAGGATCAGGCAACCAACGCAGCAATTCGAGATCTGCGACAAAAACAAGCCTATATTTCCACTCCATTGCCCAAGCATTTACAAAGAGCCACAGAGTTGGTAATGTACAAAAACTCCTCAAATCAGTATCGTCTGGTGTATCACATAACCCTTCCAGGCCAGATTATGATGCAGCCCTCAGCTTTTGATTATTTTGTAGATGCAGAAACTGGAGCTATTGTGGATAAGGCTGGACAGCTTTATGACATTACGGGCAAGGGAATCGATCTGACAGAGGGAAAAACCCACTCGTTTCCGGTTGAGGAAGACAAGGCCGGGTTTCGCATGGAAGATAAGGGTCGCAACCTGCATGTCTATAATGGCAGTGCTGGTAAATTCTCGACCGATGAAGACAATATGTGGGACAGAATTGGAACCCTGCGCAAAGAGAATCAAAGAGCTGAGGTAGAGCTTTTTGTGAACATGGCAAAAACCGTAGATTATTTTAAGAGTCGCCATAACTTCATTTGGAAAGAAGGTAAGGCTCCTGTAAAAGCTACGGCCCATGTGCGGGACAATTTTAACAACGCCTATTATTCCTCCTGGGAAGGTGGCTTTTTCTTCGGAGACGGTTCCGGGGATGAGAATGGGTTTGATTATCTGACCAAGGGCCTTGATGTGGCCGCCCATGAGTTTACCCACGGTGTGATTGATCTTTGGTGTCCACTGACCTATAACGGTGAGTCTGGGGCCCTAAATGAGCATATCGCGGACTTCTTTGGTGCCATGGTGGACTCTGATGACTGGCATATGGGAGACAACATTACTATTGGTGACAATCCCTCTTTAAGGAATATGCAGGATCCTACCCGTGGTATGGGAGATCTGATCCCAGAGGGTATGAAATATGCTGACTGGGCACAATTAGGTAAGAAGCATGGTTTTAAGGGCCGCATTTATCCTGATAAGGTCAGTAAAAAAATTATTTGTAATGGCTGGGGCGAAGACAATGGAGGAGTGCATATCAATTCCTCTATCTTCAACAAGTTTGCATACATGGCCACTACAGGCAATGAGGTTGAATCCGATGGTCTGGGGCACGATTTGATGGCAGACATTTACATGCGTGTCTTGAAGAATCGTATGTTGTCCAGCCGGGCATCTTTCACGGAATTTCGTGATCGTTTTTTAGCTGCCGCTGATTTGCATTTGCAGGGCCATGCCAAACGGGATGTTTATCTTGCCACTATCAATCAGGCATTTCGAAAAATTGATCTGTAAAATTTTTTTGTGATGATGAGCCGGCCTTGTGCCGGCTCTTTTTTTTTCCGATAGTATTTTGTACTAACAGGGAGGCATTGTGGGTCTTGTGCAGTGGAGAGAAAACCTGAATCAGTTGGTTCGACAGCTAAATACACAAAAAAGGAAGTATCAGGATCAGTTTTCCGGCAAGGTAATTGATGAGGTGGATTTTGATGAGTTTGAGGATTACCGCCGTGAAATGCTGAGGCTACAGGCAGAGTGGGCCGCGCAATTGCGAACAGTGCAGGAGTCCATGTTAGATAAGGGAGTGGAGCAAATGCCTGCTGAGGTCAGCAAAATCAATCAGATGCTGATTCGAATTTTGCAAAGAAATAAAAAACTGGCCCAGGAAATCGAGAAATACAAACAATCGATCCATTAGATTGCCAAGAATTTCGCTTGAGCCAGAGATTTGGCAGAGTGGGCATTTGTTGGTATTTGTTGGAGGTTGCATCATGAGGTAATCTGAGATGTGGTTACACAGAAAGGAAGTACCTCATGAAGCATTTGATTTCTACAATCGCACTAGTAGCAGTATTTACCACTCAGATTTTGGCCCATGGACATCATCATGGTTATCAGCATGATGGCAGGAAATATGTATATTACCAGCCAGCCCTAACAGCTAGTTCAGCCCCTCACAGCTATGAACAGCCTCGGGTGCAGCGCTATAAAGCCGATCGTTGCTGTAACGAGGTTAAAAAGCGGGTTACATACTCCCGCCCTGCCATGACCCGTGAAATTGTTTACACTCATGCCAAGGCACCGGCCCATTGGAGCTGTGATCCTTGCGGAAATAATCGCTGCCGCCAGAGAGTTCACTATGTGAAGGATCAGTGTGGTGGTTGCCATAAGGTAGTTCAAAGCTGCAAATGTAAACCAGTCTGTCGCACTGTGAACAATGTGGTTAAGGAAGTAAACGGGGGAGCTCCCCGATATGTGGTCAACGGAACAGTTAAAATCTGTGATGAACCACAAAATGGCCGCGCAACCGTAGGAAATTATCACTGGCACTGGAATCAGGCTGATCCACACTATCGCAAACGCCCGGTTTATGTCGATGAAAAACATGGACGAAGTACTGTCTACACACCAGGCCATCACCACCGTGTAGCTCAAAGTCATTACTACTATTATTAAGATTCTGGGATGAAGAACATGAACCAAACATTGATTCGACTGATATTTGTTCTTACAGTGTCAGTGATTTCACTTCAGGCCTCCTGCGGCAGAAACCCCAATTGTTCCAAGGCGTTTTTACACCCTGGTTATGATGTGTCGTATGCGCCTGAGGACTGGTGGTCCCTGGAGAAACATCCATCGGGTATTGATTCCATGTACATCGCACCAAGAAGATATGAGGGCATGCGTCATCATTCCATGGCAGTTTCACCTGAACAGGTGGCAATTGTCTGGAACATGACTGATTGTATGGCAAATGCTCCGGAAGTGGCCTATTCTCATGCCGCAGTAATCCATGACGATTTGGGAGAACCTCACCATATCCGTTTGGAATGGGGTTCTTGGTATGAGACAAAGAGCCGGGGTTTTGCCTTTATCAATAAACGGCAGCATGTTCATTATGTCCGCGCTACCATCGATAATCGTTTACTTTTTGTGGTTGACGATTATGTAGGCGATGGACTGTACGAATATGAGGACTTTTTCAGATTGGGCAACCGAAGCTTTCGTTTGACTGTCAATCTGAAATCCCGTCGTCATAATTTTGACTTTGCCTCAACTTTATTGGCTTTTACCCCTTCGATTACGGAAGGGGAGATGAAAGCACCAGCATCACCAACGCCCAAAACTAAGGCTAAGTCCCCTGTGGCTAAACCTAAAATGCAGGCTAAGGCTTTACCAAAGCTTGAAAAGTAATTTAGTAGATTGAGGCCCGATTTGCTGATGCAAATCGGGCTTTTTTTATTTAGCGGATTTTGTGAGCCACTCCACTAGACCTGCATGGTCTAATGTCAGTTGTTCAGCCCATGATAAAGCCTCATCAATTCCTTCGTGCCGAACGGACTTTGATTCCAAAACTTCTGAAAGTTCTTGGGACAGTTTTGTTCGGACGCGTTTGTCAGTGACACTATGCATATGAGCATTGGCCATGGCTACAGCCGCACTCAATGAGAGCTGAAGCAGATGTTTGGACGATTTTAAGTCAGTGGCATCAAAGCCCCATTTGTAGGGAGAAACAACGCGAACGGTAAAGGGCTTTGTGTCAATTTGGACTGTGCCTAAGCAGATAGTTTCATCGGGAGCCATGATACGCGAGGCCTGACAAACCCGATTGGCAGGAGATAGGTTGGTTTTGTTGAGGCCGGCTAAACTCAAGGCTGGTTCGGCCTGTTCTTTAACCTCTAGAATCACCTGATTTTCCAAAAGTAGATAATATCGTAAACGACCAATGCTACCCAATCCAGCCTCAAGCCTTTGTGCAACATCAATAATTTTTTGTCCGGCCACTGGTTCACAAATTTCAAAAATTTGTGATTGTAACTCCGAGGAAAGCGGCTTTAGTCTTGGCTCATCCTGCAAAAATCTATGTTTTCCGTCTTTGGTTTCGGCCCATTTTTCAAAGGCAGATAAAGGATTGCGTTTTTCAGACAGCTTTTCAATTTGTTTGTCTATCAGTTTCTCAAATGCAGGATTTTCATTTTTGGCAATACTTTGATAAGCATCTCTAAGGGTCTTAAGGGTTTCTTTGGCAATCTCACGAATTTCTTCTGGTTCAATTCCAATTTCCGAACCCATCAGGTAGATACTACTCATTAGGCGCATCCAGTCCCAGGCAGGATTTGCCGGCATGGACTCATCAAAATCATTTAAGCCAAACACCACTTCTGTCCCGATGTTAGAAAAGCCAACATTTTGCAGGTGCATATCCCCAGAAATCCAGGGGGCCATCGGGGTTCCGAGATTCTGCCAATTTTCTGGCAATTTTAGACGATTTGATTTGATGTCATCATAATAGATGGCGGCGCTAGCTCTGAAAAAAGCAAAGGGAGATTCAGCCATGCGACTTAGTTTTTGGGTGTAATTTTCAGGACTTTGCCAGGACTCAAACCGTTGAATTTGCTTTTGTCTTAAGGCAGTATCTGCATCCAGGGTATGAACCAGCAATAGTGAAATAGCAAGTTTTAGAATCATTGAATTCTCCTTAAACTATTCTACCAGAATATCTGTAGTCATCAAGGGTAGAAACTCTTCCCCATACCGGCCCCTTTGTAGCCTCACAGCCAAGGAATCAGATTGGTTTTGTTTTATAAAATGTGCGGGAATTTTGGCCTTTATAGTCATGGGCTCACCTTTTCCCGGAACGGAGTCATACAAAAGATCTCCATCAAGATGGGGAAAAAAATAGCCTTTGGTTCTGACTTTTTGAGGCTCAGATTCCAAAACAAATTCAACCTTGGCAGTAATTAAAAACTCTCCGTCTTTTAGAACTAATCCCATAAATTCACATTCCACCAGAGTAATCTCCTCCTCTGGCTTCAAGCCACGAATGCAATAGAGAAACAAGCCTAGGTCTGTGAAGTATCCATCACCCTCTGGTGGGGCCAACATATTCGCGATTTGCCGTCTGCGAATGGATTCAAGGTGAGAAGATAAGGGACTAACCTCGCTTTTCAACATAGTCTATCACCTTATCGATTAGTTCATCGGAACTGAGGCCTTCGGCTTCTCCTTCAAAGTTCAACAGGATGCGATGGCGAAAGGTTGGTTTGATCATTTTTAGAATGTCGTCCTTGGATACATGGACACGACCATTAAAGTAGGCATGAGCCTTGGCTGAGAGTATAAGGCTTTGCAGACCCCGTGGGCCCACACCCCATCCGATATATTTTTTGGCAATAGGCGTGGCATCGACTACCGAAGCCTGTGTGGCTCGAACCAGTTTACAGGCAAATTCGGTCAGATGAGAGGCAATGGGAACATCACGAATGTTGGTGCGAATTACCATGGTGCTTTTTACATCCACAACCGGAAACACTTCTGCCTGAATATTGGTGGTGGTGGAATCCACGATTTGAATCAAAGTGGATAAATCAGGGAAGGGCACATCGATCTTAAAGAGAAACCGGTCCAGTTGGGCTTCCGGTAGTTTATAAGTACCGTCCATCTCAAGGGGATTTTGTGTACCCATGACAAAAAAAGGTTGCTCCAGTTGATGTGACTTTCCAGCGATTGAAATAGAGCCTTCTCCCATGGCCTCCAATAGGGCAGACTGGGTTTTGGCAGTGGCTCGATTAATTTCATCAGCCAGAATCAGATTGGCAAACAAGGGGCCCTTTTGAAATCGAAACACTCTTTCTCCTGATTCAGTCTGATGAATCACGGTTGTTCCGATAATATCAGCGGGCATTAAATCAGGAGTAAACTGAATTCGGTTAAATTTTATGTTCAGAATTTTAGAGATAGTTTTAACCAGTAAGGTCTTGCCAAGTCCTGGTGCACCTTCGATCAGGACATGTCCACCACAAAAAAAGGCAATAATGACTTGCTCGATCATATCATCATTGCCCATGATAACTTTGGCGACTTCTTTCTTGATATTCTGAAATACGGCAGTTGGGTCGATCATAAGGAAAGCAGTATATCATTGCGGGCCAGTTTGATCCTCACTATGCATCTGTTATAATTGGGGCCAGATATGAAAATTTCAAAAATTCTTATGCCAGCCGGATTAAGTCTGGTTTTGGCTGGTTGCTCCGGTGGCCCTTCTCCATTTTCTGAGGAGTTGTATCAGGCTGAGGAACATTTGGTACGACTTGAACTTTCCGAGGCTCGAAAGGTGCTTTCTGAGGTGCGGAAAAAAGATACGGAGATGCCAGATCGCTATTACCAGAATTCTATCAGGGTTCATCTGGCCGCTTTTGAGTTTCAGCAGGCACTTTTAGAGCTAAAACGCTGGCAGCAGGCCACGGGTGTCCAAAGACCTAAGGAACGCACACAAATTCTGATTGCCTGGTTAAAGCATTTTTCTGAATACACGGATTTGTCGATTCGATTTGAGGCATTAAAGGCCTTGGGCGAAATGCGCGATCAAAGTAGCAAAGATATTCTGATGCAGAATTTTGAATATCCATCGCGTACAGTGCGTATTGTGGTTTGTTATGCTATGGCTCTTTTGGGAGACAAAGAAAGAGCCCTGACCTATTTGATGGAACGAGCCCGTTATGGCTCCTTAAAACAAAGGGCTTTGTCGGCATTGTTTCTGGCCGAGCTAAAAGATCCAGCCTTGATACCGGTGTATAAGTCTTTTCTGGAAGATCCAGAAAATTCGATTCGCTCCATTGGAGCTGCAGTTTTAGCTGACTTGAAGGCCACAGATGCCCGCACAGCCCTATTGAAAATTTTGAAAGAATCGTTGGACCCTAGAATGAAAATGACGGTGGCTCATGCCTTGGTCAGGCTTGGGGAAGACAAACACATTGAGGTCATTGAAAATACCCTAAAAAACCATCTGTTTAAGCTGGATGCTGAATTGTTACTCTACGATTTGGGCAGATTTAGTCTGGAAGCCTCGGTACTTGAGAGACTGGATGAACTGGATGCCGAAAGTCGTTTTGTGTTTATGCGCTCCATGATTCGCCACGGACGACAGGAAAAAGTCAGGGAGCTTCTTTCAGAAAAGCTAGGCAGTCTTACCGGTACAGCCTTTGAGAAAAAAATGGAACTCGAATTGATGGCCCTAGTCGGGACAGCCGAAGATCTGGATAAACTGGAAGTACACATGAGCTCCCCCTTTGAGGAAGTCAAGGTTGTTGCCGTTAAAACCTGGTGGCAAATTCAGGAACGACTAAACGCCTCATCACCAGCGATTTAACCGCGCAACCAGCAGGCCATCACCAGATTTTAGTCCGCCGCCTTGTTTCTGAAACTATGGCTATATCTCGTAGCGAACATGGTTTAGGAACAGGCGCTTAGGCGTAAAGATCAATAACTTGACCCAGACTTTCGTCCTTGGCCTGTATGGCTTTTGCTGAGGCTTTTGCCTCAAGGCTAGCTTCCATTCCAAGAGTTACACTTTGAAGCGGATTTGAACTGGCATAACTGGCAGCCATATTCATTTTTGAGGTGGCGGACTTCATGCCGCAATCAATCCCAGACATAAAATAATGGTATCAGTTGGAAGGAGTTATGCCAAGTCTTTGTACTAGTTGAGGAAACTTTTTTAGAATCAATTGATGGCGGACATCCTCAGGGTTCTGACCCTGTAGATTGGTGCCATGCAAGGGGTTTCCACCTGTATACATGGTTCCGAATGGATCCCCAAACTGATTTAATCCCTGTTGGGCCACAAACTTATCAATTTCAAATTTCTGGGCATTGGAGATACGGTATTGAGTTACGGCGACTCCGCTTTGACCACCAGTGGCCTGATTTGCCTGCTGCAAAAAGGAGCCGTTACTGGCATACAAAAACACGCGTTCTTGCCCAAGGCCCTGACCAGTTACCCCGGCCACAGTCTTTACTACCACCTGCAATTGTCCATTGTCGAGTGTGGTTTTTGAAACAACATCGACCTGCACTTGATTTCCCAACAGAGGGTTTTGCTGGAGTTCATGGCGAAATCTCTGAACCGCATCTGTGGCGGCATTGTTAAGTGCCTGCTGTTGATACTGGACTACATTCGTGGGGCGACCTTGTTGGTACCCACCACCATAAGGAGGATAACTCATGCCATAGGCTCCATAGCCTTGCTGCATATGTGGATAACCGGCTTGGTAGCCTGTTCCCATCATGGGACCGCCCATAAAGGGCTGCTGCACGCCATAAGGTGGTTGCATCCAGCCGTAGCCATTTTGTACAGGCTGCTGGTAGAACTGGCTGCCCTGATTCGGTTGTGGGTTGTAGGTTGTTTCCCAGGGATTGGCAGCGGCATTGCGAATGGGGTCTGCCCCAATCTGAGGGACTTTGTTGATGTAGGCCTGAGGATGATTGATAGACATGACTGGCTGGCCCTCAAGGACATAGGTATCGGTTCCATATCCGCGTTGATATGGGGAATCCAGATAAGGAGAGTTGTTGGTAGGATTTAAAACTGGTCCCCGGAAAAAATAGGTATCTCTGTGCATGTTAAAGTTATTTTTGTCTGCGCCAGCCACGGTATTACCGGGAGCCTGACTCGCAGAAGAGCCACTGAGTTGAGCTGTCAGACTATTAAGCTCACCACGAATGCGATTTCTTTCGGTTTCTGAAGTGGCCTGAGACAATGCCTGAGTTTTCACCATAATTTGCCGCTCAATATTGGCTCGATTGTTAGCAAACAGACAAGAGGTTAACCCTAGTCCCAGGAAAAATTGCATTCCATATTTTAGATGTTTCATCAGATGCCTCACAAGTTCGCAACCAGTAGCGTAAACAGTTCTCACTCAAAATACGATAGTCAGGTTGATAAGTTGCGTTCAACTTACAAAAAACTATGGAAAATATGCGAATTGTCGCTGTTCTGGCACTATCAGCCATTTTGGTCTTTTTTTCCGGTTGTACCGGAGCAACTCCGCCTATCCCAGATCCTGTACCCGGACAAGTCGTTGGCAGTATCCTGGACACCACTAACAAGGCGGTCAATCAGGCCGATGTGCGACTGGAAAACACTATTTGTTTAAGAAATCAGCGCTGTCGCTCTGCCATTACAGATACAAGTGGCAAGTTTCAGTTTCCAATGGCAGATGTTGGTCTGTTTGATTTGGTGGCGGAAAAAACCCTCAGTGGTATCCCCCATGCGGCCAGAATCAGACATCTTAATATTCAGGGAGAGTCCTTAGTCGCCAGAGATTTACAGATGCGGCCCGTCGGTAGTATTGATGGTTTTGTGAAACTGGAGGGGTATACCAATCACTCCGGGGTTTTAGTGCAGCTTATTGGTACAAATCAATCAGTAACTACCACCGCCGGGGGTTATTTCAAATTTAACAATGTGGCATATACCTACCGGGATACAGCCAGAAATATCACCTATGTATACCAGATCCAATTTGCCCGCGATGGATTTGGCTTAAGAACCGTAGACAATATTGAGGTTTTTGCCAATAACAATACTCGAATTGTTGTGAATCGTGATCCTGAGGGCCAAATCATTCCCGACTCGGATACCATGATTTTAAGAAGCCTCGATCCTTCCGGTACTGGGGATATTGAAGGCACGGTCACTCTGGAGGCTAGAACTGGAGCGGAAGGTTCTGAGATTGAACTTTTGGGCACGGCATTGCCAGTGGTAAGGATTGTTTCAGACAATGCCGGCGAAAATTCGTTTAAGTTTCAGGGCGTTCCGGTGGGAACCTACAGTGTGGAAGTCAGGCATCCGGATTACATTACCAAAAGAGTCAATGTGGCACTTAGTGCTGGACAAAACCGTGTAGAGACATCCATTGGATTAACTAATGTGGCCCATTTTGCTTCGTATCAGAAGGCCTACGATCTGGTGCTATCCCCAGGGGGTCATCAGATAGCCTATGTTAAGGATATGCCCTCAGATACCCGCGCCCATCGTGAAATTTATCTGATGGATAATTTCGGAAATAATTACGACAGAAGAATTACGACTGAGGCTAAGGCCGCCAATGAAGATCGGGGTATGAGCTGGTCCTGGGATGGAAAATATCTTTTGTTTGTGGAAAAAAATGAGAATTCCATCAATCAGTTTTACAGGCTGGTCACAGTCTCTAGTAGTGGTGGATTTATAACGGCTCTGACCCCATACATTTCCGATGTCATGCAGCCGGCTTTTGAGCCCAGAGGCATGAGGGTGGCTTATTTGAAATTTGATACGGTGGGTCAGTTGGCCTTAGCAACTCTGGTTTCCAAACCTTCCGGATTGGCTTTAGAAAATGAAACCCTAGTACTGTCTGAGCGCAATTCTCAGATTGGTCGCAATCAATATAGTTCTATGGAGTTTGGCCTGAATGATAGACTTTTGTTTACCCGTGATGCCAATTTTGTGGATTTGGAATCTGAGGTAGGGGTGTTTACGGTTCCGGCATCGGCCAATGGCAATGCTTTGTTGAAGTTTAAGGTATTTGGCTCCACATCCGCCAATGCGGCCACCTTTAATCCAGACAATTCCAAGATAGCCTACAGTGTATCCCCGGATCATGAAACTCCCACCACCCCAAGAGGGACCTATATGGCAAACATCGACGGCTCTGGCAAACAGCGAATTTCTCTAGCCTGGGGACGGGCCTTGCAGATTGCGCCCGATATGAGCCGCATTTATTACATTGATCACAGGCCGGGGATGGAGAGACGCATCGGAACCGTGATAATTCCCGAACGCTGGCGTAACTAGAGACTATTTCTTTTGTAAAAGCTTAGGCATCCAAAAGGGGGCGGAGTCCTCAAAACTGTGGGATTCAGGACAAAGGTCCTCACAATAATCCATGCTTCCCATGCTCATACAGATAGTATTAGCCCCATCATCTAAAGCAAAAAGAGTGCTACCGCAAATGCCACAGAACCCTCTCTGAGTTTTGGCAGAAGAACGATAAAAAGACAGGATTTGCATGGATTCGTCAAACACAACGGATGAAAGTGGGAAGTCAACCCAGCCAACCACCGGAGCTCCTGACCATCTTTGGCACATTTTGCAAGAACAGAAATGTGGGAAATCTGGAGTTCCGTTGATCTCATAACGGATTTTTCCACAAAGACAGCCCCCGGCAATGTTTACTTCTGGCATATCACTCAATTATAAGCATTTTCTGATTCTTGCCTAGGGGTACTCAGCCAAGCACAGTATCAAGTATCATCATCAGAGCAAATCCCAGCATTAAGCCAATCGTGGCAGGAGTCTGATGCCCATTTCTGTGAGTTTCAGGAATGACTTCATGCGAAACCACAAAGATCATGGCCCCAGCCGCCAACCCCAGACCAATCGGATAAGCAATGGCCAATCCACTACCCAGACTGACCCCAACCAGTGCCCCAATAGGTTCCATGGCTCCGGTCAACATAGCAACCAGTACGGCATACTTAGAGCTGACTCCAATGGCTCTTAGGGTCAGTGCCACTGTTAATCCTTCGGGCATATTTTGAATGGCAATGGCTACGGTGAGGGGTATACCTACGGTAAAATCCTCCTGAGACAAACTAACCCCAATAGCCATGCCTTCCGGCAGGTTATGCAAGGCAATGGCAAGAACAAACAGCCACATAGGATTTAGGTTCTGATGTCCTGGACCACAGGGACCGCTGAATTCATGATGATGAGGCATGAAGGTATCCAGACCAAGCATCAAAATTACCCCTAAACCCATGCCTCCCACCACAATCAGTGAGGCTAGCGCTGGAGTTTGGGTAATTGTTGCCGAAGCTTCCAGACCGGGCAAAATCAGGGAAAATACAGAAGCGGCCAGCATCATGCCAGCGGCAAAGCCTAAAAAAATATCCTCCATTTTTTTGGGAATACTTTTAATAAACAGAGCGGGAAGGGCCCCAAGTCCGGTACTTAAAAAACCGATTAATCCCCCAGTCATACCCACCAGAAATGCCGGAGACACCTGTTTGGTAACAATCAAGTAAAGAGACTGTAACAGAAGCCAGCCCACCCCAATGACTGAGACTAACATTAAAAGAGCGGTGAAGCGGTTGTAGCGAGCGCAGTCGGCTACCAGTGTTTTCCAGGAGTTATTGTTTATTTCTGTTTGCATTGTAGCTCCATCCGAAAGCAACGAATTTTAGTGTTTCCAATCAACACTTCAGTTTGCTCCCCGCACTGCACAAAACCTAGTTTTTTGTAAAAAGAAAGAGCATTAAGAGTGGATTCCAGATGGATTGTTTTTACATGGGTCGCGACTAAATCTTCCTTTAATCTAGTGAATATTGCTTTTCCTACTCCTAGTCCCAAAATTTCAGGACATAAGTAAAGGCCAAGGATTTGAGCCTGGTTATTGTCGGCAAGTCGAGCATGCCCATATCCCATGATTATTTGATTGGATTCCACCACCAGGACAAAGTCATTTAGAATGGAATGACTCCATTTTGAAGGTGAATAAGTCCTGTAACCCCAAGCTAAAATTTCAGCCTCAGAATAATGGGGACCACAAACTTCGCGAATTGAACGCAAGTGGGCCTCATGAATTGCCAACCCATCTTCTAAAACAGCCCTGCGAATCAGATACATTTGGCTCATGATACATCTTTTGATAGACCCAATGGGGTAATTAAGCGATAAGGACCGCCGCGAATACAATTATTGTTGCTTCGCCAAGGCATTTTGCCCAAATATGCGGTTGTTCAACAAGTGACATCACTTAAAGGCCAGGGTTATGATGAGCTTGTGCAGGATTATTTGTCCCATCATGATGGGTATGTCTTAAGACAGGTGACTGACGCGTATTCCAAATACCACAAAAAAAGATATTTATCTTTTCAAAAAAACTTGACAGGATTTTTTGTGTCCTTGGTGATATGGTCGCAACCCATAATTAAATCAATCCCTTGGGTTGCCTTTTGCCCAACTAGCTGACATGATAAGCCCTGCCGACCCATTTTCAATCAACCACCATCAGGTTTCCCCGAAAACTCGCTCTCAGAAAGCCAAAAAACGAGGGTTTATAATATTGGAATGCAAACCCATCAAATCATTCATCAAAAGCTGGTTCAAGCGGTCAAAAATTTAAGAAAAAACGAGGCTGAAATTCTTGATTTAATCGCTTTGGCCGATCAAACCAAAGACTTTTTAATGCTGGTTCAATATCCATCCCTCTTTAGTTACTGCGTCAAAGAGATTGGGCTGACGGAGGCGGAAGCTTGGAATTTTCTGGCTCTGAATAAAAAGTCCAAAGAGATTCCGGCACTCACCGAGGCTATTCAGTCTGGAGAAGTTTCGGTAAGCAAGTTAAGGCATGTTTGTCCGGTGATTACTACTGAGAACCAAAACCACTGGATTGAGAAGGCCAAAACGGAAACCAACAAAAATCTAATTGATGAAGTTGCCAAGACTTCGCCTTATACCAAAAGAAAAACAGTGGTAAAACCTGCCGGTGAGGGCATGAAGCGACTGGCTTTGGACATTACTCCTGAATTGATGGAACATCTTTTACGGCTTCAGGAGGTTTTAAAAGCTAGTGATTTGGCTCAGGTTATTGAAGTGGCCGTTTTGGAAACCTTGGAAAGAAAAGATCCGGTCAAAAAGGCTGATAGGGCTGAGGCCAGAGCCAAAAAGAAAATTGACGGTGAAAAAACTGAAAATCAGGCCGAGGTAAATCAGGAATCAGCACATTCGGAAAAATCGTCTGTCGCAAGACAGACAAGAAAAACTCTGCCCATGCATCTGGTTCATGCCATCAACAGACGGGATCGGGGACAGTGTTGTTATTATGGGTTTAGAAACAGCCGTTGTGATTCAAAATACCGAGTCGAGATTCATCATATTGAGCCAGTAAGTCGGGGTGGGAAGGATGAATATGAGAATCTGATTACGCTTTGTCATGACCACCACAAGCTGATTCATGAGACATTTTTTGACAAATGAGTGGGCTATCAAAATTCTTCGTCTGGGGTTAGAATGTTCTATTGCGAACCTTGTGAGTATTTAGATCGTGTGGAATTACTGGGCGGATGAGTTTTGAACCTGAGTTTTGTTGAAAATTTGCAACAGGCGTTGTATGAGCACGGATTGCTTGCTATAGCCCGTATTCGTAGCCTTCGTCCTACAGATTCATTCTACAGCTTTGCTTTTTATACAAGCGGAAGTTTTGGTTATGCATTCTTGACAGCCTCCAGCTACGAGGGACTTGATGAGGCCGTTGAGACTCATTCTCAAAATCCCAATTGGCACAAACATAACATTATTGAGCTGCGAAAGAGTTTAAAATGGTCACCTTGCGATAGTCCGCTTCATGCCATTTACGACGAACATTGTGACTTGGATGTGGTTATGAACCAGGTTCAAGATGCTTTTTGTGACTGTAATGACGACGAGGTTTTTGAGTTTGTAAATGGTGTTAAGGGAGCTTTTCTTGGTGCGATGCGGCAGCTAGATGCAGAGGGAAAATTCGCATCCAATTTAGAGAGGCAAAATATTGTGCTCAATATCCTGCAGGGCGATCAGTCTGATGAGGATCGCATCAGATTTGCGTCACATTTAAACCCACCGGATGTTGTAAATCGATTTATTACTGAGTTGGCCGACATCAATTATGATTAGGTAAAATCAATCTGTCTGCTCAAACGGAGACAACATGCCAGAAATTACCACAGTTAGGGAGCACTTGGGATGGTCGTACGCCAATTTGGCATGTGCGCACTCAGCATTGGGTGCTGGCTCGAAAAAATATGGCCGTATAAATTACATCATCAGATCCAGGCTGTATAAGGGGCTCATTTCTAAAACTATGAGTATGGGCTCTACTTTTGATGATGAGAAAATCAAATATCAATATCCCAAATCCTGTTGCTATTGTGGCTCAAGAGATAAGTTGCACATGGATCATCTAATCCCCCGAATTAAAGGTGGAGAGGATAATGCCGACAATCTCGTGTGGGCTTGCCGTTCTTGCAATAGCTCTAAGGGTGGTCGTGATGTTTTACGCTGGCTAGAAGCTAAAGAACGACGGCCTTCCATTTTGTTGTTGCGCAGATATATAAAGCTTGTATTTCGATACTGCGAGGAAAATGGTTTGTTAAATATGCTGCTGAAGGAAGTCGTAAATCAAGATTTGCCGTTTGATATTATGGCATTGCCCTATAAAATTGATGATTTAGAAAATGCGCAGCTTTGGGTGCTCCCCAACGACTGAAAATATTTTTGCCCTGTCCAAAGCCTTGGATTGTGAAGTCACAAACTTGTTTCCGGGGGTGTGATTTTTCCAGTACTCGGATCAAGGTATGGTCAATTAGTGGTGGCCCGTGTGATGGATGTGGTTCTAGAACAATAATATTTGATAATAGTACCATTATTTGGTACTATATTTTTATGAAGACCAAGCACAAGAGAACCTTGACGCAGATATTTTCTCGGCCAGTGAGAGCAAATATTAACTTTAAGGACATTGAGGCTTTGTTTGTTGCACTTGGGGGGGAAGTGACAGAGCGAGAGGGTTCCCGGATCGCGGTTGTTCTTTTCGGGCAAGTTCGAGTGTTTCACAGGCCGCATCCAAGCCCAGATACAGACAAAGGCGCGGTTAGTAGCATAAGGAAGTGGCTGGAAGAAAACGGGGTAAAACCATGAATATCATGACATTGGATAATTATAAAGCCAAGATCGAATATGATGAAGAATTAGATATGTTTCGCGGAGAAATACTTGGTCTGAGCGGTGGTGCTGACTTCTACGGGAAAAGTCTTGATGATCTGAAGCGGGAGTTTAGGGCTTCATTGAATCAGTATTTGATGGTATGCGAAGAAAAGGGGATAGCTCCTTTTAAAGAATATTCTGGAAAGTTTAATTTGAGGATCTCACCAGAACTTCATAGCCAAATCGCTGTGGTTGCGGCAGCCGAAAACAAGAGCTTGAATCAATGGGTTGCTGAGAGACTTACGGAATCTTTAATATAGTTTTTTGGTTCCATCGTGAGTCGGGGGACCGGGCTTTATCCGTCAGAACGACCCGGCGACTGGATACCTTTCTGATTATTTATAATGCTATGGGAATCAAAACAGACAGGCTATAGGAGCAATAAATTATGAAACCATCGTTTGCAGACACTATGATCGGGGCAAAGGATTATAAGTCTTTGCTAAAATTTTATCAGGAACTTGGTGATTTTGAGGTTACAGAATCCAATAGCCTTTACACTCTCCTTAAGGATAGGGGAACGGGACAGATTTTGTGTATTTGTGACGGTTCGCCTATGGAGACGACTGGTCCTGGTTGGCAGACAAAAGATTTTGAGGCCAGTCTTCAGCATCTTGATTCTTTGGGTGCAAAACTGATTCATCAAGGTGGGAATGCTGATAAGTCGTTTCAATATGCTTGTATTGCCGATCCTGAAGGCAATCCCTTGTTGTTATGGGCAGGTCAGCATTAGATAAATAAAATAAGTTTTAGACATTCATTGCCACCTCTAATGGGTAGTGTTATAGTAGACTATGTAACCATGGAGGTAGGCATATGATTGTAGCGTTTCCTTTTCAGGTATTGCAGGGGAAAGTATATTCTGAGGAAGTTTTTTTAGGGGCAGCGGCTACCCTGATAGGAATAGCTGTTGGCTGGTGGCAGTTTATTCGTGGTGGGGCATTAAACTCAGCCTTCCAGACTCTTTTGCCAATGGCTTCCTTTAGAGCTTTGATCAAACGCATTGGGCTGGCCCTGCTTTTGACTCTGGTGTTTTTTTTGCTAAGCAGAGATGACGGGGCGCTGCAGTTTTTCTTCAGTTATGCCATGACGGCATTTTTATGTGTGTTGGGCCGTAGCCGCGATTTAGTTCCGCTTTCATTGATTCTGGTTTTTTTGATACCACTATCTATGGGTCGATTTCGTGATGCGATCTGGCCACAAACAGGCTTTGAATTGGTTGTAGTGGGAGATATCGATCTAAGGTTTGTAGTTGCTCTGTTAAGTGCAGTTTTGATTTATACGCTGGCAGGGCTTTGCTTAAATCCCATTCAAAACCGCTATCTACGATACCGTCTGGCATTAGGTAAACTATGCACGGGCCTTATTTTTGCCGCTCTGGTAACAGGCCTTTTTGTATTTAGAGATTCCTACCGTCCCAGAATGACTGAACGGGTTAATGTAGAGACCCTGTTGGGTAATCCTGTTTCTGTGCTAGTTCGCCATCTGGACAGCTCTTTTTACTGGACTCGTCCGCGCCGCTCTTCATCATTATTGCATTATGAGGCAGCCCAAGTTAATGCCGAACAAATTCCGTGTTTGGAGTGGCCGCATTTACAAAACAAGGTGCAGTGGACGGCTGAATTTGTCGGCCAGCAAAATGTGAAAATTCGCTGGTATGTCTGTCAGGCTGGAAAAAATCAATTTCTTGATCAGCAACTAATTGACTTTGAACAGTTGGTCCAAGGGGCGGGTAATCTGAGTAGTTACTTTTTTAATCCGCACTTTTATGATTCCCAAACCGGTGTGCTGCATTGGGGTGAGTCGGTATTTGCTCCTTTAAAGCCAGTCCATAAATGGGAGTTTAGGCAGACTTCTGTACCTGTTCGGCAAACGGGTTATCAGGATGGGGACATAATACTGAAACATGAATATTCAGAAAGCACCCAAAGATACCAGAGCGTTGCTTTGTATAAGGAATATCGGGTACCACTTGATAGGCATGTTGGAGGCTTGTCCTCAGTTCTTGGAGTGGTCTGGGACGAACTGTTAATTTTACACAGAACAGCGAGCCAACTGGACTTTAAGCTATCTCTGTTAAATCCGGTTACTCATGTCATGCGGGATTTGCCTTTACCAAAGGATACACTGGAGTTGGAGTACCCATATATCGTAAATAATGAAGTTTGGCTTCCTGTCTCATCTCAATACAAAGTTTCACAAGGGTGTGATATTAAGGAGCCTATACCTGTGTATCTTCGCTTTAAGAGTGAAGCCATTTATGAATTGGTTCATCTTAAGATTGAGTCTCAAGATTCTGATTTCTCCTGGTTCAGTCTGTCACATCAGCCTGAAATGAAGGCTTTAATCAGAGTGAGGGACAATCCCGTATGTGGTGTGCGCCATGCCTGGACAGACTGGTGGAGTTCCTCTTTTGATAGAAGCTCCCCATCTTTTGTGTTGCTGCAGTTTGGAAAAGGCTATGGAAGCAACGATAAAAAGACCATCCATCTAGGCTATGAGGAATCTTTCGTATTGTCTCAATGGTCGGGAAACATTCTATGGAATGCGTGGCCACACCAACAGGATGTAAAAGCTTTATACAGTCTGCCCTTGACTCAAGAGGACTGGATACATCCTGACCTTGATTCGGTTAAATTCGAAACACTCAAGGTCACAGTTGCGAGGAGGACTGATGAAACCGATCAGAATTGATCCCAATACCGATATGCCCATATATCGTCAGATCCAGGAACAGATTCGTAGAAGCATCCTTTCTCAGGAGG
>DITF01000179.1:0-1100 GCA_002422125.1 bacterium UBP17_UBA6191
TTAAGGACAACCCCTATCTCTGGCGTGGAGTTATTACTGGCTGCTTAAGGGTAGCTCGCGAAAGCATGTTTACAGGCATGAATAATCTCGAGGTTTCATCTGTCTCTTCCAAAAGCTATTCCAAACATTTTGGCTTCACCATACCCGAGGTCAAACAGCTAATACAAGACTATAACTTGGGTGCAATTGAGGCAAAAATTGAATCCTGGTACAACGGGTACAGGTTTGGGGAGACTACTATTTATAACCCTTGGTCTATTTTGAATCTTCTGAAAAATGAAGGCGAGTTTCGACCTTATTGGATAAACACAAGCGGCAACGATCTCGTAAAGGAAATTTTAAGCCGCTCCGGGGTTAATGCCAAAAAAGATCTTGAGGATTTAATGACTGGAAAAACAATCACTGTTCCCTTGCAGGAACAGGTAGTGTTTCAGGAAATCGAAAACTCTCCGGCAAATCTGTGGAACTTTCTTTATTTTACGGGATACTTAAAGGCAGTTTCTACCAAAGAGACCGATGAGTCACTATTGGTTGAACTAAAAATTCCAAACAAGGAAGTTAAGCGAATCTTTTCTGACTCTATACAACTCTGGTTTCAACACAGTGAATCCAGCTCTCTAATACCAAACCTTAAAAGCGCGCTTATGCTAGGAGATGTCACTGAAATTTCCAAGGCCCTGCGCAAACTATGCGACACTTCCTTAAGCTATTTTGATGCCACTGGCAAAGAACCTGAAAAATTCTACCATGGCTTGGTGTTGGGCTTAATGACCTATTTTTCCGACACTTGGCATATCCGCTCCAACCGGGAATCTGGGCTTGGCCGCTGTGATCTTCTAATGACCCCCAAAAATAGAGACCACTATGGAATCGTTATGGAGTTTAAGACCATGGATTCTTACGAAGATTCTGATCTTGTAGCCTGTGCCCAAAATGCCATGGCCCAAATAGAAAAACGCCAATATGAGCAGGAATTAACAAGCCAGGGGGCCACAAAAATTCTTAAAATGGGCATTGGCTTTTTGGGCAAGAAGCTTGAAATTCTGTGCCAGATTAATCAAGGGTGCGATTGTGATAAACTATAGCCATGAAAAAGATTC
>DITF01000179.1:1176-4789 GCA_002422125.1 bacterium UBP17_UBA6191
TCGGAAAAACCCTGAATCTCTCTACTTTAAGGTGTTTTTTTGATCAGGAAAATGCATTGGAAAACAGAAAACTGTTTGATGGCTTAAAAGTCAGTCAAAATAAAAAGACCATGGCCTTACAGGGAAGCCGCCCTGTAATCAATTTGTCGTTTAAGGATTGTAAGGAGAGACGATTTGAGGATCTGGAACAAAAGCTATCCAATTTGATTGCGGAATTGGTGGTTCCCTGGACTCAGGCAAAAGATCTTATTCTTGAAGCCCCGGATCAAGAAATTTTACAGGCGATGCGTTGGGGTAAGCTCTCTATGAGCGGCTTGGCAGACAGTCTGAAATTTTTATCAAGAATCCTGGCCCAACATTACCAGACAACTCCTTTGATTTTAATTGACGAATACGATGTCCCTTTGCAATCGGCCTGGGCTTACAACTACTGGGACGAGGCCATCGCATTTTTTAGAAATTTCTTTAGTGCAGGGTTTAAGGACAACCCCTACCTTTGGAGAGGAGTTATTACTGGCTGTTTAAGGGTAGCTAGAGAAAGCATGTTTACAGGCATGAATAACTTAAAAGTCTGTGGCATATCTAGCATGGATTACTCAAACCATTTTGGGTTTAGTGTACCAGAGGTCAAACAACTGATCATGGATTACAACCTTCAGGCAATTGAGGCAAAGATTGAGTCTTGGTATAACGGCTATATATTTGGGGAGACCGAAATCTATAACCCTTGGTCAATTCTGAATCTTTTGGATCAAAAAGGAGTTTTCCACCCCTACTGGATGAACACCAGCGGAAACGATTTGGTAAAAGAAGTTTTAGGTCGCTCTGGAGTTGATGCCAAAAAGGACCTTGAAGATTTAATGGCGGGCCAAAGCATTACAGTTCCTTTACAGGAGCAGGTGGTGTTTCAGGAAATCGAAAACTCTCCGGCCAATCTTTGGAATTTCCTTTATTTTACGGGATATTTAAAGGCTGTTTCCACAACCGAAACAGAGGACACGACCCTAGTCGAGCTAAAAATTCCTAATGTGGAGGTCCGAAGGATCTTTTTTGACTCCGTTCAATACTGGTTTGAACAAACCCAGTCCGGCTATTATCTCAAAAATCTCAAAAATGCTCTATTGTTGGGAGATGTGGTAGAAATCTCAAAGACCTTAAGAAGATTAAGCGATGCCTCCTTGAGCTATTTTGATGCTTTGGGCAAGGAACCCGAAAAATTCTACCATGGCCTTGTTCTAGGACTGATGGCTTCTTTTTCAGATACCTGGCATATCCGTTCCAACCGGGAATCCGGCCTTGGCCGCTGCGACCTTCTGATGACCCCTAAAAATCCAGATCACTATGGGATCGTTATGGAGTTTAAAACCATGGATTCTTATGAAGATGCCGACCTAATAGCCTGTGCGCAAAATGCCATGGCCCAAATAGAAAAACGCCAGTATGAGCAGGAATTAAAAAGCCAAGGAGCCACAAAAATTCTCAAAATGGGCATTGGATTTTTGGGCAAGAAACTTGAAATTCTGTGCCAGATTAATCAAGGGTGCGATTGTGATAAACTATAGCCATGAAAAAGATTCCTATCGGTTACAGTGACTTTAAAGAAATTGCCTCCAATCCAGAGTTTCTGTATGTAGATAAAACCGATCTGATTTCTGAGTTTTTAGAAGACCAATGCAAGGTCCTTTTAATCACCCGCCCACGCAGGTTTGGCAAAACCCTAAATCTCTCCACCTTAAGGTATTTTTTTGATCAGGATTGCGCCTTGGAGAACCGTAAGCTTTTTGAAGGCCTCAAGGTTTCAGAAAACGATAGAGCCATGGCCTTGCAAGGAAGCCGCCCTGTAATCAATTTGTCGTTTAAGGATTGTAAAACTCAGAACTGGCCTGACATGCAAAGCATGATTCATGGTTTGTTTGCCAAAACATCCGAAGCATTTCAAAGCTACTTTGAACAAGGCAACGATCCTTCACAGAGGGCACTTCAGGCCATTTTTCAAAAAAATGCAGCTTATGATGAATCCTGTAACTTTTTGTTTCATCTATCCTTTCTTTGCCAGAAAAATACCAATCTCTCGCCTCTGATTTTAATCGATGAATACGATGTCCCCCTACAATCGGCCTGGGCTTACAACTACTGGGATGAGGCCATCACATTTTTCAGAAACTTCTTTAGCGCTGGCTTTAAGGACAACCCCTATCTCTGGCGCGGAGTCATTACTGGCTGTTTAAGGGTAGCTAGAGAAAGCATGTTTACAGGCATGAATAACTTAAAAGTCTGTGGCATATCTAGCACGGATTACTCAAACCATTTTGGGTTTAGTGTACCAGAGGTCAAACAACTGATCATGGATTACAACCTTCAGGCAATTGAGGCAAAGATTGAGTCTTGGTATAACGGCTATATGTTTGGGGAGACCGAAATCTATAACCCTTGGTCAATTCTGAATCTTTTGGATCAAAAAGGAGTTTTCCACCCCTACTGGATGAACACCAGCGGAAACGATTTGGTAAAAGAAGTTTTAGGTCGCTCTGGAGTTGATGCCAAAAAGGACCTTGAGGATTTAATGACCGGAAAAACAATCACCGTTCCTTTACAGGAGCAGGTAGTGTTTCAGGAAATCGAAAACTCACCGGCAAATCTTTGGAATTTCCTTTATTTCACCGGGTATTTAAAGGCTGAAAAATTGGAGACCCCTCCCACTGTGCCCAGAGCACTGGTTCATCTGAAAATTCCCAATATGGAAGTGGCTCAGATTTTTGAGGACTCCGTGAAATACTGGTTTGAACAGAAAAAATCTCTATCTCTTTTACATAATTTAAAAAGCTGCCTTCAGACTGGAGACACCGAAGAATTTTCTCTCATTTTTCAAAGACTTGTATTGGATAGCCTTAGTTTTTTTGATACCAGCGGTCAGGAACCAGAGAAATTCTACCATGGCCTTGTTTTGGGCCTGATGATTTCGTTTTCAGACACCTGGCATATCCGCTCCAATCGGGAATCTGGATTTGGCCGTTGCGATATCCTCATGAGCCCCAAAGATCCCAAGCACTTTGGGATTATCATGGAGTTAAAAACCCATCATCCCAGTCTTGAACCTGACCTGTTAACCACAGCCCAAAGAGCAATAGCCCAAATAGAAAAACGCCAATATGAGCAGGAATTAATAAGCCAGGGGGCCACAAAAATTCTCAAAATGGGCATTGGCTTTTTGGGCAAGAAACTTGAAATTCTATACCAGAAGTAACTGATTGTAATACTCAATCGTCTGATTCAAACAATTCTCAAAATCAAAGGGAACCGCTTCAAAATTGGAGAACAGGGTGTCTACTAAAGCCTGAGAGTGCAAAATATCTCCATTTCGGGAAGGACAAAACACTGGAGCCGGCATATTTGGAAAGCGCTGTTTCAGACTATGAACCAGATCATTCACCGACATGGTTTTACCGTTACCCATATTGCAAACCCCAACAAATGAATTGTGCATGGCTTGAATGTAATATTGAACCACCTGATCCACATAAATAAAGTCTCTGGTCTGTTGACCATCCCCATGGATCTCCAAAGGCTGATTGTTAAGGGCTCGAACAATAAAGCGCGGTATGACTGAGGCATA
>DITF01000179.1:4810-5792 GCA_002422125.1 bacterium UBP17_UBA6191
ACCCAGCTTAGGCCAAATTGCTCCTTGGCAATCTGAAGCAAATGTTCGCCAGTGAGCTTACTAAGGCCATAGGGACTTTTAGGCCGAGGCATAGCTTCCTCGGACTGCTCAAGACCATCTCCGTACACCGCCGCACTAGAAGCCATAATCAGCCGCTTTACCCCATTTTTTTTGCAGTAATTCAGTAACCGGATTAAACCGGTAACATTAACAGCCTGACAGCGAATGGGCTGCAAAAAACTCTGAGGCACGGAGACCATGGCTGCGAGATGAAAGACACAATCTACTGCTGGTAACTCATGCCAGAACTCCTCACAGCTAATATCTGCGATTCTTACCTCTGAGCCGGGAATCTGATGTTTAATATATCCCGTGGACAAATCATCTAAAACAATGACATCGTGCCCTTGAGTGACTAGGGCCTGAACCAGATTGCTACCAATAAATCCCAGACCGCCTGTAACCAGTACTCTCACCATTACCACCTAAAAATTGTCTATTAACACAGCTTAAGCAGATACTTGTTATATAGGGAACTGCCACCTAACTTTTCCAGACGGGCTCGCAGGGTCGCCTTATCCAGCCAGCCCTGCTTTAAGGCAATTTCCTCAAGACAGGCAATCATATAACCCTGTCTCTGTTGCACAGTCTGCACAAACTGACCGGCCTGTAAAAGGCTCTCATGAGTCCCTGTGTCAATCCAGGCAAACCCACGACCAAGTTTCTCCACCAACAACTTGTTTTCTTCTAAATAAAGCCTGTTTAAGTCCGTGATTTCCAACTCTCCCCGAGCCGAAGGCTTTAAAGATTTGGCCTTCTGAACCACGGTATTGTCATAAAAATACAAACCAGTAACAGCCCAATTGGACTTGGGGTTTTTAGGCTTTTCCTCGATGGACAAAACCCGGCCCTCTGAGTCCATGTCCACCACCCCAAACCGCTCAGGATCCACCACATGGTAGCCAAAGACGGTGGCCCCTTC
>DITF01000328.1 GCA_002422125.1 bacterium UBP17_UBA6191
CATCAGTTCGATCAGGGTAAAGCCCCTGCGCTTTCGCAAAATTTTCATCATCACTCCTTTAAAATTTTCCCATCACCTGAATAGTAAACTCCAAAACAGGGGTTATGGTTCAATCTATTTATTAATTGTCTGCACCGTTCACCAAAGTCAACATGGGCATAAACACCGCAAGTACAATACCACCGATCACAACACCCATGAAAACAATTACAACTGGCTCGATGATGGATGTCAAACCTTTGACGGCATTATCTACCTCAACCTCATAAAAATCTGCGATTTTCATAAGCATTTTGTCCAACTCCCCTGTTTCCTCTCCCACGGCAATCATTTGCACCACCATAGCCGGAAACACATTCGAGGCCTTTAGAGGGTCGGCAATACTTTCCCCTTCACGAATGGAATTTCTTGTAGAGTCTACTGCCTCTTTAATCACCATATTACCAGCAGTAGCCGCTGTTACTTCAAGGGCCTGAAGAATCGGAACTCCTGAAGTGATCATGGTTCCGAGGGTTCGCGTAAATCTGGCTACAGCCATCTTTCTCATCATATTTCCAAAAGCAGGCATTCTTAAAATATTAACATCATAAAGCCTCGCTCCTCGTTCGGTGCGAAAGAATTCAGAAATTGCCAGTGGTACAACCACTAAAGAAGGAATGATGATAAACCAGTACCCAATCAAAAGATCGGAGCAATTTAGTAGAAACACCGTGATAAATGGAAGCTCCACATTCATGGACTCAAAAATGGATTTGAACTGAGGTAATACAAACATGACCAGAGCCAAAACCACCAAACCAGCAATGGACAAAATCACAACTGGATAAGTCAAAGCTCCTTTAACCTTGGACTTCAAGGCCTCTGAGCTTTCCAGATAAGTTGCCAGTCGTTTTAAGATTCCATCCAAAATACCGCCGGCCTCACCAGCCTTAACAAGATTCACAAACAAAGCATCAAATACTCTGGGATGTTTAGAAAGGGCTGAGGATAGAGTAGAACCACCTTCTACTTCAGTTCTCACCTGAGACAAGACTTTAGCAAAAGCCGGATTCTCGGTCTGCCCTTGCAGAATGGAGAGACATCGGACCAAGGGCACACCGGAACCCATCATTACAGCAAACATCTGCGCAAAAATCGAAACATCTCGGGTGCCGACCTTGCCTTTGAAGAGGGAAAAACTAAACGCACCGCCCTTCTTCTTTTCGAGCTTGACGATAATGTAGCCCTTTTCCCGCAACCGGGAACGAACCTGGGCTTCACTATCACCATCGGCCTCACCATTAATGGTCTTGCCACCATCAAGACTCTTGGCTTTATAAGTATATGTGGCCATTTGTTCTCCCTAGTCGAACCTACACCCTATTGTAATTATAACCACAAGAGCATGAACCGACAATTGCCTCAGACGATTTCTCTTGCAAATACTCTATCCATCTTTAAGCATTCGTGATAGCTCATCCTGTCTTGTGGAGTGCCTCATGGCCTCTTCATAGGTAATATCGCCCCGTTTATACAGGTTCTTCAGAGAATTCTCAAAGGTCATCATGCCGATGTTCTGGCTAGTCTGCATGATGGTATACAACTGTTGAATTTTGTGCTCGCGAATACAGTTTTGCACCGCTGCATTTGTCAGAAGGACCTCCTGACAACAAACCCGACCCTTACCAGATGCCATTGGTAAAAGCTGCTGAGCCACAACTCCTCTGAGTACAAAAGACAATTGGGTAGTTACCTGAGATTGCTGGTGCGGAGGAAACATATCGACAATCCTGTTGATAGTCTGGGCCGCATCTGTCGTGTGAAGAGTACCAAACACAAGGTGACCTGTTTCTGCCAGAGTCATCCCTGCCGAAATGGTTTCCAAGTCTCTCATTTCCCCCACCAGAACCACATCAGGATCCTCTCTTAACACATGGCGTAATGCCTCATTAAAAGACAAGGTGTCCACATGAAGCTCTCTTTGATTGACAATGGACTTCTTGTGATAGTGCAGATACTCAATTGGATCCTCAATTGTGATGATATGCTTCCTTTGGCTCTCATTGATTAAGTCAATCAATGCCGCTAAAGTGGTTGACTTACCAGACCCCGTAGGACCTGTAACCAGTACCAGTCCCTTGTGCATGTCCGCAAATTTTTTACAAACAGGCAATACATTCAGCTCTTCCAAAGATGGGATGGCCGAGGGGATAATTCTGAAGGCTGCCGCAATACAACCCCTTTGTCTGTAAACATTCACACGGAATCGCCCAAACCCGTGCACGGAATATGACAAATCCAATTCCAGTTTATCCTCAAATTCTTTCTGCTGCTCACTGGTCAACATGTTATAAACCAAAGAACGGGTGTCCATTGGTGTAAGCTGGTCCAAATCAGTGGCAACCAATTCCCCATCCACGCGAATGACCGGGGGAGTTCCCACCGTCAAGTGCAAATCTGATGCCTCGTTGTCCACGACCAGATTTAAAAGATCATTTAATACAAACATCAGACCGACTCCGTTTCTATACTACTAATGCCCACCTGCTGTAACCCTGACCACTTCATCCATGGTTGTCAACCCTATTAAGGATTTACGCAAAGCCGACTCTCTAAGTGTCAGCATACCTTCTTTACGGGCCAGAGTTGTAATGTCCTGAGTACTACCACCGCGAAGAATCAAAGTTTTCATATTTTCTGTCATCGTGAGTACTTCGTAAATTCCCAAGCGTCCCTTATAACCCGAACCACCACAGGTATCACATCCTGCGCCTTTGTACAGGCGAAAATTATTGGCATCGATATGCTTCAAATCCAAGTGAGCCAAGAGCTCCTCAGTGATGCCAAAACTCTCCTTGACCTCTCTTTGACCACGATACTCCGTTTTACAGTCCTTACATACGGATCTCACTAGCCTTTGGGCCTGAATCAGAATAATGGAAGAGGTCACCATAAAGGCTTCAATTCCCATGTTCAGAAGGCGACCAATAGTACCTGGAGCATCGTTTGTATGTAGAGTTGAGAGCACTAAGTGACCTGTCATCGAGGCCTTAATTGCAATCTCGGCTGTTTCAAAGTCTCTAATCTCCCCCACCATGATAATGTCCGGATCCTGGCGCAAAAACGACCGCAGAGCGGCCGCAAAGGTCAAACCGATATCGGGGCGGCACTGAACCTGATTCACGCCTTCCAACTGATATTCCACCGGATCTTCCGCTGTCATTACATTTACATAGGGAGTATTTAAGGAACTCAATGCCGAATACAAGGTTGTAGTTTTTCCCGACCCTGTAGGACCTGTAATCAGACAGATCCCATAGGGATGACCAATTCCATCCTTGAATCTTTCATAAGTCGCGGGCTCAAATCCCAGTTTACCCAGATCCACCTGCAATGAGGTCTGATCCAAAATCCTCATTACAATTTTTTCGCCCCAGGTACAAGGAAGAGTCGAAACCCGCAAATCAATGGTTCTATTGCTAACTTTAATCTTGATACGACCGTCCTGAGGGAGCCTCTTCTCCGCAATATCCAGATCGGCCATAATCTTCAGCCTTGAGGTAATCGCCGCCTGAGCCTTTTTAGGTGGCTTAACATCCACCATCAGCATACCGTCAAGGCGATAACGAACTCTAAGTTCCTTCTCAAAAGGTTCAATGTGAATGTCTGAAACTCCTCTATTCACAGCCTGGGAAATAATCAGATTCACCAACTTAATAATCGGAGCGTCGTTTTCACCAAGTTCCCCAGACAGCTCTTCTTGCAGCTCATCCTCGGAAGCGGAGCCCATGTCTCCGATTTCCTCCATAAGTTCGCCGGTTTTGGAGGAATCCCCGTAGGCTTCATCCAAAGCATCATTTAAATCCTTGGCTGTAACAATTACCGGTTTGACCACTAATCCAGTCATCAAGGCCACATCATCAATGGCCAAAATGTTTAGAGGGTCTACCATGGCAACGGTGAGTTTGTTCCCTACCTTGTTGATAGGAATCAACTGATGTCTTCTAGCCACATGCTCGGGAATCAGCTTGACCGTGCTAGGCTCAATCAAATAATTGCTTAAATCAATCTGAGGAACATTCAACTGCTCGGACAAAACGCGAACAATTTCTTTCTCTGTGACAAGCCCCATTTCAATCAAAATGATGCCTACGCGTTTCCCGCTCAATTTACCCTTAGTAAGGGCTTCCTGTAGCTGGGCTGCCGTAATCAGACCCTTTTCTACAAGGGCATCACCGAGTTTAATTCTTTTCATACAGATATCCGTGTGAAATTTGTTGCATTAACAGTTGCCCTACCCTTACCGCTCCGTGGATACCGCTTTGACACGGGCCAGATAATACAAGGCCTTTCGTTCAATCCAAGCATCCTTAAAACTGTCAACCTTGCTCTTTAAATTCAGAGATTCAAAATAGCCGCGAGCCTTCTGAAACCACTCCAGTCTCTTCTCAAAGTCGGCCTCCAGTTCTCCCAAGTAATAATGACACATGGAAAGGTAAAACTCAACCAGATGATAGCCAGGATTTCGCAGATCACAGCGGTTAAAATACTGAATGGCCAACGCAAACTGTTGCTGTTTGTAGGCCTCAAAGCCCTTTCTGAAGTAGTCTACGGTGAAAAGTTTAACCTGATTATTGCCCCAGTCCGCCACCCACAGCCCTCCTGTCGGGGAGACTGCCAGCCCTAAAGGAAAATTGAGAATAGAATCCCCTGGACTAAACTGGGAGTTCCGAACCAGAGCAGACTGTCTTTCCTGTGATGGGGGTAGACGAAGATGTTCCGAAAACTGGGATGTGTAGCCGATCTCTCCCATTTCCGAGCCAGAACCACTTATTTTTAATACTCTTTGGGCAATCTGATCTCCAATATAGAGATTCCCTTCTTCATCAATCGCTAATGCCTGAGGCATAACCACTCGGTTGGACTCCGAGCCAGCTCTCACAACTTCTCGAATATAGTTACCATCCTGATCAAAAACCAGAATCTTTGTCGTACCGGCATCCACTACAAAATATTCTTGTTTGGAAGGCCACCATGCCATACTGCGAGGGGCTTGAAGTACAACTTCTGGCTGATACTCATCAATATTCATGAAATAGTGATTCGGCCGATTAAAAACTTTTTCCAGGCTAAAAATCTCAATGCGATTATTCTTGTCATCCGCGACCCAAGCCATGCCTCTATTGTCAACAACCAAAGAATTTGGGTGATTCAACTTGCCAGGCGCAACTCCTGCTTCACCCATGACAAAAAGTGGCTCATAATTACGGTTATAAACCCGAATACAGGGACAACCTGCATCTACTACAAAATATTGATCCTGATACACTTGAAACTGTACTGGCTCAATGAGATCCGGCAACGGTAAAATTTCGAGAAATTCACCGTTTGTATAAAATTTCTGAATCCGCCGATTCCCATAGTCCGTGACAAAAATAAAGTCCCCATCCAACGCGACATGGGTGGGGAGTAAAAACTGTGATGGCAAATTTCCTCTTTGCCCCACGATCCTCTCAAGCTCATAATCTGAACCGCGACTACGAAATGTATCCCTGCGTTCCTGATATTGCGAATCCGGAACAAATTCCTGATTTACAATTCGCCTCTGAATCCGTGCATTTAGTAGGGGAAATTGAGTCTCAGCATAAACTACTGTCAATCCAATCAAGAGAACAATTAACTTAAAAGCGGCGTTTGGCAGAAATCCTCTGAACATTACCTAAGTCCTGATCGTTGTATGCATAGTCAAAGGTCCACTCTTCATATTTTGCGGAAGCTCCAGCAGTAAACTCACCTTCATTACTACCAAGTCTCAGCCCATACTTCTCGGCAAACCATTTTTCCACACCAAGCCTAAGCCCAACTTCTTCTCTCTCCCGCTTAACCCCATCCAGGGCAATCAAAGTATTCCGATTCACTTGAAAGGCACCACCAACGGTGGCTGTAATGGGAACAGTATCTTTTCGTCCTGTCGTCCATTTTAAAGACTCAAACATATCACGAAAGCTGGCCCCAAGGGTAATTCGTTTACTGGCTTTGTACTGCACACCAAAATCAAAACCTAATCCGTCCGCACTCTCTGTGAACAATTCCTGCTCCAGATAACGCACTGTGCCGCCCAGATTCAGGCGACTATTGATTTGTTTGGCCGCGGATACACTGATATTACTCTCGGCATCCTCAAAATAAGAAAAAATTCTCACTGGTGCCGTGGCCCTGCCAGCCGCCAAGGGAGCGCCATCAGCTTCTCCTGTCAGAATAGGGTCATCAAATCTTCCATTCCCGTCAACATCCAGACCGCTGTGAATCCTGGTTTCAGGAATCCCATCGACACTGAAGCGATGATAAGATACTCCAAGTACCCAACCATCTTTCCCCATAGGGGCAGCATACCCCAGATAATTGTAATTGCGATCAAGACTTAAGGAAGTGTGCATCGCTGCGGCTTCCCTTTGTTTTACTCCTGCCAATCCAGCAGGATTCCAGTATGTTGCATTTACATCCGAAGACACCGCCACACCTGCTCCACCCAAACCTAAAATTCTGGCATCAATACCAAGGTTTCTATAGGCAGCGGCCTGGCCCTGAGCCGATTTGGCCTGTACTACAGTTGCGAGGCTTACTCCGAGCATCCCTGCCAGAACAACCCTTTTGCAATATTTGTTCATACCCATACTCCTAATTCCCGCTTCCATGCCAAAAATCAGTTGCCTGCTCCAGCCTGTAAGGTTGGAACGGTGAAGACCCCGGTACCATTATTCAATGCCTTAAATGAAGCTTCTGCTGCTGCGGTTCCCGTCTGCAACCCCGCCTCGTCACAATTATAAACAGTTGAGGTCACGGTCAAATCGTTTTGGGTGTCCACTGGCACCCCATCGATGGAAAAACTACCTACAGTTCCGCGAATCCCATTGGTAAATGCGTTACAGTTTGGAATACCACCCGTTACCCCACCTTCCAAACCAAGTTGTCCGATAACAGCCCGGTTGCCAGATGGATTTCGAATTTCTCCCACAATGGTCACAGTTTGAGGGGTCATCGGGGGCACATCCACCCGTACTGAGCCTGCAATCGGTGCCAAAATATTATTGACAACCTGATCAAAAACTCCGCGACCAGAAATCCTTAAGGTATAAGAACGATTATTGGTTGAAGTTCTAACTGGTACTTCTACCTGAAAAAAACCATTGGCATCTGGTGCTTGAGCCTGCTGATTTGCAGTACTTAACCCTTCCACCGTCACACGAAACTGAGAAACATCATACAAGTTGGAAAATTTGCTTAAGGTAATCTGGCCTTCAATCTGTCCCGTAAGTGGAACCATTCGTACGGTATGCTCAATACTCTGCCCTGCCAACACAGCTAATGAGTTGACCCCATTAGCCGGCCCAGAATAGCCCTCTGCCGACACATTAAGGGCGGCAGATTGAGGAGCAGCATCTCCCGAAGGATTAATAATCGGAACCACTAATACATACTGTCCATTGGAACCATTGGATGTAGTCGAGTTACCCACGGATACTGTGGCCCCGTTCACTGCTTCACCGGTTCTTTCATCCACCAGATTTAAAATCACAGTGCCATCACCTTCAGGTGGTCGATTTCTCAAGGTTACATCTGGAGCTGCAATAGTTGTAGCCGTCTCCACATATACCTTGATGTCTGTCCCACCAATGGCCGTTGACGCCTCGCTTGAGGTGGCTGTCTTTTCGGTAGCCTGAATGGTTTCAAACCCATCTTTAGAATATCCAAGTGCCCATTTCCCAATTCTTAAATTTGGAATACGGTACTGCCCATTCGCATTGCTGACAGCCGTACGAATGACCTGAGGTTCGCTTTCAAAAACAGCGATCACACTCACGCTTGGTTCGGGGGTTTTAGTCGTCGCTCCACCGGCACGGTTGGAAAAAACCGTACCTGTGATGACTCCGTTTTCTACTCCGGCATCCCCGCAGCCGCTCAAAAGAAGAGCTACCCCGATCATTACCGAAATCACCTTATGCAATTGAAACTTGCTTTTATACATATTACCCTGCCTTCCCAAAAATAAGGCATCCATACATTCTTCACACAAATCCTTCCTGATTTCGGCAGCTTAGCCTGTGCTCCTAACAAAATTAATGCAATTTCCCATATTCCTAGGCACTCAACCTTGATTCCATTTCATTCCTTGTTTACATTGTTTAAGAAGGGTTTTGTTGATGAAGATTTTCCTTTGTTTCCTTTTAATGATTCATGTACTTTTTGGTTTGTTACAGGTAGGAATCGCGTCTGGAAAGATTCCTCAAAAAACCATAAACTCCTTGCCCCAATTAATAGTTCTGCACTCCAAAGCAACACAAAAATCCACCTCTGTGGGCCAAAAAATGGTAAACCTGGATACAGTACCTGGTGAAGAGGATAGTGTTGCCCGCTGGGAAAAACTCAGAAGAGAACAGATTGGAGAACTGGCGGAGATAAAATCTACCCAGAGTCCTCAAAATCTCGACAAAACTACCACAACAATCTGGAATAATTCTGGCCAGTACAAATTCAGTGAGGCTCGATCAGAAAAGGACTGTTTGCTTCTAATCACCCACGGACTAATTTTTCAGGAACATTTGGGAATCCTTTATCGGGAAAAGGTACTTGAGATCCATCCGTTGTATATCTGGTTTGTCTGGCTAGTAATTTTTTTGGGATTTCTTAGCCTACCAGGTAGATTAATACCAACAATCCGTAAACAAGATAATCCTTTAAAGACATTAAAAAAGAGCATAAGGCAAAACAAAGCCGCCAATACACAGAAGCTGTTAAGAGATTTGAGAATGGAATATCTGCTTAAAGAGGAACTACCTCTTACCTACCAGAAACGATGGCTTCAACAGCTATGCGAGCAGGCATCTCATCAGGAAGCTCTGGAGTTTGGCGCATTCCTGCTTAACCGCAACCCCGAAAATAAGGCTCTCTTAAAACAATTTATTCCTTGGCTGATCCAACACGAAGAAAAGTTCCCCCTACATTTAGGCATATTTCTAAACCAGTACTTTAAACTATGGCCTGATAAAAATCTGGCTATCAAAGTCTGGGACTCAACTTTTGCCAAAGATCAGTTCGAAAATCACGCAACCGAAGCTCACAGTGTGGCCCACACGATACAAATTGTGGCCGGAATCCAATCTCCGGCCCCCAGATAATTATTGGCTCGCAATTCCCTGGCATTGAAGTTGAACTCTTTTGGTTCCAAAATAGTTGTACTCCAGTTGACCAACCAGAGGAGGCGCAGCCATAAATTCCTGATTGTATGCACCTAACCCAAAGCCGATTACACTAAGGCGAGTCCCACTGTGGCATTCAATCTCAAGGCTCAGATCCTTTTGTTCACTGCCTACTTTTCTTTGCCTTATCAGGCGATAGTTTTTCAAAGCAAAAACAGGTCTGGCATTTTCTTCACCAAAAGGACCGAGGCCTCTTTGTTGATCCACAAAATTCTCTGACAAATTAGCTCCATCAAGATAAGTGCAAAATGTTTTGGGCGCGATCTCCTGCTCGTATCCAACTGGCTCAAGATTTGTAAGGGCCTTGATAAATTCAGGTAAATTCTCTGATTTCAAGCGAAGACCAGCAGCCCTGGCATGCCCACCATGATTCAAAAGAGTTTGTGACACCGAGTCCAGGAGGGATTTTAGGTTAAAACCCAGGATTCCACGGGCAGAACCAACTAGTTCCCCAGAAGGATTGGTAGCCAATGCAATGACGGCCCGGGCATATAGATCACTAAAGGAGGAAGCTAAAAGCCCCATTAACCCCAACTCTCTACTGTTGGATTCAATAACAATCAGTGGGATATTCTCAAACTTGTGCACCTTCATTTCCATGGAGCTCTTAAGCTGTTTTAACCTCTGTACTCTAAGCTGATTATAATTTTCCAGATTGTTTCCATACTCTACCACCGACTCCAGTTTTACTGAAGTCAGAAAATGAAAGGCTGGCCACGCCGAATCAAGCCTGGAAGCTGCATTTAATCTGGGGGCCATATAATATCCTACATGTTCAGGACCATAATGCTCCCCAAGATCAGTTCTTAAAATCTTGCGGTTCCAATAATCCTTAAGAAATGGAAGGCGACTTTGCATCATATGGTTTAGTCCCGCTTCCACCATATAGCGATTCTCGCCGATCAAAGGTACCACATCAGCCACAGTTCCGATTGCCACATAGTCCAAACAATTAATCAGGGTGGACTGACAAATCTCAGAGTGTTCTCCGTACATCTGAGACAGGAGTGCGTGAATAAATTTATAGGCTACCCCAACCCCAGCCAAAGCATCACAGGGATATCCACCAAGACGGGGATTGACCACTGCCAGCGCTCCCGTCATCTCCTGTTCGGGAAGATGATGATCAGTTACAATCACAGAGATCCCTAGGCTCTGGGCCAGAATTATCTCCTCGGCCGAACCCATACCACAGTCAGCAGTAATAATTACCTTTATGCCTCGTTTATGAAATTCATGCACCAAGTGGTTTTTCAACCCATGTCCTTCTGTAAAGCGATTAGGTAAATACACCTCTGGCATAAACTTAGGACATGCCTTGCGCAGTCCCCAATAAAGGACACTGGATGCAGACAGCCCATCCACATCAAAATCCCCAAAAATCAGGATTGGTTCTCGCCTTTTGAGTGCATCCACAGTCCTTTCCACGGCTTTTGCCATGCCAGATAGGAGCATGGGATCGTGATACAGGTCCGGGGTTTTCTGCAAAAATCCATCCAAACCACCACAGGAATCCAAAGAGGCTTCTTTAGCAATCCACATTGCCAAGGCTTTATGGTATCCCCGTGAAATAGCCAATTCCATGGCATCCTGTCGAAAGGGACGGGTATCTTCAACATACCTTGGCAACATGCCTCAAACCACTTCCCCAAACAAAGACTGGGAATTAGCTTCCCCTATTTTTACATTTACAAAAGATCCGATTTTATTGTCCTTATGTTGAAACAAAACCGGAACATTTCCAGAAGTTCGACCCTTATATTGATTATCAAATCGCTTAGCTTCAGACTCCACTAGTACCTTTTCGGTCCTGCCAATAAAAGTCGGATAGATTTCTGTCTGCACTTCTCGTTGAACCGCAATCATACGGGCAAGTCTTTCTTTACGAATTTCTTCAGGCATTGAACCTTCCATGGATGCCGCAACAGTACCCTGCCTCTCCGAATAGTGAAACAGATAAGCCGTCTCATACTTAACCTCCCGCAATAAGCTAAGGGTCTCCAAGAACTCCTCTTCCGTTTCTGAAGGGAACCCACAAATCATATCTGTAGACAAGCACACTCCTGGGACGGTTTCACGAATCTTTAAAATCAACTCCAGATATGCTTCCCTGGAATAGCCCCGCTTCATGGCTTTTAAAACCCTGGAGCTTCCAGACTGGGCTGGAATGTGGATCCAGGGACAAAGATTGGGATGGTCGCGCATGACCTCAAGAATTTTGTCATCAAACAATACGGGATGGGAAGTTAAAAATCTAATCCAGATTTTTGGTGCTTTCTGAGCCACTCTGGCCAGCAAATCAGCAAATCTTAAGCCTTCGTGCCTCCATGAGTTGATCGTCTGACCAAGCAGGGTAATTTCCTGGACTCCCTGAGTCACTAACTCATGAACTTTATTCAGAATCTCCACAGACGACAGATTAACTTCCCGGCCCTTAACTGCTGGAACTATGCAGTAAGTACAGTTAAAGTTACATCCCGTCTGAACCGGTAAATAACTACGATGCACGGCTGCATTACCCTCAGTTAGTACCTCGTAGGTGGAGTAGTCCTCAAACCTTCGTGCTGTCACATCTGCCAAAACCTTCCCGATGGATTGAAGTTCCGCTGGAGTTATTAGAAAGTCAATCTCAGGATGCTTTTGCATCAGCGCTTCTTTTTGAGCTGCTACCATACATCCCATCAACCCAATCTTTTTTTGCCGCCGCGACCGTCGCTTCTGAGGCAAGAGATGCTCCAGTTTATGCCAGACCTTCAGATCTGCATTGTCACGAACCGTGCAGGTATTCAGGATCACAACCTCAGCATCGTCAGGATTGTTACTCATCTCAAACCCAGCTCCCATCAACATCTTACTGACGGTCTGGGATTCATACTCATTCATTTGACACCCATAATTGATGACACAAGCTACATTTTTTTTCATGGGAAGACCAACACCCTAACAAGGTTTTATTCCTAAAATTCCAATACAGAGTGATATTATAGCCTCTTATGAATCTTAGAGACAAATTATCGACAAATCGCTTCGTCATTACTTTAGAAGTTGACCCACCTCGTGGCAGTGGAATGAGAAATTCCCTGCAGGAAGTTGGTCCACTGATTCCGTATCTGGATGCCATTAATGTAGCCGCCTGTCCTGTGGCCAAACTGCGCATGGATCCAGTGGCTTATGCTGTGCTTCTGAAACGGGAATATAATATTGAAACCATTCAGCACATCACCATGAGGGATATGACCCTGCTTGGGCTTCAATCCTATCTCTTAGGGGCCTCTGCTCTTGGATTGGATAATTTTTTAGTCATGACTGGCGATGCTCCCAAACACAGTAATATTCCCGAAACTAAGGGTGTATTTCAGGGCAACAGCATGCTTCTAATGCAAATTATGCAGAAAATGAATCAGGGTGAACATACAGGGAACGGCAAACTCAACAAAAAAAACCGTTTCTTTTTTGGAGCTACGGCCAATCCAACTGCCATAAATCAGCAAAATGAAGTCAAAAAAATGCAGAAAAAAATCGATCAGGGTGCCTCGTTTTTTCAGACTCAACCTCTGTTTATGAAAAGTACCCTGGATGATTTTTTGGCAGCCTCAACAGATATAAAAACCCCAATTTTAATTTCCACCATGCTTTTGAAAAACTATGAATCTTCACTGAATCTGAATCAGACGGTTCCAGGCTTGTTTGTGCCTGGGGAAACCTTAAGCCGCTTAAAGCAGCGCAATAATCAGGAAGAAGCCATGAGAGTGGTCGTGGATTTTTTGAAACTGGCCAGTGATAGAATTCAAGGCTTGCATCTGTTTCCCATGAACAACTATGGGGCTATGAAAGAACTGTTACAGGAGATTTCCTACATAAGAGAATCCCGTTGACTTTTCAAGGACTGCTTTTGTGAACCAGTATTCAAGAGCTCTTCCGGTTATCTTAAAAATCCTGTCTCAAGAAAAACTATTTTTGTTTCTGCCTGTCCTGCTTTTTAGTCTGGGACATTGGCTCTTAAATGCCAGCTTTTGTATTTTTAGTGGATTACAAAATGATTTTCTAATGCAGATTCAAAAACGCGGACCCCATGTAATAATCAGACCCCACAATTCCTGGTTTGATAGCCAACCAGCTACAGCGCTTAGTTCACAGACTGGAATCACAAAAATTTCTTCAGTTCTGCAGACCCAGGGTATTTTAATGAACTCTGAATTGGGTATCGGAGTCTTAATCTCGGGAGTCTCGGATCAGGATGCCTTTTCCATTCTGCAGGAGGCTTCGGAAACTCCCTGTCCGCAAGAAGCGGGAGATCGCTATGTCCTGATATCAGAAACTTTGTTTGCGGAACTAGGCGAAAATCGCTGCGAACTCAGTTTAATGCTTTTGAATGGAAATGAAATCCCTCTAATACCAATCGCGCTGGTATCGGACTGGAATCAGCCCCAGAAAAAACTCAATATTTTTGTTTCTTTGGACTCCTTAAAGAGGCAAATGGGAGTAGTCACGGAAAATAATTTAGTTGAAGTTCATCTAGAAAATCTGACACAGGCCCAGAAGTTAAAAATGACCCTAATGCAATTCCCGGAGGCAGCACATTGGCACATTTTGTCCTGGGAAGATTTGTATTCAGAAACACTGACTTTGTTCAAGACAGAACAAAAGTTACACCTGGTTTTTTTACTGGCCTTAGGGGTTTTTGTCATCTTTTCGCTCTATTCCTCGGGTTTTTTGATCCTATTGCGCCGTCAGTCCTCACTAAAAAGTCTTTTAGCCTTGGGATTGAAAAAAAAATCACTCGGTTCTGGAATTATTTCTATTCAAATATGCTTACTGATATCGGCACTGATTCTTTCTCGTTTTGGTCTTTATCTGGTAGAAAAATGTCTGATACAGTGGCCCCTACCACTACCCCAGTCTCTGTTTTATTCCCTGTCCCTACCTTTTGAATTTCAGAGCCGGTTTTTTTTTCTTTCTGGTGCATTATTGCTTCTACCATCCGTATGGGCACTCTATCGAGCAAAACTAAAACTACTAGGGCTTCTTATGCTCATCTCCTCCAATTGCTTTACGGATTCCGGTTTTTCAAAAGTCAACCCTAATGCTTTTTTTAAACCTGATTTGAACTTCAGAGAAAAGGAGATTACAGGATTCAGCCTTTTGGTATTAAAAGATCACAGATTCATCACTCCATTTAACAATCCCCAATTCAGTCGCTTAGGCTTTCGCTTTGGAGATGCCCAAGCCGTGACTGATTTGACCTGCAATTTGGGCCAGACCCCCCACTTGACAGACACTAACGGAAAAATTCGTCAGATTCCACTTAAGATGGGCAAATACAAACTGACTTGCCCAGAGATTGACCTAGTGGAAAATATAAACATAGCCCTTGGACAAACCCGCCTGATTCTGGCATGGTCGGCCCAATCAAGACACTCTAGAGAACCATCCCTGTATCGGGCTCACAAAACTATGCAAAGACAGGAGAACCAGGAATTTCGGTTGCTACATAAAATGCTTATGCAATCTCGTGAGATTATTCTGGATATCCTAAAGGACCACAAAAAAATTCGCTCCTATCTGCACCCTGATTATCGCGACGAGGACGGCAGATTAGAGGACTTCTACGAATATCTCAATCTGATTTTACCCTCGTTACAAGACTACAGTCTAAAGTCGTTGCTACTAGAGCCTAGAGACGACACCATCTATCTGGACTTAATTATGGAGTCAGATACGCAAACCCTTGAGCTTAAACTTGAGACTGATTCCAACTACCTATTAAAGCGCTACCGCCATCGAATTCTAGAGCGAAAAGCCGAATCAACCTCGCCTACAAACTCAAAATCGGCCTTTAACAAGGCAGGTAGAACCGATAAAACCTCACCATAAAGAAGCTCTTGGATTGCAAAGTGGGCCTGACTACCATGGAGTGGACAGCCACCTTGAATCAAAGCCGGTCCTAGTGGGCAAAACCTGGAATGCTCCTCCCTGTTCTTTTGACATGTTTCCTGCATGGATTTCACAAAATTATGCGAAGACCCCTCAATGCGAGACCTCATTAGTGGGAGAAACTCCAGTAAATCCCAGATCGCAAAACTAGAACCTGCTCCCGAGACTGGAAGAGTAACATCTCCCGGATTACCAAACTCCACCAGAATCTCCACGCGTTCTCTTTTAACTGTCAAATGACCAAAATTTAATGGCAAGGGAATCACTAATTTCTGACCCAAAAGCTCATAAGGATGCTGATTCTCGATCAGATATCCTGACAATTCTGTCAGAATTCTGGCTGAGTCAGATGGTTCTTGAAATGCAAGACGAAACTTTAACGCAAAACTCCCAGATACCCTCTTATAAACCACACCGCTGACTCTCGTTAAGGACAAAAGAATCCTCTGGAGGGCTTTTTGATTTGAGCCTTGATACAAATCCATTAAGGATTGACTTTTAGGTAAATGCACCCAGTTCAGAGTCAGATAGCTAGAACATTCCACGCAAAAGGGTTTCTCATTGGTAAAGCCAGAAAGGCTGGCTTTTGTTTGCGAACAACTTAAGGACAACTCATCGGATGCTCCCGAGAGTCTGCACTCTCTTGAAGGTAGATTTGAGTCCAAATCCATTCGATTCTGAATTCTTATTTGATCCTCAGTTCCAATCAGGCAAAAATCGGCGTTTAGGCCCTGTCTTAAACATAGTTTATTACCAGAATCAAATTCTCCCCGCTGTTCCTGACTCAGACGATCTAACCATTTCATCCACAAAGACTTGTCCTGAACCAGCTCCCAGGATGTCAAATCCCTGGTGGAAACTCGTAGCGAAAAACCATCAAATGGCCTAAAAATCCCCATATCATTGGCGAAAAATGCTGCCTGTACTGCGGAATCCTGACGACGGGAAAATACCAGCCAGCGCCAAAATACATTCAAAATGGTGGAAGAGTGCCATTCCTTCGGCATTAGAGGCTGACGAATGATAAGCCCACCGCCCAAATATTCAGCCTCAGAAGTATCTACTGACCCCAATCGCATGTCCGCATATTCTGGTACTGAGGTATGCGGTGAAAAAAAGTGTAGTGACCCAACTGTCAAAATTGCCAATAACAAAAGCCACTTCATCGGGAAAACCGACAATGGCCTAGTTCTAACAAATCATGCAAAAGTTGGGGTGCCGGCAAGCCCATTACATTATAGTAACAGCCCTGAATCCGACGAATAAAACAGGAACTCAAGTCCTGAATCGCATATGCTCCCGCTTTGTCTTGAAAATTGTCCTTATCCAGCCAGCAGTACACTAACTGCGAAGGTAGATCAAAAAACTCGACCTCTGTCGTATAAAACTTGTTCAGAAGCTCTGTCCCATCCCCCGAAACTAAACTGACACCAGTATGTACCTGATGAGTTTTCCCCGAGAGTAACTTGAGTGCCTCAAAGGCTTCTTCCTTAGTCGCATACTTTCCAAAAAGTCGGTCCCCGAGTGCCACCACCGTATCGAAACAAAACAAAAATCCTGCTCCTAACTGATGGGTATTTTGGATGCACCTGGATTTATACTGGGCATTTTCAAGAGCAAAATCGCCACCCATTCCACTATCTCGCAGCAATTCATCTTTGGAGGTCAGAATTTGAAATGAAGAAAACAGGTAGGCAAACAATTCCTTGCGACGAGGAGAAGATGACCCTAAATACACCGGCCCATTAGACAAAAAGCTTAACATACAAAAAAGCCCTGGGTCACAGGGCTTTGTAGATCCTTTTAATTAAAAAACACATTTCAAAAATGAAGAGTGTAGTTTAAAAGGACTTAGCTTTGTTTGGCTGCGCTCAACTGGTTCACACGAACCATGAGTCGACTTTTATTTCTGGCCGCTGTGTTTTTATGAATGATGTTTTTAGAAACCATCTTATCAAACAAGCGCAGAGTTGCGGGCAACGCCGCTGAAATGGCTTCCTGATTACCTTCTGTTAACAGTTTTGCCATTTTCTTTTTGGCGGTGCGCAGAGAAGCTTTCAAAGCTGAATTGCGCTCTGTGCGCTTGACAGCTTGTCGAGCGCGTTTGGCTACCGATGCTATATTGGCCATTGCGAACCTTAATCCTTTTATAATCGTTAGAACAATGCTAAATGCAGGGGACGGATTATAACACATTGTCACACCAAGTCAAACTCTAATTCCGAGAATGGATCAAAGTCTTTGTCTCCAGTGATCGCGAAACTCTGGAAACTGTGAAGTCATTATGGACTCTCTGGCAGCATCAAGAAATCGCTTAAAAAAGGCCAAATTATGCCATGTCAACAAGCGTTGACCAGTTGTCTCCTTCATTCTTAGCAGGTGGTGGACATAAGAAGCTGAATAGTTCTGACAAACCCTGCAATCACAAGCATCATCAATGGCTGCAAGCTGGGTACGGTATTTGGCATTCAGAAGGTTTATCTGCCCATTTTCAGTAAAGGCCCGCCCATGCCTTGCTACCCTTGTTGGCATTACACAGTCAAACAAGTCCACCCCGCATTCAATGGCGGTTAGAAAGTCATGAGGAGTCCCAACCCCCATCAGATAATGAGGTCTGGCTGGATCAAGGAGCGGCCCCACATGCGTAAGTACGCGACCCATATCTTCTCGTGATTCACCGACTGACAAACCACCTATGGCAATCCCGCTAAAGGGCAAATCCTGAATGAATTTTAAGGATTGCTCGCGAAGATCAAGATGCACCCCTCCTTGAAAAATCCCAAACAAATGCTGATCTCCTGGATCGGATAAAAATTCTTCAACACATTGCTCCGCCCAACGATGTGTCAATTGCATGGACTTTTCAATATAGGCACGAGGCGCATCTCCTGGGGGGCATTCATCAAGACACATCATGATATCAGCTCCAATGGCTCGCTGAATCTGAACCACACCTTTGGGCTCAAAACGATGCTCGGAACCATCATAAACAGAGCGAAATGTAACCCCATGCGCATCTAGTTTACGCATGCCTTCTAGGGAAAAAATCTGAAATCCCCCACTATCGGTCAGCATCGCCCCCTGAAAACCCGTGAATTTATGCAGACCACCATGCTCTTTTAGTACATCTGATTCTGGCTTCAGATACAAATGATAAGTGTTTCCCAGTACAATCGGAAAACCTAACTCATGCAAATCAGCCGAATCCAGAGTTTTTACTGCTCCCCTCGTACCCACAGGCATAAACTGGGGCGTCTCAATTTTAACACCTCTAAGGGTAAACTCTGTAACCCTGGCCAGAGTTCTCGAATCTTTCGCTTTAATAGTCATTGGAATCATAAGGGCACATAATACAACAAAGGACCGGTCCCCGTAAGGGAACCGATCCTTTAAAGCGATCAGACTAGCTGCAAATTATTGGAAGTATTGATCCAAAAACCGTAGAGCATCCATATAAAATGCTCTCTCTTTACCCTGGCTGTTATGCAGTTGGTAAGTTACTGTTTTTTTGATTTCCACACGAACATTGGAAATCGTTGTTTTCATACTACGATCGCCAATCCTGTAGATTTTGGCCAAAACCTGTAGCAACCGAGACTCAGTAGCTTCCAGATCGCGCTTTACAGTTTCAATCACAGCCCGGGCCAGATCTTTTTCTTCCTGAAGAAGTCTGACATAAGTCTTCATCAGTTCTTTTTGATCCGCACCTGTACTTGCAGACTGCTGCAATTTGACTTCCATCTGCATTACCTCAGTGTATTTGTCTCTCAGACCATACAACTGATCAATAAAGCCCATCACCACTTGAGTGTCGGCCTGACCAAGCTCACGAACGATATCTGCAATTGCTGCCATATCTCCGGCCCGATCACTGACCATCATGGATTCTGGAGAACGAGGATAGGTTTTTCTACCTTCTTCCAAATCCTGTACTTCATTGGCCATGGGAGAACCCAAAAATGCTACACCTAAAAACCCTGTCAAAACCAGTTTGTTCAGTTTCATACTCATATCTCCTTGCTACTATCTAATCGCTTTAAATCATGGCGAACCCTCATTACAAGGGTTCGCCGACGGAACCAATTACTGTCTAGCCTCTTCCAAGCGCTTTTGTGCTGCTGTATAGGCATCACGAGCCGACTTGATTCTGGCTGCATCTCCAGTTGCAATAGCCTGGGTCAGTTCCTGATAGGCCTTGTTTACCGCGTCCTGAAGAGCTGCCAGATCGGTTGGGGCTGAAGGAGCCACTACCGCTGGAGTTTGTACCGCCGCCTGAGCTGCCTGAGGCGCAGCTCCTCCGGTTGATGCGGAGCTATACCCATAATATCCCGATGTCGGAAATCCGCCACCGTAACCATATCCTGCTCCGTAACCACCAGGAAGGGTGTTCGTTGGAACTCCATAACCCGGGGTACCGTAACCAGGAGTTCCATACCCAGGGGTACCATATCCGGGAGTACCGTATCCAGGCATACCATAACCGGGTTGACCACCGTAATACCCAGGATATGTGCCATAACCTGGCATCATGTGAGTGGTATCATTTAAGACTAAAGAGCCTGCATTGATTTCCTGAACAATTCCAGAAAGCTCATTTGCCGCCACAGTTCGATCCTGAATGGAGGATGCATACATCAAACGACGAATCAATCGCTCATTACCTGTAGGAGGTACAGAGGCAATCAAACCCTGTAGTCTGACTCTGGCATTGGAAGAATTTCCTGGGAAATCCATGATGATCTGATTCAACTGCTGAAGCAAAAAGCCCTTATCAATATCCTGCTGTCCAGGAAAAGTCTGATTTCCGTTGCCGCCCCATCCAATCGATAGTTGACCACTGGACCAGTCCGTGAGGATTCCATTTACTTCCATGGAAATCTGATCTTTGTTGCGAAGGTTCGCAGCCAGATACAACCTTCTCATGAGGTTGGAATCGCCATAAGAGCGGATATAGGAAATGATCTGCTGAATTCTTGCATGGGCATTGTAAATGCGGTTCTGATCCACATCAGATTTGATAAATCTTAGCTGATCTGTGATCCAGTTTTCATCCACATACTGACCTCCACCCATACCGTATCCAGGCATACCCATTCCTGGAGTACCATAGCCAGGAACGCCATATCCAGGCATACCCATTCCAGGTGCGCCGTAACCTGGCATACCATAACCGGGTTGACCGTAGCCAGCACCAGTTCCAGGATAAAAACTGCCCCCACCTGGGTAATAACCTTGGCCATAACCGTTGCCGGCATAATACCCATTGGAACCATAATTACCGGTATTAATTCCAGTATTTATACCGCCCTGATTATATCCAGTATTGTACCCTGTGCCCTGGTTGTAGCCGGTATTGTACCCTGTGCCCTGATTATAGCCTGTGTTGTAGCCAGTACCTTGATTGTAACCAGTTCCCTGATTATAACCAGTTCCAGTATTATAGGCTCCACCCAGACCATCGTAGCGGCCAGCCGTTGAGCTTACAGCAGCATTTGTTTGATACTGTGCAGTCTCAGTGGCGGATACAGGCATCGACTGGACCAGGAAGATTCCGAAGGCAGCGACTTTCAAACCAAAACGAATTGGTCTTGTCGATAATTGGGNNCCATTTCTGTGAACCGACGCTTCCTTATACCCGGCCCACGAGGGACGGTTTCTATGCATTCTCTGCGTTGATTTCACTTTCTATACGGTGGATAGGTAGAAAAGGTTTCAAGTGATATAAATTTTGATAGTATATGCCCCTGATTTTATGAAGGAGCACCCATGAAGGTAACCTGGAACTGGCTAAAAGAGGTATCTAAAGTAGAAGCGTCTCGTGAAGAGGCTATTAAAACCCTGGAAGATTTGGGCATTGAAGTAGAGGGATGCACACCCACTCTAGCTAGCTTTAGCGGGGTCTTTGTTGGTGAAATTATCGCAACCCAAAATCATCCAGAAGCAGATAAACTCCGACTATGTAGCGTAAACATTGGCGATCGTACCTTAAGTATTGTATGTGGAGCACCCAATGCCCGGCCTGGAATAAAGGTTCCCGTAGCCTTAATGGGCGCAGACCTTCCCGGCTTTGGGGTTCTCAAACCAAGAAAAATCAGAGGGGTAGATTCCGAAGGCATGATTTGTTCCCAGGCTGAGCTGGGATTTTCTGAAGAATCCGAAGGTATATGGGAACTACAGGCTGATGCAGAAATTGGCCGCAACTTTCGCGAATGTTTTAATGAGGACTACATTTTGGAGCTATCGGTGACTCCAAATCGACCGGACTGCCTTGGAATCTCCGGATTGGCCCGTGAACTTGGCCTTAGATTAAAAACCAATCCCATACTTCCTCCACCTCAAATCACTTCGATACCAATAAAAAAGCACCCTATCAGCATTCAGGATTCTGATTGTCTGAGTTACAGTGGCTCCCTCTTTTGCAATGTCGCTGTGGCCCCTTCTCCTCTTTGGCTTCGAGACATTCTTGAACACTGCGGTATTAGAAGTATCAATAATGTTGTGGATTTAAGTAACTACCTAATGCTCTATCACGGACACCCCCTGCATGCCTTTGATGCAGATAAGGTGAGGGGCGGTGTAATCATCCGCTCAGCCCTGCCAAACGAAAAATTAAAAACTCTGGATGGAGTTATCAGGGATTTGCATCCCGAAGATCTTGTGATCGCTGACAGCCAAAAACCTCTGGCCCTGGCTGGTGTCATGGGGGGCGAGGATTCGGGGGTCACAATAAACACCACCTCAGTTTTAGTAGAAGTGGCCTGTTTTGACCCTGTTCGAATCCGTAAAATGGCTAAACGACACAAAATGCATACGGATGCATCCCACAGATTTGAAAGAGGCATGGACCCCATGGGAACTCAAG
>DITF01000232.1 GCA_002422125.1 bacterium UBP17_UBA6191
CATCCCGAATCTTCTCTGGCGGGTATTCACTTAAAAGATCCTGGCAAAAAGGCCACTTGTCCATATCTTCATAGGTGTATACAGGGGAACTTAAAAATATAAGCATAAAAAAAATCATAAATTCACTCCCTGTGGCAACTGTAGGAGGGCCCTGGATGGTAATTCCATCCTTCGAAATTCTGAGTCCATTTAGTAGTTGGTCCCGGGGATAATCCAGGTACTTTATACTGTAAGGAAATTTGTTTTTGATGTCCATATACTGGTGGGTTTTGCAGGTAGGCGCAATGAGAAAACAATTTTCTGTAATATATGGTTACCCTGCTGCCGCGAACCTCTTTGGTATCAGATTGAGCCACTCCGCCCACAACTTGGGAAGTGCTAGATACCTTTGTAATTGCCCCTTGTACAGAAGGCAGATTCAGTAACTCAAAATTAAAGGTTTTTGTCTGGACGACAGTTGTATTCAGATTCGTTGTTGGAGCCTTAAGTTGTGGTAAAGCTTCTTGAAAACATGTGTAGCCGCCAGGCGCAGTTTCCACACCCAATCGAGATATTTCAAGACTCCCCTGTTGTCCCAGGGCATTGGGAAAATCCGCATGCATAAATCTGGCGACTATCGATTTTTTAGTTTGAGTTATCATTGCACTACCTGGTTTGGTGCAATAGGAGTACTGGGGATTAAATGGAATATCCAGATATTTCCCATTATAGTTAAAGGAAGAAGCGAGATCGACATCATTCACCCGAATCCAGATCTTAACACCTGGTTGCGAGTTCGAATTTGGAAAATTCTGGACTCTTACCCTTATCATAGAATCTGTTGAACCTGACGGGTCCCCCATTAGAATTGGTTTAGGAAAATTACTCGTCCCCCCATCACAGGACTGAACATTTTCCGGTATTTTTTCCAGGCCCAGAAAAGAAAGTTTTATTTCATTAATAGGACTACTTACAGAATTTTCTCCGGCAACACTGCGAAACTGTACCTGCACGGTTTTTTCGGTCTTATTGATAATGCTTCCATTTTTCAGCACGCACTGATTGGCTACTTTATGAAATGGAATGATAACAGTGTGATCCTTACTTTCTATCCAATCCTGTTCGGCCTTATAAAATGTGTGTACAGGCAAATGACATAGCAAGGGGGGATTGCTAGGGAAAATCACCAGAGAACTTGGGGGGGCGGAGGGAAGATTTGAGAACTGAGGTGCAGGCAAAGAGGGGGTAGGCTTTATTGGTAAAGGAGTTTTGTCATTAAGGTTGTTACTGAACCACCAGCCAAAGTAGTAGGAATCTGCTTCACTAGCTATGATACTAAGGGGGTTCATGATTGGAGTGTCCGATTTTCCTTCTAAAAATGAATTTCCAGGCATGATGTTACAGCCCAGTGAAATCGTTTGATTGCTGATTTGCTGATGTACGGGGTCAATTAAAAATCCATGATCAATTTCTTTGAAATTTCTTATGCCTTTGGTTGTCAGGCCATTTTGAAACTTATTGCACTCTCCATGCCCATAAACTGAAAACTGCGTACTCAAGCTTCTACAGGGTACAAATGCATCCATGTCTGGATTATATGTACGATCCGTATGCGCAAGTATATGCTGGTAGGCATGTCGAAGTTCGTGAAGCAAAACATTAACAAGCCCATGTCGAAATCGCATATCTTGAGGAATTCCCTCCATTGCCCCAGAATACGATAGATTTTGTCTAATTGTTGATTGGAGAGCTTCGACAGCAATTTCGCCGTGATAATTAAGACTAAATGCATCCTTTGTTTGAAATAATCCAAAAGTGGGGCGTCCAGCTATTTGATTAACTATATGGGCATATTTGAGATACACTACATAGGGTTTAGGCACCATTTCTCTTTGTACCTGTTTTTCCATTCCGTAACGAATGTCAAGTTGGCGGATTGTCTGGTTAATGTAGGGAATGTTCTTCCCATACTCCAGAAGCTGTTCTATGGATTTGGCAAACCAGAACGGGTTTGATAATCCTTGATGGGATACCATAACTTCCTTAGGTTGTTTTATAGTAAAAACCATGGTGGAACCCTCTGTGCCACTACTACTTGTCAAAATCACCGGTATAGTCGTGAAGATTCCCGAAGTACCCAGACTTTTGCTTTGAACATGGAACTTCACTAAAGGTTCCAGTGGAGTTTTGTAAGGAAACGGGTCCCTTGAGGTTTTTGGGTTAAAATAGACAGGTCGGGCTACAAAACGAAAAGAGAATTTTTTGCCTTTGGTAAATAAACTGGAAGGTCGAGGAATGTCTGAAATTCCGTCTATCAATGGTTCACGCAATCCCCTTGGATTCAATGCCATTGAACCACGATCTGAAATTACTTTTTCAGGTTCCCCTTGTTGTATTAAATCCAGTGTGTGTTCCGTAATACGGATGTAATATTCATCAGGATCAGAGTCTCCCACCACATCAAAATTACAATTTTGTACATTATAATAATCACTTAAAACCCCGTTAGTTGGTGAAATCTCAGCTTTGGGTTCATCACAGCTCAATACCTTGACAAACAATTGTGGATTATAACTGACTAACTGACTCGTAGTAGTTGATTTCTGCTGACCAATCGATCTTAAGCTGGCAATAATCTTACCCTCTTTGCCTTCAAAGCCAACCATTTCTAAAGGCAAAAGAGTCATGGCTATATTGGCCGTAGAATTTCCCGCAAACGAAGAGACATTAATTCTTCTCTTTAGTAGGGACTGGATTTTATCATCCATCTCCATCAAAAATTCAAACTCATACTGATCATTTTGGGTAAAATTTTCTGTCAGAGACAGTCTGGACTCCAGTTTGACGGGTTTTTTATTGGAAAGATAAACAACATCCGACTTGGCAGATGGCCGGGCTTCAACCTGAGTTACATTCAAAGAATCCAGGCTCACAGTCATACCAGAGGGCGGCTCTTGTTCACCTTCTTTATATTCCACATCTTGCCATTCAGTCGTAAGGCCAGGATAGTAAGAAAAATATTGCGAGGAATCGATAGAAAAATGAGCCAGCATGACGGTTATGTTATATACCCCTGGTTTAGCGGAAGACTGCTGTTTGAATCGCTGAAAAATATCTTCGGTTTGAATGTCAATTTCTACACCAGGAGCAATTTTTGAAGCTAATGGCACCCGAAAAAGATCATGATACTGGTATGAGCCTACCGTACTATGTCGTGCAATAATGTAAACGGGTAACCAGTCGTGAGGCCAGCAGGGGCCGCCACCAAAAAATTTCCCACACCATGACACTTTACCAGTCAGACGAATTTGGGCTCCTGTAGCCGTTTTTACAAGCTGGAGTTTTTGATCTGGCAGATGAACATACTGGGTTGAAGAACGACTCACTCTAGGAGCATATTCAGGTATTGAACTGAGTATGGTCACAAAATTACCAGCTTGAGTCTCAGCCTGTTGTCTGCTCTGACTCAAACTTCTCAAAGATGCCAGAACTAGTGCGGCAATTTCTCTGCGAAGTATAGGACTTTCCCCTATCAGGGTTTCTATGGAGTCCACTTTTTCCAGTATCTGTAGTTTTTGGTAACTGCTTTGTGAACTGATAAGCGGTCTTAACGCCGTAATTTCTAAAAGCAGGGGCTGGTTTTGTATAAACTCTGAATTGTTCAATATATTCTGTGGTGGTAAGGTCTGAACCCCAAAAAGACTTTCCAAAAACAGGGCATGAAACCATAGTCAGAGCAAGATTTTCCAATTTTGGTGGTTGATCTTTGAAGAGATTCAATAGAGTTTGGGCATGACTGAACAATAATTCCCGCAAAGGCTCAGAAACTACTAACTGTCCCAGGGTGCTTTCCACCAATTGCAGGATATACAGTTGCTGTGAGGTCTGGGTTTCTGATGGGGTGCTAATAGCCGATAACAAGGCATTTTGTAATAGTCTGGCTACTTCAGTAACAGAAGAAAGAGCAGATTCGGATACGATGGTGTACTGTTCTGATACTGGGGGAATGATGATCTGAAAATCTGAGCCTGTGGTGTTTGATGGAGGTGATTCCAACCCTACCGATTCCTGCTCTAAAGTAATATCTGAATGGCTGGGCAGTTCAGCAAACACGGAGGTCAAGAAAAACAATGTATAGACGAGAAGATGGGCAACTTTGTACATAATATATCTGATTTCAGATACCAAGTATAATTGTGGCTGGCAATTTGTATAGGGTACAATTGTCAAAATTCGGATTTGCCAAAGCCCTCGTCCCTAATTTTCCTGAGTAACTTCCCGTCGGCTCCAGCTTAATTTTATGGTTCTGTTTCTGGGATCGTGGGTTTTTTCAGCCCGGAAAATATTGATTCTTTCATGGAATAAGCCGCGAACTTCTCCGGTACTTTTTACCGTGAAGATATCGCCTTGGCGCATGGTGATTTCATATTTGCAGGTTCCATCAAGGATTTTAATCTGCTCCTCTTTTTTGATTTTGTCCTCTTTTAACTCACTGGCCTTGAGTTGGTTATAGCAGATTTCCAAACAGGATCGGGATAGGTTATGGACTTGGAATCTGTCTTGCAATCGGGCCTGTGAATGTCTGGCCTGCATGGAACTTTTTAAGGAATGCAAAAGGGCAAAAAGGCAAAGTACCATGGCACCAATGACCATTAAATAGGCGGAACCACGAGTTTTGCAGCGGTTTGCTCTCATAGATTCTCCAGAAAAACTTTGGTGGAGAATTGAGTTTGACCAAAATCCAGATGGATCTCCAAAAGAGCTGTGTCAGGACGGGTAAAAACCACCTCTTTAACTCCACTCAATACGGTTTTTTCATCAAAACCTTCCACTCTTAAAAGTTTATCTCCTGCCTTTTTGAAGCGAATATCTTTATCTCCAATATAATAATGAATCCAGTCAGAATCCACTCTAAGCGGTGGCCAGTCCATTTGTTTGGAGCCTTTGACTTCCTGACTTAAACGCGAAAAAAACAGGATCAGATCCTGATTTCTAATCGATCCTTTGGCGGCTTCACCGGCCTGTCGTGATAGCCCAGTGGTAATCTGGTAGACCCCTCCAATCAGTACCCCAAAGATACTAATCGCGATCATGATTTCAGTCAGAGTGAATCCCCGATTATCTGATTTCATAATTCTCCGGGAACAGGGAGCAGAAACCACTGACCTCAAGGGACTGAGTTTTGCCTGTTTCGCTAAATTCCACCTTGACTACGATTTGGATTAGCTTTTCTTCTTTAGCGTTTAAAATGCTGGGATAGACTCTGAGATGGGCAGGATAGGATGGAATTTTTCTAGGTAAAGTCGTCTTGTAACGGTCACAGTTATGTAATGCTTCTTCGAGGGCTCCCTGAGCGACTAATAGGGCCTCAAGACGAAGGCTACTTTGTTGTTCATTGCGTTTGGAGCTAAATGTCATGGATATCAGAGGCACAGCCATAACGGCAAGGACCACGGAAGCCACCACAATTTCAACCAGACTGATTCCCTTGCGCATTTATTCAGGATACCTCAGATGCCCCTCAGCCAAAAGCCTGAATAGCATTCCATTTAAGGGATTGTTAAGCCAGCGATCGGGATCCAATCCATATTTTTTACCCGAGTTCTGCAACTGAGCCTTTTTTAAAAGTTTGTTTAGTCCTTGGTACAGGGGCTTTTGCTTGAGCAATTTCTGAACTTTATCTCTGCCTTCATAAATATCTGTCAGAACGACTGCGGGTAGTCCGAGGGCCAAAAGCTCGGTTTCTGACTTTCCACCGTATATATCTGAGTTTAAGATGAGGTGCATCCAGCCCAGAGTTCTAACCGTGGCATAGCGGGAGCGAATCATGGAGGCAACCTGTAAAAAAGTGGTATCCAGCTCGTTTAACCAGCCTTTAGCATGGGCCACTTCATGGTAAACGGTGTGCCAATGCCAGTATCTGGAAGCAGGATAACGAGAAGGATTGGGAATCACAACTTCCTGGGTATATGGATCCTTATAGGCAGGCCCACCATAAGCCAGGCCCAGAGAAAAAAAC
>DITF01000311.1 GCA_002422125.1 bacterium UBP17_UBA6191
ATCAGGAATCAGCACATTCGGAAAATTCATCTGTTTCAAAACAGGCAAGAAAAGCACTGCCAAAATATTTAATTCATGTTATCAACCGAAGAGATCGGGGACAGTGCTGCTATTATGGAATGCGAAACAGTCGTTGTGAGTCAAAATATAGGGTTGAAATTCATCATATTGAGCCAGTAAGTCNNATGACCATCACAAGCTGATTCATGACACTTTTTTGGGTAGAACCTTTGGAAACGATTTCGCAGCGGGCTGTAATGGCAGGTACAAAAGATCAACAGCCTCTAATTGATTTATAAATGGACGGTGGGATAAGTGACGCAACTTAGTGATAAAGCGAAGAGAACTGTATCTGAGCTCGTGAAACATATTTTTGAACACTCCTCCGAATCTCTGGAAGGTATCACCTATCAAGAATTGGCATTTCGTATAGGACTATTGACCAAGCACGGCATAGGGCATGGGCATGGAATGAGTAAAATTCTTAGTGATATGGGTATTGGTTTAAATGGAATCAGTGAGAACTGGGGAGTTTACATACCTATGATCCAAAGTTTAGTCATAAATAAGAAAGAAGGCTTGCCTAGCGATGGAATGAAAGAATTCTGGGTCAATTACACCACACTGACACCTCAGGAGAAAAAACATAAAGTTCGATCGGAATACCAAAAAATTTCAAATTTTGGCGGCCTCTGGAATAAGGTATTAGCTGAACTTGGCCTTGAGCCTATAAAGCCCGAAGCTCCTGAATCGCAAAAACTTCTTAGAAATTTTTATGGAGGCGAGTCCCATCAACATGCTGAACTAAAAAAATATGTCAGTGAAAATCCACATCTTGTTGGTGCTGAGAAAGGCAGTGCGGCATTTACTGAGTATTCGTTTCCATCTTCTGATACAGTGGATGTATTATTCCAATCTTCAAAATGCTGGGTGGCCGTTGAGGTAAAGTCGCGAGTATCGGATAAAAGCAAGCAAGACTATGAGCGAGGAATATATCAATGTGTAAAGTATCGCGCCTTGCTCCAAGCAATGCACCAAGATGAAAAATACTCAGTGCCAAATGACATTAAAACTGTGCTTCTGTTAGAAACACAACTTCCGAAGGAGTATAAACAATCGGCTGAAAGTCTTGGTATTGATGTGATCGAGGGGGTATCTATACCAATCGGCATTGACTAGCCACTAACTAACCTATGCAAACAAAACATCAAAGCTCAGTCAGCCATAGACTTGGCTTAAATTATTTTCTTTTCTTTTTGATCCCGGGGCTCTTTTTGCCCTGGCTGCCGGTTTTTTTGAAGATGAAGGGTTTTAGCCCCTCTGAGATTGGCTATTTATCGTCTATTTCTTCTCTTTGTATTCTAATCTTTCCGACTCTGGCTGGGTTCATGCTAAAACCGGGAAAACTCAAGCGGGTGTATTTTTTATCCCTTGTAATTAGTCTTGCAGGGCTTTTGCTTTTGTTTGGAGACTGGCAATTCTTTGGGATGGCGGTGGTTTTACTGATATTTTTTGGAGCCAGGAGCTTGGGAAACCCCCTCTTGGATTCCTTAAGTCTTTCCCTCATAACTCAGGAAAAACTGGACTATGCCAAAGTGCGCCTGTTTGGATCCTTGGGATTCATTCTGGCAACCCTGGGGGGTGCCTATTTGTTTGCTGGAACTGGCACACCGTTTTTAATCGTTTCGGTAATCTGCCTGCTAGTCTCACTTCCGGCGAGCCTGATGCTGCCTGAGGAAGCCAGAATCTTGGAAGATGCACCTCAGCCACGAATGGCCGATTTAATGCAGGCCAGAGTTGGCCTGCTGTTTTTAGGTATCTTTTGTATGAATTTTTCTCATGGGCCCTATTTCAGTTATTTTTCGATCTACATGCAGGAAGAATGTGGCTTAAGCTCGCAACAGATAAGCTGGTACTGGGCTTCTGCCGTTTTTGCCGAGATTATTATTATGGGGTTTTATCTGAGGATCTTTGGCAGTAAAAAACCCCATCTGGTACTGGCCTTGTCTCTGGCCCTTGGCAGCCTGCGCTGGATACTGATGGGATTATGGCCCCATCCGGTTTTGATTCTGATTCTTCAGGCCCTACATGCCTTTACCTTTGGTACCTTCCATTTAAGCGTCTTACAGATGATTCGCGAAGAAGTAGCCCCGCAATCGCAAACCATGGCGATTAACCTCTATGCCTCGTTAGGATTTGGCCTGAGCATTATGGCTGGATCTCAGGCTGGAGCAATGATTGTGGAACAAACTGGCATGGGTCAGATGTTTGTCCTTAGTGGTATTGTCCCAGGAGTAGCCGCCATCCTCATTTTTCTATTTTATACCAGATTCCGATCCCAAATCACAGAAGCCGCATGAGTCGTAACCTGTACCATCTGCATCAAATCTTCGCGATCTCTGGATAAAAGATTTTCCAAGGCAAATCCTGGCCCTAGATCTCGTACGGAAGGAAGCACAGAATAACTAGCCAAAAAACCCTTTTCAAGACGGCCAATGGGGACTTCCAAAACTTTAAACCCCTCATAGCTGGAACGATTTAAGGCTCTGGCTACTCCAGGGTCACGGCCCGTCAGTCTGTTTTGGGCCAGAAATGATTGCATAACATCAAGCATACTTGGATAAGGTCCTGCCCCAATATCTGTGGCCAAAGCCCAACGAACCCCATGCTCATCCATACTTTGATAATCCATCAGGCCGGAACCCAATCCCCTTTGCGATAATGGGGCGTTGGAGGTGGGGCAATGCACCGCCACGGCCTGAGTTTCTGCCATACGGTTTAGTTCTGGTTCTGTCATGTGGATACAATGCCCAAATAAGGCCCTTTTGTGGACTAGGCCACAGCGATCGTATACCTCAAGATAAGAGGAGACATCTTCAAAACCCTTAAACTCACGGTAATAACTAAGGGTTTCTTCAATCTCCTGAGTTGTCTCACTTAAATGAGTTTGCATAAAAAGATTGTGCCTTTGCGAAAAATCCCCCAGAAATTTAAGGGTTTGGGGCTCACAACTTAAAGCAAAACGGGGTGTGAGAATCAGGCGATTACCATATTTTTCATAGGTATTCTGAATCAATTCAAAAAACCATTCTGGCTGTCGTCGCAAAACGGCTGGGGAATTGGCCGTCATTACTACATTTCCAAATAAAAAGTGACCTCGGGCATGTGCAAAACCAGCCTCAAGGCTTGGCTCATGAATGGAAGCATACACCGCTCCGCCTACCGTACCACAGCCAGCCAATCTAAGAAAAAAGTCCTCTGCTCTCTCTTCAGCATAAACCGAGGATTCAAAACGGGCTTCTTCTGGAAATACATAGGCTTTTAACCAATCCAGCAAATTATCCTTGCCCATGGCGCAAACCCTGTCTTGTACCCAGTGAAAATGCAAATCACAAAATCCGGGTGTCAGGATCTGCAATCCACCCTGGTCTTCATAAGTACGATCGACCTGATCGCGTTTTTTATCAAAGGGACGGGCTTTTAAAATGACTCCAGAGGAGTCTGATTCCAAATATCCGTCGGGAATGTCACAGAGTTCATGATCATTTAAGGCCCAAATAAGGCGCGCGCGCACTCGCAGCGGTTTTAGAGAATCTGTCATAGCCGGGTTTACCAATCAATCCAACAAGTAGGATGGTCCAAAAGGATGGGTCAATAGTTCACAAAAGCGGTAACTGACGGATATACCATCAAGATTACCAATATGAATCATAAAATCAGGGGCACAAAACTCAGCCATGGTCTGAAGACACAAGGCACAGGGGGGGGTGGGTTTGATGGTATAGGTGACAATTACTATATCGCTGAAACGACGGTTCCCGTCAGATATAGCCTTTAAAAAGGCTGTTCTTTCAGCACAGATAGTGGCCCCATAAGTGGCATTTTCCACATTGCACCCTGAATACAGAATGCCCTCAATTGTAACCAAGCCCGCGCCTACGGCAAAACGGCTGTATGGACTGTAAGAATGAGATAGATTCTGGCAAGCCTTTTCCCAGGCTGCTTTAACAAAATCCCGACCTCCAGAATTGTGCATTGTCCCTCATTTTCCAAAAATGCAAAGAGGGAGATCATAGCATTATTTACACCAGCATGTCCCTGATCGAGGTAGATTATTTAACTTCGCTTAACAGATATCCACCGGGCTCTAAGCGCTGGCCTGTGGTAATGGCTGTTTCTGAACCCCTATCCCAGGCACTACGGTACGGGTAATTTATGCTGTGTTTGACTATCAATCCGTACCAAGAACCCCTTTGTAATAACAAATGCTTCTCATCTACATGCCGGATTAACAACTGGTCCTGAAAAAAAACTCTGCGTAAATGGGCCAGTTTTTTTACCAAATCATGCAGTTTATGGCCCGAATGCAATCTCTCCCAAGGCATTCTAACCCGACCGCTTTCTTCTACCTTGCCCCCGTGATGATGTCCGCTGACACCTAGTTCCGTGGCATATTCTATACACCAGTTACCTGGATACATGGCACATATAATCAGACCAGCAAAAAGTAGTCTGGGATCAGTTACACGATTCAAAAACCTTGGCATGTCATGATTGTCCAAAAAAATTGTGGGCGCAAAATCTTTACCAATCATGGCAAGGGATCGTTGTATGGCCTGAGCCAGCCCCAATAAATGCCCCTGACCCAGACCCTGAACTATGGCCGATTGCAGGGTGAAGTCAAACAAACTGCCAAAAACCGGCTTTTTATAAACCTCACGATAGCGGTTCAAAAACTGATAGTTACGAGCAGGGCTACCCTTGGCCTCCCAAGCTTCACCCAACAAAATCACCTCAGGATTCATACGGCGCATGGCATCACAGAACCGTTTCCAAAACATTCTGGAACGACCAGGGACATAATCGAGCCGAAATCCATCCACCCCCTGATAGAGCCAATAGCGTCCCACCCCGATCAGAAATTCCTCCGTAGCCTTGTCCTTTTTATGCCAATAGGTAAAGGTGTGGCTCCACTGCCGCTCCTGAGAGTTAGTAGGTCGGCATACCTTGGGTCGAGGCAACTGGCTGGGAATTTTATGTCCACGATAGGAATGACTGACATGGTTTAGGACCAGATCGAGAATGATTTTGATGTTTAGCTCTCTAGCCTTCTTGATTAAATGGTGAAACACATTAAAACGGGTATTCTGATCTGTGGAGGTCTGATAAGGATCCAAATCAAAATAGTCTTCCACATCGTAACAGTGGGTAGTACGGGTTGGATGGATGGGAGATAACCAGATAGTATCCACACCCAAATCGTGCAAGTAAGGCAATGACTGAAGTACCCCAGCCAGATCCCCATGAATCACTTCTGGTTCCTGATAGCGATAAAAACCCTTGGGGGGAAAAAGGGCCGGATTTCCTTTCTGGAAAAACTTGACCAAAATATGGTAGATAAGTCGATTCTGCATGCTGCCATGCTAACATTACGAACCAAACTTTTCGGGAGGAATTATGCCAAAAATGAAGGATCTTTATCAGAATCTGGAATCCATCAAAAACTCAGGACTATTGTTAGATGTTCGTACGGCTGAAGAGTTTGCAGCCGGCCATATTGAGGGCTCGGTGAATATCTCTCATGATCTGTTAGGGCCACAACATGTGGAACAGTTAAAAAATGCCCCTCATTTGCATGTTTTCTGTCGCCGAGGCGGACGAGCTGGTTATGCCTGTGAAGTCTTACAATCCATGGGTATCCAAAATTTTACCGGTTATTTTGAGGATGGGATGGAAGTCTGGATGGAATCAGGGTTTCCCGTTCACAATAGTTGAAGGTTCAGCCATCACTTCTACCACAGAGCGCATCTGATACACAATATCCTGTATGCGCTCTCTGATCCTGTCTGCGTAAACCATCAGGATCAGATCATCTTTTAAATCCACCAATAATTGATCCACCTGTTTTGTAAGCTCAATATCCTGATTTTTACGGGCACTCTGCCAGATACAAGCAAGCCGTTCCGTAACAGTTCCCTTTGGTTTACAGGGCCGTGAATCCAAAACTTCGGCATCCACAATCTCTGTACAAATTAAGGGTTTCCATAGCAATACATCCTTTTGACCCTTATCTGATAACACCCCTTCCATAATCTCACAAAGTACTGGGTGCAAGGGAAGCCGCAAAACAGCCAGATTTTTGATAATTCCCGCTTCATCCACTGGCTTATGCGAACGCCACTGCTCACGAATTCGACACAGATCCACTGTCCCGGGATGGTTGACATTCATAGCCTCAAAAATTTCCAGGCAACCCCATAGATCATCACGGCATTCCGAAACGGCCTGACATGCCTGCCCCAGTCGGTATAAGGCTCTGGCCTTAATTACGAGTTCCTGATCAGTTAATCCCCAGCCATTAGTCTGAAGCCACTTCACTGCCTGCATCACTCTACCGGGCTTGTTTTCCAGATCAGCCGCGAGAAGGATTCTTTGCATCAAAGGTTGGGATGGTCCCTGTCGGTGTAATCGGCCCGTGAGCTCACTTAATCTTAACGATGTTGCAAGGCAACTTGTGACAAGTCCTAAAAAAACTATAAATCGTAAAACTATATCCAAATTTTCACCAACCCCATAATAGCGAAAATGCCCGAAGATTTACACCTTCGGGCACCCTGCTTAATTTACAACAGAATCAAATTACTTGTTGTACAGTTTTTCGAAATTCTCAGCAGTAGCTGCTGATTTAACCGCAACATCAACCGCTGGAACTACATTAGTTCCGGTTACTGTTACTGCAAAATCAGATGCATTTCTGCCACCTAATTCAAACTTGGCAGTACCTCTCTCATTAGTTCTGACTGTTTGAACATCATCCAGAGTTGAGTTGTACATAGTTACAATCAGGCCTTCAGCAGAGCGATCACCAGCGGAAACAGCTACCTCAACGGCATTTCCATCCACAGTGATATTGCTAACTTTAACGGCTGCTGGAGAGTCATAACGAACTTTCAAAGAACCATCACCAAAGTTATTTGTTTGCTCAACAAACATTTTGAAGCTCTTGGAAGTTGGGCCATACTTCTCGGCAACTTTGGACATTCCACCCAAGGATAGACCGCCAAAAGTCTTGTTTTTGCCGCTAGTCAACAGAACCAGATTTAACTCAGACTGCCAAAACAATGGTGGAACCCATTGCATGTTAGTAGAAGCAGCAGCTACAGCCACGGCACCCTTAACATTATCCTTGTCACCAGCATTTAACCATGCTTCTGCAAAGCTCTCACGAGCACTTGCAAAGGCTCCATTTACACAAGCTACAGACCAGATGTAAGGCAGAGCATTACCGTTGGTCAGTTTGTAAATATCGGTAACGCTGAAACGAGAAGATGCCCAAGATGTTTCACTGCCGTGTCCAATATAATTGATTACGGAGCGACCTGCATTTACCCCATCAGCCACCATTTGCTGATTGGCTTTTGGATCATAAATTTTGTCTACATCTGTGTAGCTAAAAGCCATCAGACCTTCGCGCAATTTATCAGCATAATCCCAATCGGGTGGATTTCCTTCATTAGAAGCAATTCCCATACCCATTTTGTACCATGCAGCTCCAGCCTCAGGCTTTGACTCATAATTTACGGTTTTAGAAACCTGATAAGCTACCTGATCCGCAGTTTTAGCGGAGAAGCGAGAAACGATGATATCCAAGAACCAGTCATTTCCGGCCAACAGACCATAAGACTGATCGGAGTGAGCTCGCTCTACAGTTCCTCTTAAGGTTGGAATTTGCTCCACATCTCCTACAAGATGCAAAAAGCTCAGTCCACCAGCATCAAACTCACCTTGAACAAAGGCTTTGATATCTTCGGCTGTAGTTCCAACCTCAGACAATTTCACCATTTTAACAGTCATTCCAGACTTGGTTTTCCAATCCACAAAAGGCTTCATAGCATCAGCGAAGTCATCATGAGTGATGATAACCATACGGCCTGTTTCGTCTGTATTGTGCAGATTTAAAGGCTCTTGCATTACATCAAAATTGATGAAGCTTCTCTGAAGAGCATTTCCGATAAAAGAAGGAACATTTTTGGGAGCGCTTCTGGTCACAGGAACAGAATTGTCCATTTCCAGAGTTACATTTTTGTGAATTCTCAGAACCTTGGTTACTGGATTGTACTGAAAAAAGTTGAAATGGATGTTTACACCATCAACATTGTGCATGGTAAAAGGCTCAGATACTGAAGCCATTACCATTTCTGGGAAAAACGCATCCTTCTGATAAACATCAGAGAATGTATAAGGTACTGTCTCAGGATTGATATCCCTAGTCATGTGACCTTTAGAAGAAATCAGTGGATGCTCAAGCTGAATGTCTACAAATTCAGAATCCACTACATTAGCAGTAGGAACCATTCCATCTGGAATCAAAAAGTTAGCAGCTACGCGAGGAACATCAGGATTTCCGGCTTCTGTCAGCCCAGGAAATTCTGTCATAGTAACTACGCTGTACTTTTGGCCTTCTACTTCAACTGTTTTTAAGTCATAACCGGGAACGGTTACTGTAACCTGTTGCTTGGCTGTGCGAGTAACATTGACTGAAAAGCCAATTTTCTGGTTAACGCTACGAACCAAATCAGTACCACGAGCCAAAGACTGCCACTCGGCAAAGCTGTTGGAAACCAACACGCCCATAACCCCTAAAGCCAATGGTTTCTGACCCATTTTCAATAAATTCCTTAACTGCATTGTGATTCCTTTCTATTGATGAATTAAGCAGAGACTTCCATCTTAAGAATTTATTTTCTATCGTCAATAGAAGAGCAAAATTATTTTTTAGATCTGTCAACTTTGTTTGTACTCGTCATTTAAATCATCGATTTTGCAACCTTTTGTTAAATTTTTCGTATTAGATACGCACCATTTCTACGGAGGAAAATTATGCTAAGAACCCTGACAAAAACTACAGCCCTTTTAGGATTTATGGCAAGCTCTGCCTTTGCCAACCAGTCACATCTGTTTGAGCAACTGTATCCCACTTCCTCAAGAATTGTAGGTGGAACAGATGCGCAAGCTGAGCAGTTTCCTTTTATTGTTGGCCTCTTGGTTGGCCATCAGGACATCAAAAGCGGCCCCTACTGTGGAGCTTCTTTAATATCACCTGAGTGGGTACTGACTGCCGCTCATTGTGTCAAAGATGAAAACGGTTACATGTTCAACAAGAAAATTGATCTAATGATCAACGGCTATGATTTGAAGGACTTCTCAAAGACTGAAAGAATTCCAGCCTCTGCGGTCATTGCTCATAAAGATTACAACCCTAAAGCGGGCATGAGTAATGATATTGCCTTAATTAAGCTGAGCCGACCGGTTAAATCAGTAAAACCAGTATCTTTGATTCCAAAGGGCAGCAAGCTTGATCAAGAGCCCACCGTAGCTAAAGTTATTGGTTGGGGCAACATCCGTGCTCAATCCTTACAACAGTCCGAAGGTTTTGAAAGACCCGAAGTATTACAGCAAGTTGATGTCCCAATGGTGAATCAGAAAGCCTGTAACAAGTCCCTAAGTCAGATTATCAAAAAGGAATCCAGTTTTATTGGCTCGGTTCTGATTGGACTGGGTATTGTTAAAATTGTGGATGACAACATGGTATGTGCCGGTTTTCCAGAGGGTGGCAAGGATTCCTGTCAAGGTGATTCCGGTGGTCCCCTGTTTGTGAGCCACCAAAACCGCTTTGTGCAAACAGCCGTGGTCAGTTTTGGCTTGGGTTGCGCCCAGCCTAAGGCTTACGGAGTGTATACAAAGCTGCAAAATTACCTGGACTGGATCGATGAGACTGTAAAGGCAAACTAAGCCTAGATCTGTACGGCCTCAAATGGCCCTTGTAAAAATTTATGCGCTGTCCAATATTTGGGCGGCGCATTTTTTTATCTGTCACGATAGATAAATCCAAATCCCGGAGTTGCTGGGCCATGGATAAAGAAGATGAGCGGAATCTGTCACAAGACCCAGATTGATTGATATCCATCGGTCACTGTGTCTGTTCGGATTGTCACAAAAATTCTTATCTGTCACGACCAGATGCTATAAAAAATTACTTGACAGATTTTTGGAACCCATTTTTAGTTCAGTCGTGATGGCCGGAAAAATCTCACGCTAAATGCCCTAATCATGGCTTTGGTTGCCAAATGTCTATAATCTTGACCAAAAATGATCCAATTGCCGAATTTCCTAGTTTTTAGTACCTCTGAAGAAGCCCAAAAACCCCGTGATAAAATTAATCCATGCAATCACTACATCTAAAAATCACACAAAGCGTCAAAAAGTACCGAAAACAGGAAGCCATTTT
>DITF01000114.1 GCA_002422125.1 bacterium UBP17_UBA6191
AACCCAGATGCGAGTTTTGAGAAAAGATCTGCTTTTGAGTTGGCGCGGACTCTTTTAACTCATTGGGCATAGATTCAGGATACCACCAGAATTTGTTTCACTGGTATGGCAAAAAGCCCATTTTTACTAGCCCAAGGCAAACTCCGTCAGGCTTTGGCAGATAACATAATCTCCCGACATTATGGTTAACTGCCCCGCCCCCGCATTTTGGTGGAAAACCGTGACAGAAGACCAAAAAACAAGCTCACAAGCTCACACATCAATTGGCCAATCTCTCAAAAGGACAAGATTATAAAAAATAGCTGGAGGTAGGGATTTAATTGGGATACGGTTGCTGGAAAGAAGTTAGGATTTTTGGCGATTTAGTACTTGGGCCAATTCTTCAATTTGGCTTTCTTCAAGCCCGGTTGCTGTTATGATGGTATCTATGGGCAGGTTCATGGAAAGCATCTGGAAAGCCACTGTTTCCAGTGCCTGAAGCCGTCCTCGATCTGCTCCGCGCTGCTCCCCAACCTGTATACCCTCCTGCCAGCCTTCTTGTCTGGCTTCATCGGTGATGCTGTTAAAATCCAGTTGGGACTTGTGGCGAAGATCAATTAGATGTTTGGTTTCCTCATCACTGTTGGCTTGTTTGATCAGATTCAAGGCTTTCATAATGACTTCCTCCTTATTCATTTCTTTGGGAACTGAGCCTGTATCCAAGCAATATTGATCAGAATGTAAAAAAGCCTGCATCCACTTCTCTAAAGCAGTACTTGGGGATTTCAAGTTACCCTCAAGCTTCTCAAGCTCCAGAAAATGAATCTCGGACAAATCCGCATAAACACGGCCTGAATCCTTATTCATCATAGTAATTACATTATGAAAACCAGGCTCATCCAAATGATTGCTTCCCAGAATGTAAATGCTCACAGCAGGCTTTAAAGAGCTGTAGGTTTCTCCTTGGCTTAGCTGGGAAGCTATTAGCTTGTAGTGGTAGTACAAAAATCGTTTGGGCAGAAAGCTGAAATGCTTCAGTTGAACCTCAATATGAAAAATATGGCCTAGTCCGTCTTTGGCCTTTAAGTCAAGCACTGAAAGCTTGTCTGTAATAAGCTCCTTGGGGGTGAAAGGATTTAAGATTTCCAGTTCTTGAATCCGTTTGTCCCCATCACGGTTTAAGACCGCATTTAAAAATGACAGAGGAATTTCTGGTACCAAAGGATTACTAAACACAATCTTAAAGACTATATCTGTCATCAGGCTGTAGTTTGGATTTTTGATCTGAAGCATATTTACGATCATATCATTTTTCCCCTTTCATTGGCTCTTGTTCCCGGCCTGCATTTGGATCTTGGATTTAAGTTCATGCTAGAATCACTTCCACAGGACTAACAGGAGAACTACATGCTTTGTCTGATTATTCGAGATGGCTGGGGAGTAAACGGGGAATCCGAGAATAACGCGGTCTGGCTGGCACAACCAGAACATTACAACCATCTCCTAAAAACATGTTCCCGATCTCTTTTGGAGCCTGGCGGTGAGGCTGTTGGCTTGCCTGAAGGTCAAATGGGAAATTCCGAGGTTGGGCACATGAACATTGGATCGGGGCGGGTGATTTATCAGGATTTGGTGCGAATCAGCAAAGATTTGCGCGAAGATAATTTCTCTTCACTACCTGTTTTTCAGGACTGGATGAAAGCCGCAAAAGCAGGCAATGGCCGAATTCACTTGTTGGGACTTTTGTCAGACGGTGGGGTTCATTCCCATCAGGAGCACCTGTTTGGCATTCTTAAGATTCTGGCAAAGAATGGTTTGTCGGAGGTTTTTATCCATGCCTTTATGGATGGGCGCGATACCTTGCCAACCAGTGGCATTCATTTTATCCGCAAAGCAGAAAAAGAGATCCAGGCAATCGGCTGCGGTAAAATTGCCACGGTATCGGGTCGATTTTACGCAATGGATCGGGATAATCGCTGGGAAAGAATCGAAAAAGCCACGGAATGTCTGTTTCATGGCAAGGGAAATTCAGCCGCCAATGCCGAAGTGCTTTTGGAAACCTCTTATGCCAGTGGCATCAACGATGAGTTTATTCTTCCCTCAATCATTCTTGAGGATGGGACCATCCAATCCGGTGACTCGGTGCTGTTTTACAATTTCCGTCCCGATAGAGCCCGACAGCTATCCAGTATCCTGCAAAAACCAGAACACAATCTCAATTTTATTACCATGAGTCCTTATGGTAAAGAAATCACAGCTCCCTGCCTATACCCCAAAGACAATCTTAATCAGGTACTTTCCGAGGTGCTTTCATCGCATGGACTAAAACAGCTTAAAATCGCTGAGACGGAAAAATATGCCCATGTCACCTATTTCTTTAATGGGGGACGGGAAGAGGTTTTCCCCAATGAAGAAAGAATTTTGGTACCTTCACCCAAGGTAGAAACCTACGATTTACAGCCAGAAATGTCGGCTCCTGAGGTCACCCGTCATTTGGTAGAAAACATCCTTGGCAAAAAATTTGATTTTATCGCCGTCAACTTTGCCAACCCCGACATGGTAGGGCACACTGGGAATATGGAAGCCTCCATTAAAGCCGTAAAGGCTGTAGATTATGCTGTGAAACAAGTGGTCGAAGCCCTGCACTCTGTCGGTGGAACTGCCCTGATTACAGCCGATCACGGCAATCTTGACGAAATGTATGACATCAAAACCCAGGAAACCCTCACCAATCACAGCCTAAACCCCGTGGATCTGATCTTTGCACCGGCCCCAAACCATCCCAAGGCTCATCTCAAACTTAAGGCCAAGGGCAAACTAGCAGACATTGCTCCTACCATCCTCAATTTTTTAGATTTACCTATCCCTGAAGTTATGGATGGAGAGGTAATGTTTGATCAATCCTAGACCCACTCCCGGCATAAAGGGGGTTTTCCAGTAGAACTTGAATGGTCATGGGACCAACGCCGCCGGGGACGGGAGTCAGACCAAGGCAATGGGGATGAGTGGCCAGATTTTGAGTCTGCATATCTCCGCAGACAGCACCATCTGCCAAACGATTGATGCCCACATCAATCAAGTAGACTGGGCGGCCAAGGCATTCGGGGCCAATCAAATCGGGGGAACCTGCCGCCGAAATAATTATATCGGCATTGCGTAAGTGTTCGGGAAGATGGGCCGTCAGGCTGTGACAGATAGTAACTGTAGCCCCGGCATGCATCAAAAGCTGGGCCATGGGGCGACCGACAATGTTGGATTTTCCAACCACGGCCACATTTTTGCCCTCTAAGGGGATCTGGTAGTGACGAATCAAATGCATGATACCCAAGGGAGTACAGGGAGTTAAAGCCGGAAGGCCAAGGGTCATTTTGCCGACATTTACGGGGTGAAATCCATCCACATCCTTTTGGGGATCAATTTCTTGAAGATGTCTAGCCATATCCAGATGAGGAGGCAGGGGCAACTGCAACAAAACTCCGTGAACACCGGGGTTTTGGTTCAAACCGTCTATTAATAGCGTAAGGGCATTCGCAGATGTGTCTTCAGGCAAACGCAATACTCTGGAATGTAGCCCAGCCTTTTTAGCCGCTCGTTCTTTGGCAGTGACATAAATCTCTGAGGCTGGATTGTTGCCTACCAGAATGACTGCCAGACAAAGAGGTTGAGGCAAAAGTTCAAGCTTTTGCCTCAATACCTTACGGCGCTCTCTGGCTAGTTCCTTACCGGATAACCAGATCATAATCGCTTAAATAACCCACTTGCGAGCATCCAGGTTGTAAGTTTGAAGCTCTTCGGCTGCAAAAAATATCCCGATTTCTCTTTGAGCGCTTTCTACAGAGTCTGATCCGTGAATCAGATTTTTGCCAGTATACTGGGCAAAATCACCGCGGATAGTGCCTGGAGCAGCTTCCTCAGCTTTTGTAGCCCCCATCATGGTTCGGCAAAGTTGCACAGCATTTTCGCCTTCCAAGACCATGGCAACTACGGGAGAAGAGGTAATAAAGCCTACTAACTCTCCAAAAAAAGCACGATGAGCATGTTCGCCATAATGCTTGCGAGCCATTTCATCGCTAATCTGTATCATTTTCAGACCGACAATTCTAAGTCCCTTGTTTTCAAAACGACCTATAATTTCCCCTACCAGTTGGCGTTGCACACCATCAGGTTTAACCATGACATAAGTTCTTTCCATTGCCATTTCGACTCCTTTAAAAATTTTTGTATATAATGCCTCAAAGATTGAGACAGGGCAATAATTAGGAGCAGTATGAACACAATATCTCGCGATACTCTGACAAACTACCTTGATGAACTTTTGCATACTACACCTTTTCGTGATGTTGCTGTTAATGGACTTCAGTTCCCAGGCAAAAGTCTGGTGACAAAAATCGGGGTGGCAACCGATGCTTCCGAGGATACATTTTTAGCCTGTGCCGAAAAAGGCATTGACTATCTATTTGTTCATCATGGGATTTTCTGGACCTATGCCAAAGAATCTGCGATCACCGAAATCAAAAAGCGAAAGCTCAAGCTCCTGTTTGATCAGGACTTTTCCCTCTTTGCCTCACACATTCCTCTGGATATGCACCCGGAGGTGGGCAATAATATTAGCCTTCTGAATCTTCTTGGTCTTGAGTATACAATGCCTTTAGTGACGGTAGAAGGTGAAACCATGGGGGTTGTGGGCAGTCAGACCCCGCAGGATTTTAGTAGCTTTTGCCTAAACCTGGAGCAAAAATTAGGGCCAATTTTGCGGCAGTATCAGTTTCATTCCAATCCTGTAAACAGAGTAGGAATCATTACTGGTCAGGGACAGGCCGGAATTACAGCGGCTAAAAAATGTGGATTTGACACTTTTATCACTGGGGAGATGAATCACTATTCCTACCATACTGCTAAAGAGCTTGGGGTTAATGTGATTCTAGCTGGACATTATCTAAGTGAAACCCTCGGAGTTAAGGCCGTAGCCCAAAAAATTGCCAACCAATTTCAGATTCCCTGGGAGTTTCTGGATTTTCCTACGGGACTATAATAATAACGATAATAAGCGGAAAATGGCTGTTTAATTCCCAAACGGCGACGCATCAGGTAGGTAGTCACAAGAACTGCAATTTTTCTGGCATGTCCCAGTTTTTGAACCAATCCTTCCTTCCATTGCCTGGATGAGCTATAAAGCCCACCCTTCAGCACAAAAGTTTTGCCTGCTTCAGACAGTTTTAAAGATAATGCCACATCTTCCATCAGTGGGGCCGGCTCAAAAACCCTATGCGAAAATAACAAATGCCGTCGAAAAAATTGCCCCTGATCCCCAAAGGACAAGCCCGTAATATGTACCCGAAGCCAATTGATCCACTGAGTGAAACGCAACCAACTACCAGACTCCCGGTATTCATGGGTCAAACATCCCCCTACTATTTCTTGATCCCGCATGATCTGTTTAATATCCCTAATCACATCACGAGAAATTCTGGAATCTGCATGCAAGACAAGGATCACATCCGTCTTAACGGCCATCATTCCATTAAAAATCTGCTGTCCCCGACCACTAACACTACTGATATGAAAGACTCCTAAACCCAGGCATTGACCAAGTAAGTCAGTTTTTAATCCCCCCTCAGAAACCACTACCTGATCAGGGGTAGTATTCTGAGAGTACAAATCGCTTAAAAGCTGACTTAAGCGATCCGCATCTCCCGATAAAACTGGTATTACCACGCCTACAGTCGGTTCCTTACCCTTTTTTGAATCAAGAAACAATGGCAATAAAAGGCTCACATAGGCACAAAATTCAAGCAGTGGAAAATGGGGAAATCCAGGGCGAATGTAGCTCAAAACCCCTGAAATCATAAGTAGATGCGCCATCCACCAGACCTGAATTGTGGGGCTCATTACCCACAAAACCAAGACCAAATACAAGTACCAGTAATGTACGGTTGGATAAACCAAAATAAGAGCCAAAGAGGCCAGCATAAGCGACTTTTGTAATCCGGGCTGAAAAAGCCACAGTCCCAGTAAAAAGACAAAATAAAGTCCACCTAAAATCTGTACGGTTAGAATTTGATTTACCCCCCCCAGCATCAAAAGCTGAGGTAAACAGGAGGCATATTCCATAGTATAAGTGAACCAGTGAGCTGTTTCAAAAAACGCGCCTACAGCTACACCCTGAGGCAGAAAAAATACCAGATAGGCCACACACCAAGGAGTCAGAAACACCACCAGAAATACTAAAAAAAATGTAGATCCTCCAAAAAAGATTATTAGGGGCAGAAGTTGATACTTTAATCCGCAGGCCAAACCCAAACATAGGGCCGATAGGAAAGCATTTCCCTGTTTTCTAAAATATAGAGCCAGTAAAAACAAAAGCACAAATAGACTGTCGTAATGACCCCCTACAGCAAATGAAATCATGGGTAGAGGGCTAAGCCACAGGATGAAGAAATACTTTTTTTGCCTGTTAGTAACTAAGAGCCTGTACAGAATGGCCATACTGCCCAAATCAAAAAACAGGGCCAGTATTTGCCAGATTTTGCCGCCTAAAGAGGACACACAAGCTACTAGAGCAAATACAAACTGGGCCAAGGGAGGATAAACCGTGGCCCGATCAGCATGGTTCACACCCTCGGCCATGGAATACTCAATAGGCGCAAAAGCCCAGACATTTATCCCAGACCAGATTGCCTGCCCCTCTAAAAGATAACGATTTACATCATCTCCAGGGGGCAACAACAGGCACAATAGTCTTAAAATCAGACCTGCAATCAGCACACAAATCAGAATCGGTGCTTCTGAATCTGGGCTTCAAATGCCGTATCAGCAATGGTCACCAAATCGGTTAGGTGTCTTCGTAGCAAGGCTGAATCAAAATCTCGACTACTTGTCAGTTTACCGAGGCGATCTTTAGCATCCACCCGCATCAAATCCAATGTATGAGCGGCAAGCAACTTGCTTGTATCATCCACAAACCGACGGCCCGAGACAAACTCTGCCAATTGTGAGGCAAAAAATCGCTGTGTATGGCGAACCTCTTCGGTGGGTAAATCTGTACTGGACAGATTTCCAAAAATCATGGAGTGCAGACTGGAAAACAAAAGCTGGCGACTAAAAGGTTTTTCCGATACCTTTTCATGAAACTCAGCCAGGTTATTTAAGACTGAGGAACCTAACAATCTGTTTAGAACCGAATAACGAACCAAAATTTGCATCCGTTGGTATGAGGATGCCATACCGGGTTGATTCCAACTCCAAGGATTGGTACGAGATTTTACCAATAGCTTCTGGGGAATTTTTAAAGCCAGTTCCCCAAAAACATTTTCTTTGAGATATTGCAGGGTTTCCACCTGTTTTTCATAGGACACAGGTACTTGGGCATCTCTTTGTTTAGGATCTCCCATACGATCTCTGTTTTTGTGTATCCCCCCAATATACTGAGTCGCCTGCATCGTCTTGCGGTAATAATCCCCAACCAGGGCCCATATTGCTCTTTCAAGCTGGTCCATTCTTGAGCCTGTGGTTAAGAACATGGAATCCAGGGATTCAAGAGTTTTTCTGCCAAAGAGTAATCTTTCCTTGGCGGTTGCGAGTAGGTCATCTCCAAGATCATAAGTCTGAACATGAGGATCGGAACCCCAGGTGTCCTCATCCGATGCATAATCAAGACCCTTATCCACTAAGGACTGGGCAATTCCATTCAACTGCCTCTCAAGCTCCTTTGGGGCCAAATCCTTGTAGCCATATTCAATCGCCACATAATCATAAGCTCCAAGCGTTGCCATGAGCTGAGGCGTTCCATCCTTTTGATCTACGGTTACAAGCAAGTCGTTATAATCCATAACCGAAGCGCTGATGGTGTTTTCTTTGAGATAGGCTGGGTCCTTAAGTTTAGCAAATGGGGTCAGAGCACTGGCTTTAAAATTGTGCCTGAGTCCCAAGGCATGACCGATTTCATGCATGGTCAGATCTTTTAAATAAGCCCCGATAAACTGTGACTTCCACTTGATAAAATCCTTATCCCCAAGGCGAGCTGCCTGAGAATGCATCAAAACAAACATCTCTGTAGCCTGTTTTCTACGCTGAATGAAATGAGAATCTGCTTTAGATTCGGGGAAGAAATCCTTAAGTACTAAGGGAATTTGAGAGTCCGATAATGCGATCAGATACTCTCTTAGGCTCTGAGACAAATCCGTTCTCGACTCCCAATACTGCTTGTCTGATTTATTCCCACCCGTACCCATAAGCGTGGCATCAAAATTCATGTAATCCAGCCAACCCGCACTAATAACCACATCCGCATCCAGTATCTCCCCTGTCTGGGGATCGTGGCGATTAGGGCCAAAGGCCACGGCAACATTACTCGCTGCCCAGCTCACAGTGGCATAACGGGAGTCTGCCGGATCAAACTCCAGACCATTTTCAGGAAGTCTGGCTTCAATCGCCCCCAAAAAACCCAGTTTTTCAAAGGCCAGATTCCACTCAAGAATGCCGGCTCTGATAAAGGATCTGTACTCAAAGGGAATACTCTTATCCAGATAAAACACAATCGGCTGTTTGACCACAGAGGCCGAAGCCGAAGGATCGGCTTTTTCCAGGGGCCACCGCACAATGTTTCGTTTCATTCCAGAATCGTCCAGAATGCTGGACCAATCTCTGGTATCAACCGTAAAATATCCAATTCTTTCGTCCGCAATTCTGGGCCTGAAATCAGATTTTTTCTTATTCACAAATGAGTAATGATAGCGAACTTGATTGGATGCGGGACGGGACCAGGGGGAAGGGTTTAACCTAAGAGTCTGCTGCACCTCAATTTCCAGATTCTCAGGAAATGCTTTAGCTTGAGAAATAAAAGACTGTCTTTCATCCAAACCATGAATACCATAGGACATATTCATCCATTGAGGGATAGATTGCTGCCCATGAGAATATAAAAACTCATGCAAGGGAATCAAAAATGAGGCTTCCCCCTTAGATGCTCCGGCCACGCGGAACCGATACAACATTCGGTCCAAAAAGGCTCTTTGAACAGCCGTATTTTCAGGAGAATTTCTCTTGGCCGTTTCCGTTGTATCCCTAACAAAAAGGCCAATTTCATTGCCAATGCGCTTGAAATACAAAACATGCTGATCAAGAGTCCAGACTGGCATCATGTAACCCAATGAGCCCTGGCTCAGAGTCGAAAAAAAGTAAAAATCTTTTTCAAATCCTGCCTTACCTATTTCCAGATAAAGATCGGAATCAGACTGGTACAGGTTAAAAAAACCAGGCAGTTTTTTTGCGTCTTTGACCGTCTCTTCCAGAGAGGGAAACTTGTCTTTTTTCTCATCCTTATTCGCAGAAACTGGTATAACTAAAGCCAAAATCAAAAGAAGGCAGCGCAGTAACATGTAATTCCTCTCTACAGCCGATCAGTAGATAATAACACCTAACATATGGCCACAACTGATCAAAAGCACCATATCCAGCATACCAATCACGGGGTTGTCAGCCTTTACGAATTGCTCATGATAACAGCCTTTAGCTACCCGTCCCATCAAAAAGCCAAAGATAAATCGTACAGCCATCAAAAAAAGCAGAATGGACACAAAGTAGGCTGCGATTACCCAGCCAGAATTAAACATATGAGCTCCATCCTCAAGCATCAAAATAATTTTGGACTGCACAAAAAGATTGGCAAACAAAAATCCGCACAAAGACATGCCAACAGCCGGATTGTTATCTAAAAAAAGCTCATTCAAAACCGTATGGCCTTTGGGCATAAACACCATGGAATACACCCACAGGAGTACTACTCCGCTGATAAATGTTCCAAGCATGTTCATAACTCCAGCTTGGGAACTGCCTTCCAGTGCTAAAAAATCTTCCTTTTGAATCACAAAATACATCAGGATCATAAATGAAATAGAAAAAAATGTGGCCGCCAAATTCTGCTGCACAAAGATTTCATTATTATAACGGACCTCTTCCCCATGACTGTCTTTTTGACCCTTAAAATGCGATTTGATATATAGAGAAATCAAACCCCGCAAAGAAAAGAAACATATATTGGATAACAAGATCGTCACAAACACGGCTTCAAGATCCCGAATGTAGCTGACAGCCATGGCCTCGCCTCGAAGGGCATTGACCGCCAATAGAAACTCCAGGGCCAGAAATGCCGCTACTTCAAGCCCAGCCGCCATGTTGCGCTTCTCAAAAATCTCGGTCACCACGGAATAACCAGAGGCTGCGTAGCGGGTATAAATTACCCACCCAGTAAAATATATGGCAAAAAAGGCTACAGCTACATAACTGAGATCATAAGCAATAATGTCCAAATGAATCATTTGCCACCCCGAAAGCCGCCCCCAGAGGATTTAGAGGAAAACCAACCTCGACTCGAACTAGAGGAAGAAGAAGATCTTCCAAATCCACCCGAGGCCGGAGCTCTTGATCCTGAGGCCGTCTGAGCAGACTTATTCCCAAATCCTCCGCTAGCTGGTGCCTTTGCCCGCATATCCTTGGCGGCGGAAAAACTCTTCTGAGATGCTAGCTCCGAACCTTTGGAAGTGCTGGGAATTTTCCCCGAATCGGTCTTGGCACGGTTCCAGGAACTACTGCCGCTGGAATAATTGGTCACAGTCCTAGTCGATGCGACATGGGAGGTTGACATGGGCCTGTAATGGCTACCATACCACCCATAATAGGAAGGCCCAAACCACATAGGTCGAAAAAATAAGTCCCTGACAATCATGTAAGTCAAAAGATTGCTGGTAAAACTGGAAGTATAATATGGTTGATTTAGATAAAACCCAGATGATGGCCTGGCCTCCACATCCATCTTCTCAACCTTTCCATTCACAGCCCTAGGAATTACCGATACAGAGGCAAGCTCCACAGACTTATTCTCAGAAATTTCCTGCCATGCCTTGGCATCACTAAGGGGTGGATACTCCAAAACATCCTTGGGATCGGGAACTCTAAAGGAATAAGTCATCTGTTCCTCATCCCCATCTGGAATGACAAGAACCGGATCAGAATTTCCATCTGCATTCAAATCCACCGTAGAAATGGCCTGTACCTTTTCAGAAATCTTCTGAAGCACAATCTTCTGAAGTTCTTCCTTGGTCTGCTTGGTCTGAAGCCCCTCTTCCCATGCCGATTGAACCAGAGCCGGGAGCTTTGATACATCCAGCATTTCGCTCAGATCAATCTCGCCTGAGGACATGCTGATACCAACTCCTGTATTTTCAGAGGTATAGCGACTGGATCCACATCCGCTGACAAACAGTGCTAACAGACTGGCTGTTAAAAAAACCAGCCAATTCTTAACGATTCTGTATTCCATTTCCCACCAATTTTTCCTTCCGCTCTAAACCCAGAAGCCCCACAACCGCTGTACTCAGATCGTCCATTTCAAACGGTTTTTGTAAAAGTCCGTCACAAAGCCCCAGAATCTCCTGCTGATCCTTTGAGGATTCTTCTTCTAAGCCCCAGCCTGTAACAACCAGAGATTTTTGCAATGGATTATACTGGTGAATCCACCTTAATACACTTAACCCATTGGGCTCAGCCATATAAATATCCGTAACTAAAAGATCATATGTCTGGGTTTGCAACCGAGCAATGGCATCTTTGCCCGTAGCCACAAAATCTATCTCGACTCCAAGGCACTCCAGCACCACTCCAATGATGTGGCGCATATTAGGGCAATCATCTAAAACAAGAACTTTTTTCATACCTCAGGAATTTTACCTTAATTCCTGACTCCTGTCACATAACCTGCTCGTCATCAAATTGTCAGATAAGAGAAAGCTCGCCTCCATAATCCGTGAGGCCGCAAAAGCTCTAGCATTCCAGCGTTTCCCAATTCAGATGACCTGTATGTGTCACGGTGTTTGCTCATTACATAAATACCCATCTGTCACGACCAGATTTTTCAAAAATTACTTGACAGATTTTTAGATGTTATTTGTAGGTGGGCCGGCTCCATTGGAAAAATTTGATGTTTCAAACCCTATTCTTAACTTTAGTCGCGCAATCTCAGCTACTTTGACAATAAACCACCAAATTCCAGAGTTTCCCCGCTTTTAGCGCCTCTGAAGAAGCCCAAAAACCCCGTGGTAGCATAAATTTATGCAATCACTACATCTAAAAATC
>DITF01000265.1:0-10390 GCA_002422125.1 bacterium UBP17_UBA6191
TAGCAAATTCCACCAGAATATCCAGTCTTTTGCGGCCCAAAGCGTATTCTCGATGAATGGTTCCGCCCCCATTGACAAGTCTTTGCAACCAAGCCATAAACATCACATGGGGAGTCACTTCACGAACATAAAACTCTTTATGCCCATGCTCACGCCAGAATTGTACAAACTCATTCATTAACTTCTGGTAGTTGAGGGTTTTATCTGAATTTTCATACCATTTGGGATCAATTGACATTCCCTGCTGTAAAGCATAACTCATTTCTCTGGGTAAAATTTCTTTATACAATGGGTTGGCAATACTCAGGATTTTTTTATCTGGATGCAAAAGACCTAAATCACGGGCGTATTCCAGATCTTCGGTAGGAAAATTGGAAAGGTCATCTCCTTTAAGCATGGGGATGACAAACTGGCGAATCCGTGGATCATCAAGTCTGTAATAAAGCTGATCAATATGGGTGGCACGGGAGAGAATCAGGGCTTCCTTAGCCTCGTGTAAATGCCCTTCACCTAAAATTGGCTCATTAGGGAACAATTCAAAACACATCTGCTCCCCAAGGGCATTGCAAAGCCAAGGCTGACCCTGGGTCAGATCATATATCTTTTTCAAAAGTCCAGGGGCCAGTTTTTGCCCATGTTCCCGCTCGTGCTGGAAAAAAAGCTCTCTAATATTCTCAAGCGAAAAATTGCCCAGACGAACAGATTTAGCCTTAATATTAAAGCAGGAGCCACCAGTCAACCAGGTGTCTTCTTCTTTTGAGTAAATTCGGTAGTCTTTTAAGTCGCGAACCCCATTTAAAATGATGGACTGGGGAAAAGCCTGGGGTCTTTGGTCATAACCTGCCCGAAGCTGGCGCAAAAGAGCAATCAGGGATTCTCCGGCCATGGAATCGATTTCATCGATCATCAGGACGATGGGTTTTTCTGAGCTTCTAGACCACTGGGAAAGACAGTTCTGAACGCCTGAGTTTTGATTCAAAAATGAATCTGAATGAGGATATCGTTGCACCTCGGTTGGAAGAGCTAACTCCAAAGACAGTTGTAATGCCTGTAAAACCACCTGATTTGCTTTGAGAACATCATTTCTGGCAGATTGAGCAGATTCTACTGTGATATGCATAGCCAGATACTTACCCTCGCCATTAAGTTTACGGCAAAGCTCCCGCAAAAGAGTGGTCTTCCCACTCTGTCTGGGAGCATGGTGAGTAAAATATTTTCTTTGTTCAATCAGGGCAAGAAGGGGCTTTACCCCGTCTTCTCTCCAGACCGTGTAATGAATGTCCGGCTGGCAGGCTCCCGCAGTGTTAAAGAACTTTTTCATGGCTATAGTTTACCATAGTTAAACGCCTTGACCGTATTTGAAAAGCTCGGTAAGAAGTCAAACTCCGTCTGATTTTTTTAAAATCAAATAGCCAACAAAATCTAAGAGTCTTGCCCATGAACTCCGTTCGTTGCGAGATTTAGCGAGGGATTCCACCACCAGCCGGAGGACTAAAACAAAAAAGCCCCCTGACCATAAGGCCAGAGGGCTCAATTTGCTTCAGAGCAATTTCAAATCAAATGATTAGAAATCGATTCTGTAAGAAGCGCGGATGACATCAAAATCATCACTGTTGCGACCATTGCGTGTCGTAGCAGCGCCACCGTTAAAGCCATTCAACAGGTCTACATCAACGGCACTGTACTCAACAATAATGGTTCCGTTATCAGAAACTTTGCGAGTCCAAGCAAAAGCCCATTCGCTAATTTCATCATCAAAAGTTCCATTATGATTTGCTCCTGCAAAAGCAGCACGAACTCCAACACGGTCTGTCTCATGCTCACCATAACGGACAGCCAAAGTCGACTTGCTGTTCAGGTTATAAACAGCCTGCAAGTACCATGTTGTGAAATCGTCTTCCACGATCATGCCATTAGCTGCATTAGCTGCACCAGCTGCGGCAAACGCCCCAACATTACCAGCTCCACCGACAAAAGCAGATCTTCCGGCGCGATCAGCACCAAGGCCACCAGCAGCCAAAGTGCCCACATAGTTCTCTACGGAACCATCAGTATACTCCGCGCTGAATTGCCAATCGCTATTAACACGATAAGTCGCGCCAACATTGAAATAGTCCATTTCAGCCTGACCAGCCAATGCATTTGTTCCATTAGCATAGCCTGCACCATTGGTGACATAAGCAATATCCCACTTAAAGTCTCCGTCTTTGTGATCTCGGCCCACTTGGATCAAGTAACCGAAATCATCACTGCGGTTTTGATTACCAGTACCAAAGCCAACTGCAGCAATACCACCTGCGTTAGTTGTGTTCAGGCCCAAAAATGCTTGGTTTTCTCCGCCAGCCAAAGCAGCTCCGCCACCAGAAACATTTCCCATTCCCAGGTGATTAGCATGGTTAGCATGTGTGCGCACCCTGTTTCCAGGAGTCTCAATTTCACCGTTATGTACTGCAAATCCCCAATTCCACTTAGAGTCCGCTTTGTAACCAAAATGAGCTCCAGTAATCATGTTGCCATACATTTGCTCAACCAAAGAATTAGTGATGAAGTATGGGTTAGTACGGAATGCTCCGCCGACTTCATGGCCAGTAGGAATGTACATACGGCCCATTGTCAGGTCCCATCTGTCCCACAGGTTTTTTACATGAAAATACATGTAATCATCAAATGCGATGTTGTTAGCTACTGCACCATTGGCGTTTCCACCAGTATAAACAGAAGCTCGAGTGTGGAATGATGTTTTAGAATCAATGTCAGCAGCAATTCCCAGATCAAAATAATCTACCAAAAAGCTGTCAGTTCCTTCACGAACACCTGCTCCAGCAACCGCTGGCAAAGAAGCGGCGCCGCTACTGTACATTGTGTCGTCTCCACCGGAAACCACAGAGAACATAGACTGACCCATGAACTTAATGCGACCAGCGCCAACTGGCATGTTAAATCCGCGGTTCATGTTGTGTACATGCTGGCGAAGTTGAGCGATAGCATCGCTGTTTTCTTCGATTCTGACTTCAGAAACTTGCAATTCGTCAGTCAGTTCTGTGATCAGGCTGTTTAGGGTGTCCATGATTTCTGGATCGATTGAACCGCCCATTCCTTTTACTTTCATAACATGCTGAACGCCGTTATGAACCATTACAGCTGCTTCGTAGCGGCTGATTTTTTCGTCACCATTAAATTTACCAGAGCCTGTGCCGCGGATGATACCAGCGTCAGTTAAAGCTTTGATTTGAGCATATGCCCAGTGGTTAGCTGGCATATCGCTATAAACACCTTTGTTAGCGGAGGCTGTAGTAGCCAATACGCTTGCGGACAAAAGTCCGGCAATTGCAAATTTTCTCATGATAGTTTCCTATAAGCCAGGGTTCAACTTTGTTTGACTTGACCAGTTTCAATATTTGAGACTTCTGCCAACTCGCCTAAAGTGTCCAAGTTCCCTTTAAGTTTGATTGGCTTGTTTCTCAAGTGACCTTCTCCCAACTTCATCCGATTTCCGCCCTGACCTTTGGTTAAAGTTTCGGATCTCATTTGAAGCTCTTTGAAAGCACTCACTTACAATACGCCTGTAACTCGTCAGGATCAAGAGTTTTTTTCACGATCGAAAAAATATTTTTTCTTTTGCTTAATCTGTCAATCGATTTTGTGGATTATTTTGATAATTTTGTCGGTATCTGGCCTAAGCACCTGTTCTGGACCTAAACTGTCGTGGGGCATGGTGAATAAATTATTTGCGATCCCGTGAACTCCTGATGCACTTCTGTTATAGTTTCCGCCAGTGGAGGATCTCATATTATGAAACAACAACAGGGCCCTTACAGGGAAATTACAGTATTAGGCGTGGTTTTAGGTATCTTGCAGGGCGTAATCATGACTGCGGCCTTTGTATATGCCGGAATGCGGTTGGGATTTGGAATTGGCGGCTCAACTATTGCTGCCATCATGGGATTTGCCATTCTAAAGGGTGTTTTTGGTAAAGGAACCATTCCCGAAAACAACATCAACCAAACCATTGCCTCGGGAATCAACACAACCGGCTCTGGAATCATTTTTACCCTGCCTGTTCTTTATCTGATGGGATATCTGGGTCAAGATTTGCAGTCTGATTTAAAGACCCTGGGCTTAATTACCCTTGCCGCCACAGCCGGATCTTTTATTGGGGTGGCGGTAATTATTCCTTTAAGAAAACAGATGATTGAGTTTGAACGGCTGCGTTTCCCTTCCGGAACTGCTGTATCTGTGATTTTAAAATCTCCAGGAGCTGGCCCCAAAAAAGCAATTCTTACAGTTTTAGGGACTTTGGTTTCTGCATTTGTGGCCTGGCTAGTTTTAAAGGGATTTTTGCCAGAAGATTTGCCCGTGGGTCAATGGCTTGGTCTTCCGGCCTACACTCAGACCGCTATCTATTTAAGCCTGATGAATCTGGGGGCTGGAATTATGGCTGGGGGCGGAGGACTTGGATTTGCTATAGGTGGAATTTTGGCCTATTGGGTACTTGCCCCCTTAGCCGTAGGGCTGGGATGGGCTCCCATTCCTGAAACCATGACCCTGATTGAGGGAGAGGCCTGGCAGCAAAACTTTGTTTATAGGCAGATGCTTAGACCCCTGGGCATTGGCATGTTAATCGGCGGGGCAGTTATGGGGGCTTTTTTGGCCCTTCCAGTGCTAAAAAGCGTATTTAAAGCCTTGTCTCAAGCCGCCAAAACAGCCGCAAGTGGAGCACCGTCGGCGAGTTCTGAAGAATTATCCATCAAGGCCATTTATGGGGCTACCGTATTCGCGTTTTTATTCTTGTTTGCAACCTGCTATTTGATTGAAAAAGACATGGCTTTGTGGCAATGTTTTTTTATTGCCTTGGCCGGACTCATCTGGATGGTACTAGCCGGAATGATTGTGGCTCAGTGCACTGGTACTACAGACACCAGTCCGCTTTCTGGTCTATCCCTGATAGCCGTCACGCTTGTCTTGTTTATGAGCTCCCATCACATCTTGATCACCGTTTTAATCGGAGTGACGGTTTGTGTGGCCACCTCACAATGTGCCGACATGATGCAGGACTTAAAAACCGGCTTTATGGTCGGAAGTAGCCCCTTAAAACAGCAGATTGTTCAGCTTGCCGTGGCTTGGATTGGGCCCGTGATTGCCGTGGCAACAGTGGCTTTATTGTGGGGATATGGCTCGGGGGCGGCCGGATTTGGAGTGGGAACAAACCTGCCAGCTCCACAGGCCCAAGCTCTGGAATCCATGATCCAGGGAGTAGTTAGTGGCAATGCCCCCACGGAAAAATATGTGGCTGGAGGATTTTTAGGTGCTGCCCTATCCCTTCTGCCCGTGGGTGGCCTTGGGGTATTGATTGGCTTGGCTATGTACCTTCCCTTTTCCATTACTTTAGGCTATGGGATTGGCTGTGTCATCAGCATGGGAATTACCAAGGTTAAAGGAATCGACTGGGTTGAGAATAATATAACACCCTTTGCGGCCGGACTGATTGTGGGTGAGGCCTTGATGGGCCTATCCGATGCCCTGTTTAAAATATGGGATGTGCTGCCCGCTGATTTCAGGTCGCAAATTCAAACCACCTGTTTGGTGGTGTTGATTCTCCTGATTTTGGGTGTGCTGATTATTGCCGTCAAAAAGAAGGCATTGGATCCCCTGTGGCTAGCTTTTGGAACTACATTTCTGATTTCCACCACAGCGGCCCTAAAAGTCACCATGGCCGATGGAAAAGTATTGCATACTCCTGTGCTTCTTTATTTCATCCCGACCCTGATTCTCAGTGTACTAATCACGCGCACAGTTAAAAACCGACAAAAGGCCAACAGACCAATCAAAGCTGATTCGGAAAGCACTCTGGCTGGCGCCTATATGGGACCGGAATATTATCTGCAACATATCCGGGCCTGTTTTGAAACCATGGAGGCCGATCTGATTACCATTGAAGAGGTACAGGCGCTTTGCCTTAGAATGGCTAATGAGCGATTCCATTATATTCAGGAGTACGGCATTGAAAATTTTGCCCGCTTTTTTGAACCCTTTTCTTTTGCTGAGCGCTACACCAACCGAGCCTGGTCAGCTTTAGTTGATGGATACCGTCAGGAATGCAAGGCAAATTGGCAGTTTGCTTCGGAGCAATTTGCAATCGCTTTGTCCGAGTGCGAACAATTAAACCAAAAATCAGAGAGAAAATAACCGGATGAAGACCCTTGCCATCCGAAAAATCATCCCTATAATTTGGGATCGCGCAGAGTTTGTGAATGTAGAAAGGATCATATTATGTATAAACTGATTGGGGCATTAGCCATTGCTGGCAGCCTTTTGACAACAGTTAGTCAGGCTCATGGTCTAAAGAGCCGCTTCTTTGAAGAGGGTGGATTTACAACAGAAGTTGAATATTTGGACAATGTCTATCAGGATTTAGTCTCCAAATATGGAGAACCACCTACCCCAATCCAAAAACGATCTAAAAAGGCCGTACAAGTCGGAGAAAGAACAACATTTTGGGCTATGAATGTAGCTGCCAATTCTCCGGTACAAGTCGAAGCCACCCTAGTGCATGTGGGTAAGCATTGTTATATATATCTCGAGCTTGATCAGGAAAATCGTATGAGTCAGGCCACAGCCGAAATGCTGGCCAAACGCTTTGATAACGAGATTTATCCAACAAATCACAAGTTTTTTGGAGTGGAAAACACACCTGGTGTGGATTTTGATGAGCGCATCACCCTTTTATTTTTGGATATTCAAGATGGCTGGGAGCCTGGAAAGGGCTATGTGGGCGGGTACTTTTCCCCCGTCGATCAGTTCCCGACATCCATGTGGCAGTTCTCCAATGAAAGAGAAATCTTTTATATGGATATTTTCCCATCCGATCCTACCACTAAAGACTATTTAGGAATTCTGGCTCACGAATTTCAGCACATGATCCATTTCAACCACGACAAGCGCGAACAGTTGTGGCTTAACGAGGCCATGTCCCAGATTTCTTTCTGGGTCAATGACTTTGGACATGCCCCACAGATTTTATCCTTTTTAAAGTCCCCAGACACACAAATTGATGAGTTCAACAATGGGATTGATGATTACGGCAATGTCTACCTGTTTATGTATTATCTGGCTACCAAGGTCATCAACGACATGGAAAAGTCAGCCTTGATTTTCAAAGATATTGTAGCATCTGATCTCAAGGGTATGGAATCTGTGGCCCATGTGCTAAAACAACATGGAATCACCAGAGATTTAGATGAAATCATCATGGATTTTCTGATGGCCAATTTTATCAATGACCCAAAAGTGGCCAATGGTCAATATGCCTATGATTCCACTCTGCCTATCAAAGTTCAGCCAACCCATTTACAATCGTTTGCCTCGGCATCTGGTACTGTAATTGAAACCTCAGTCAACCAGAAGGCTGCTGATTTTATTCACTTCAGTAAAAAGATTGTAAGTGAGCCAATGAACGCCACTCTGATTGACAAGATCAAAATCTACTCAGATTATCCGGCAAATATTCGCTGGAACTTAAACCAAGGGGTTTTGCCCCCTGAGGTCTGGAGACCGGCTGGGAGCACCGTTGATGGCAACCACCTGATCATGTCAACCCGCGAGGTCGATGGTAAGCATCTGATTGAAGTCGGGCCATTTGTGCGCGGTGGTCTACAGGCTACCGCTGTCAATTACGAAATCGTTTCTGAGGGGGCCAATGTAGCTGGCAGGATACCTGTGTATTCTTTCCAGACCAAAAGCGCTCGCGATCCGAAACAGCTAACTTTTCATTTTGATGGGGAGCAAAAAGGCCTTATTGGCAAGGCCAAGAAATTTGCTCTGCACATCCTGAAACAGGACAATTCTGGCAACAAAACCCTGGAACAAGTGGCATTGGACAAGAAAAATGATGCCAGCTTTTCTGTCGATATCAGCAACCTGTCTGATCTTACCATCATTCCAGTTTCCACACTTGGTGGAGAGTTAAAGTACAAACTCAGTATTACTGATGGGGTGGTAGCTTCAAGAAATACCGAAGAGAGCCTTATAGATCTTTGGCTGTCCGACGAAAAAGCCTTTTTAGACTTTTTGGTCAACAACCCCTCTCGGCTCGAAGAATTTACTCAGCAATATTCTGAGCTTCCACAAGAATTTCGCAGCCAAAATTCACAAAGGATTCGCGAACTGATGCGACAGTATCAATTCAGACTTTTAGATTCATCTGCTGGCGAAGTTTTGATGCAAAAGACCATGGAAGAGATGGTGGATTTTCTGGGTAAGGCCGATAACGCTGATTCAGCCCATGACAATATCAAATTTTTAGTTAAAAAGGCCAGGGAAGGCACACACGCCCTGTCTCATCTAAAAATTGACCCCAAGTTTTTGGAAGGTCAGATTCTTGACATTTACAAATTGCTGGAGCTATTAAAGGGCTTTCCCCATCTACCAATTCCAGATGGTTTTGCCATTAAAAACTACAGAGTCGATCAGTTAAACTCTATTTTGAATGACTGGGAAAAAACTGGTGGTCCTTCCCATCATGAAGTCCTAAGAAGAATGGCAATTGCCGAGCTTGCGGTAGTTAAATCCTACAATGATGGATTGGGAATGGCCGAAGAAGCCTCCTTATCCCTTCTGGATTTGGCCTCTTTCTTTTTGCAAAGTAAAAGCGCCATCACTACCCTTATGAACCCCCTGATTGAAAAAGGTGGTATTGTAGGTAAAGCCGCTGACGCTTTAAAGAAAAGAATTCATGCCAAACTGGTTCAGATTTTCAGCAAGGTTGTGGCCTTAGCTTCTGTTAAGCTCCCCTCCCCTTACAACACGATTGTACCCATCGCTTCTTCCGTTATTACAACGGTCTGGACCAAAATATTTGATCTAAGTCTTGAGAGTGACAAAAAGTGGATGAAACCTTTTGCTGCCAAGACTCTGGGCAAATACGCCTTGATGAGTGTACCTAAAATTGGAATCGTCGATTTAGGTCAGCCGAATGTGGACCTGATTGCCAACAAGGCCCTGAGTCTGAAGGTTAGTGGTTCCACCGAGGATGCCCAGGAAGATGTTCGCATTCACCTGTTTCCAATTGAGGAAAAGATTGCTGAAATTACAGCCCGCTCCAAAAAAGAAAGAGAATATGCCCAGCTTGCCAAGCATATTACTCAGCTTGCTGGAATGACGGCCCTGTTGGATCCGACCGCAATTTCCAAGGTGATCGGATTAGTTTCGGCTGTGACTGGAACAGGACTTTTGGCGCACTCAGTCTATGAGTCCAGCTCCTATCTGTATGGAATGCCCAAACGGGTGACCAATGTAGTAGAGGCTGCTTTCAGACCCTACGAGGGAGATACAGTAGTTAATCCTGACAAGGATGTCTTTTTGGATTATCCAAAAAGCACTGTTGATTTAAGTGCTCACCGTGCTCAATTGATAAAAGCTTCTGAAGAATATTCCTCACTTTTGAATACTGCTTTGAACATGGCAAAATCAAGGGAACTTGGTGCTGGTAAAAACATCATCATCATCACTGATTTAGCCAAAGCTGATGAGGAATACTCAAGACTTTTAAAAACAGAAGAACTGGCTCTATTGGGTGCAGGCCTTAATTCAGCGACCCAGGACATGATGGCATTGTCCCAAGAGTCTTTGGAACGATCTCAACTTGAGGTTGAACTGCTTTTGGAAAATCATGAGGAATCGGAAAAACTTGCAACTAACATTCTAAAAACAGTTAGTGACAGACAATCTCGGTTGCAGGCAAAAAGCCCAATCCATGAAGTATTGCCTATTATTTCCGTCAATGCGGAGGCCGTTAAATTTAGCGGCAATAATTTCCAGGTTGTACTAAACATCGAGTCCCTTGGAGAAGTTGGCAACAATACTATCGTGGTGACTGCTGGTGATAATCTGGTACTTAGACAAACTGAGTTTGTACTGGAAGCCGGAACCAAGTCTGTGACCATCCTTGGCACAAAGCAGAACATGGACCAAGAGGATTTGGTTTCGGTTCAATTTCATACCAAAACAGGCGTCTTACAATATCCTGTGATGTTTAATCTGTAATCAACTTTGAGTTGGAAATATGGCCCTGACAAATCTGTCAGGGCTTTTTTCATTACTATATGGACCAAATGGTGCCAAAGTTGAAGGACAAATCCAGGGTAAGCTTGATGCATATCTAAACTTGTATCAGGCGGGAATCATGGACTCATCGGTAGTAAAAAGCCAAATGCAGGGCCTGATGGGTTGTGGCTTTGATGATTACTGGGTAAAGAATAAAGGCGACACCCGGATTCGAACCGGGGAATAAGGGATTTGCAATCCCTCGCCTTACCACTTGGCCATGTCGCCGAGCAATCCAAGATGGGCAGAGAGGGATTTGAACCCCCGACACGAGGATTTTCAGTCCTCT
>DITF01000265.1:10462-11807 GCA_002422125.1 bacterium UBP17_UBA6191
CAGATGCTCTAACCAACTGAGCTAAACGCCCCTGAATTTCAAGGTGAGGAGATAATATCACATTTACAATTTTTTGCAAGCAGAAAATTGCCTGAAAAACCGCAAACCCAAGACCATAAATAAGCTCAAGAATAGAAGACCCAAGAGGCCAAAACCTGCCACAACAACCAAAGGCGATAACACAGTTAAAAGGGCAAAAATCAACAATCTTAGGGCTGGCATAGAAGCCATTTCTACTGCCAGGGCTGGAGAAAATTCATAATAAATCCCAACCAGCATCTGTCCAAACTCAGAGTTCATCAGCACCTGGTCACGAAAACGAGAGTAAATCTTCACCAGAAATGAGTCTGAGCCTGAAGCCGCAGTTACAATAAAGCAGCCACCACCACCTCCACCTCCAGAGCCTCCCGAAACAGTGCTCAGAGAACCTCCAGCATTATTGTCAAATATAGAGCCCACATTTCTTAGAATTCTCCAATCCGAAAAATGTTTGATACGACCATACACGATGGCTCCATCTATTCGCACGGGAGTTCCTGAATCCACCCATTTGTTTTCCTGAGTATCAAAGTATTGCAGACGAATATCTGAGGTGCGAACTACACTGTTATTCTTAAAATAAGAGGGTAAGGGGAATGGGAAATCCACTGTCTTTCCAGCCTTTACTCTTCCCTTAATCGACAACACCTTACCCACCACTTCAAACCCTGTGGGAGTTTCATCCAGAAGCTTTGGCTGGGTCTCTGGCTTAACTTGCATGATGGGGAACAAACCTTCCAAATCAGCCGTACGCGGAAATGAGACATCGGTCAGATCACGATATTCCACACCCAGATCGCTCATATCATAGCTGACATCCTTACCACCCTGTGGAATCAATAGAATCTCATCTTTGATTCCCGCAAACACAGTTCCTGGAGTCAAATTGGTACCCAATACTGCCGTCAAGCTCTGACTCTGGCCCAATCCCTGACAATGATCAAAAGTGGCAAACCGTGCTCTTTCGTCTGGATCCTGATAATTTGGTATTCCATTGTTGTTAAAATCAAGCATCTGGCCCACTGGAGTGAGTCCAGCTACAAATCCAGCCTCCAAATGGTTAGGTATCCCATCCCCATCCATATCATCATCAAAGGCATTTGGAATACCATCGTTGTCTGAATCCTTGGAAAAGTCATATACCCGGCCTCCGCAGACAATGGCACGCTCAAGCTCATCGGGGATTCCATCGCCATCGGCATCCTCATCCACATTATCTCCAACCCCATCCCCATCCGTATCTTCCCACTCAGTCGGATCACGGGGGAATACATCCTGAGAATTTGGTACTCCATCTTTATCAAAG
>DITF01000051.1 GCA_002422125.1 bacterium UBP17_UBA6191
CGAGTATCTGGCCCGTGACAGGCTAGGCATGATTGTTCCTACCCGCGAACATAGAATTGCCATTACAAAACCATGAAAGCCAGTATTCTTTCCATTGAGCATTATCCCGTGCTTTGGCGGGAGGTTCTGACTCATCTCCCAAAGACCATTAATTTTATTATGGATGGGACTCTTGGACATGGAGGGCATGCCAAACTTATTCTTGAGGCTCATCCTGAGATAGAGACCTATTTTGGTCTGGATCGGGATCCCTCAGTGATTCAATGGTTTGAGAAAAACAGGCTGCCAAGATTAGTGGCACGACAGGCCAATTTTCAAAGAGCTAGCGAGTATATGGATCTATTGGGAGAACAAAAACTATGTTGCTGTCTTTTGGATTTAGGTACTTCTCAAAATCAACTCCAAGACCCTAGCCGAGGATTTTCATTCTTGCGAGAGGGTCCTTTAGATATGCGGATGAACCCCACCGAAGGCATTAGCTTATTGCAGTGGCTTATGGAGGCATCTGAGGCTCAAATCACCAGCGTACTGTTTGAATATGGGGAAGAAAAATACTCACGCAAAGTGGCCCAAGCCATTGTAAAAAACCGGGGACAGTTTCAAAGCACAACGGAGCTGGCTAAAATCATTGCGGATGCAATTCCCTGGTCCAGCAAAAGGGACTCAAAAATTCATCCGGCCACGCGAAGTTTTCAGGGGCTCAGAATTTATATCAACGAGGAATTATCAGGATTGGGCCAGTCCTTGGAACAGATTATGCGCAGGATTCGTCCTGGGGGACGGCTGCTTGTGATTAGTTTTCACTCGCTTGAGGATAGGATCGTGAAACAGAAAATGCGGGGATGGGAAGAGGAAATCCGTTCTAGAAGCCTCTTTGGCCCAGGTGAGGTGGTCAAGGAATCATTGGGTAAATGTGTGCCTCGCTCTGCCATCAAACCAACCGATCTGGAAATTCAGGAAAACTCTCCTAGCCGCTCGGCCAGACTAAGAGTGTTTGTTAAGGGTGATGTATGAGCCTGGTGGATAAAAATCTGAGGCTCTGGATGGTGGTAAGTCTGGCCGCATTTGTGATTATTAGTGCCCGGTTATTTTATATTCAGGTGGTGCGCCATAGCTTCTGGAAGGAAAAGGCTGGCAAGCAACATGTGGTTAAGCAATCCATTCAGAGAAAGCGGGGCACAATTTTTGATCGAAATGGCAATGAATTGGCCTATACGGCGGCCATGAAAAAAATGTTTTGTGATCCATCTCGAATGAAAAACATCGAAGATACATTAGAATTGTTAGCATCGTTCACCAAGCTTCAGGTTCCGCAACTATTAGAAAATATTCGCAATGCCAGAGATAGGGGCAGAAAATATTTTATGATCAAGGCGGATGTGACATTGGCGGAGTTTGATAAAATTCGCGCCAAATTGGATGAAGAGAGGAAGCAGTTAAAAAAGCCGGATGAAGTGGGGTTGTTGGCCGGAGTCGTGTATTTTCGCGACTCGCAAAGAAGGTTTTATCCTTACAACATGAATGCCGCCAATTTATTGGGTTTTGTAGGACAGGAAGGTAAGGGACTTGAGGGAATTGAGCTTTACTACGACGATCTTTTGGCTAGTCGCGATGGGTTGAAAGTCTACGAGAGGGGGCTAACCGGAATTGTGGTGCCTAACAGTGAAAAAATTCTGAGGGAGCCTCAGGGCGGGACTAGTATTAGTCTCACTATTGACATTGTGCTTCAGTATCTGGCCGAAAAGAAACTCAAAGAGGCCTTTGAGCAACATAGACCCAAAAGTGCCATGATTGTGATTCAGGACCCTGCCAATGGGGATGTTTTAGCCATGGCTTCTCAGCCCTCATTTAATCCTAATTTTTTTTCCTTTTACACTCCGGCTGATTATAAAAACAGAGTTATTGTAGACCAGTTTGAACCTGGCTCAACCTTAAAGATGATGGTAATTGCGGCGGCCCTTGAGGAAAACGCTATCAATCTTGAGGAAATGTTTCAGTGTAAAGGTTACATAGAGCTTTACGATGTGTTTCGTATTCATTGTGACCAAAGACAGGTGCATGGGAATATCGATCCTTTGACAATTCTAAAAAAATCCTGCAATGTAGGTTCGATTTATGCGGCTCAAAGGTTGGGTTCCAGAAGGCTTTATACCTATTTGACGCGTTTTGGCTTTGGTGAGCGGACGGAAGTGCCCTTGCCTGGAGAGGTACGAGGGATTTTGAGAGAACCCAAGGGCTGGTCAGGAATTTCTATCGCAGCTATTCCGATTGGTCAGGAAATAGCTATTAATGCCTTGCAGATGACCTCGGCATTTTCGGCCATTGTGAATGGTGGCATCCTGTATCGGCCGCGAATCTTAACCAAAACCAGAACTGTGGAAAAAACGGAACATTCCATTACCGTAACCCCAGTACGACGAGTGATTTCCGAGAAAACAGCCGAGTCGGTTATGAAAATGTTGACCACTGTGACTCAGATAGGAGGATCTGGTTTGAGAGCGGCTATTCCTGGGTATGCTGTGGCTGGAAAAACGGGCACGGCCCAAAGTCTGGCGGAAATGACCAAGGCTAAAAAAGATACTTTGGAAGAAGGAAATAACCCCAAAGTAATTGCATCCTTTATAGGTGCAATTCCAGCCGACAAACCAAAACTCGTAATGTATGTTGTGTTAAATGAACCCCAAGGTGAAAAGTACTATGGTGGTCAGATTGCGGCACCTATTTTTCGTGAACTTGGTACTGAGGTGTTGTCCTATCTGAGGATTTCTCCAAGTCAGGGTGAAACCCCCACCGTCGCCACTACGGGGGCTTTACCTGTGGTTCCGTATCCTGAATTGATTCAATTGCAAAGTTACGAAGACGCGATTCCAGATTGGTTGAATCTTGATATGCTGGAGTATGATCTGACTCCTGCTACCGCCTGGGAATCAAGAGATACGCCAGTTCCGCCTGGGGTTGAGGATGGAGGGTCTGTCTGGGAGTAAGGAATACATCGGATCGAATACTGGGTGCGACGGAGCTGGTAGCTCACACGGATTATCTTAAATTCGGTTGTGTGTTTTATGTTCTGGGTTGTACCAAGAAATTGCTGGAGTATCTTCCAATGATTCAAAAGGCTAAACCGATTCGCCTGATTGTGCCCTTGAATCAAGCGGACCAGTTTGAGGGATTTGAGGTTTGTGAGGTATTCGATACCCGTCAGGCTTACCTTGAGGATTGCCAAATCTTTTATCAGGACTTGTTTAGAAGTTTCACCTTGATCGGGGTCACAGGAACCAAGGGAAAAACCACCATTGCCTGGTGGCTGACTCATGCCTTGCGACAGCTTGGGGTGGGTACGGCCTATATCGGAACTTTGGGAATTTTGGATACGGAATTGCACAAAGGCGTGAACACAAGCGTGGGACTTCAGACCTTGATTGGTGAGCTGAAAAAGTTTAAGACACTAGGCATCCGTTCTGTGGTCTGTGAAGTGTCTTCACAAGGGCTTGATCAGTTTCGAATTCCAGTACAGTTTTTTTCTGTGAGAATCTTTACCGATTTGTCTGAAGAGCATCTGGATCATCATAAAACCATGCAGAATTATCTCAATTCCAAGTTAATGTTTTTTCGCGGGGGTCAATTTTATGGGCTGGTGCTGGATCGATGCGCATATAAAAATCAGATAGAAGAAGCATCGGGGCAGAAAATGCATCAGTATGGCCTAGGTGGTAAGGGAAGGCTGCCACAATTCACCTTAAAGGACTCCCTAGTGGGATTGGAATTGAAGAGTCAGTTGTTTCATGTTTGTGTACCCTTTTGCGGCTTTTTTAATGCTGAGAATCTTTTGGCTGTGATGGAAACACTACTGGCCTTAGGATATTCTGAGACTGAGGTGAGAAATGTGGTTGAGGAATTGCCTCAGGTTCCAGGACGAATGGAAAGAGTCTTGCATCCTAACGGGGCTTCCATATTTATTGATTATGCTCATTCCTCTCAATCACTGGAATTTGTTCTTAAGAGTGTGTGGGAGCTCAAGCCGGCCCAGTTGGTGCTTGTGTTTGGATGTGGGGGAGACAGGGACCCTTCCAAAAGAGCCAGAATGGGACAGTCCGCGGCCCTGTATGCCGATCAGATCTTTTTGACCTCTGATAATCCCCGTACCGAGGATCCGGAAAAAATTATGGATGCAATTCAGTCAGGAATAGGAGATCATCCAGGTCTGTGCCGCGTTGCGGATCGCAGAACTGCAATACAAAAAGCCGTTAGGCTGCTTAAACCTGAGGGTGTATTGCTAGTTTGTGGAAAGGGACACGAGGATTATCAGATTGTGGGAAATCAACGATTTCACTTTTCGGATAAAGAGGAAATAGAGGCGGTATGCCGGACTTTGATTTAAGTCAGTTGTTAAAAATAGCGGGAGTCAATCTTGTGAGTAAAGGTGCTTCACAAGTCTTTTCTGGGCTACATTTTGACTCCAGACACATTCAGCCAGGCAATGGATTTCTGGCTCGAAAGGGCCAGAACGAAAATGGACACGCATACATTCAGGATGCTGTGGGCCGTGGGGCTACTCTGGTGGTGTTGCAAAATCCTGTCAAGCTTTTAGAATCAGTCACCGTGATTCAGCATGAAGAGCCTTATTTTGTTTTACAACAATTGGCCCAAAAGATCAGGCAGGAAACCAAGAGGCTTGTAATTGGAGTTACGGGCTCAGTGGGAAAAACCAGTACCAAGGAATGCTTAAGAGCACTTTTAGGAGAAAAAGCTTATGCTTCCCAGGGAAACTACAATAATCTTACGGGATTACCAATCAGTATTCTAAATAGTCCCTCAGGTTCAGGGTATCTGGTATTGGAAATGGGAATCAGTGAAGTCGGGGAAATGGATTCATTGGCCGCGATTGCCTGTCCGGATCTTATGGTCATAACCGGAGTGTTTTCTTCTCATCGTTCTCAGTTTGATTCATACGATGATTTGGTAAGAGAGAAGCTGAGTTGTCTTAAACATTTGCGACAGAATGGTTGTGTATTTTTGCCGCCAGAACTTATGCCAGCCCTAACTAAATTGTGGCCAGGAGTTAAGGCAGTCGTATTGCAAAAGGACTCCCAGGAAGACCTGACATTGGAGACTAAACTTGGGAAGGGGCCCTATCAGAGTTATTTAATCGCGAAACAGGTGGCTCAGTTTTTGGGAATCTCAAATCAGGAGATGATTTGTAGGCAAAAGGATATTACCATGGCACCCCTAAGAATGCAGAGGGTGGACGCCGTAGGCAAACAATGGATTCTTGATTGTTATAATTCCTCTCCCCAATCCTTGGCGGCATTTTTTGAGAGTTTAAAACACGAAGTCCCAGGGGTTATGGTTTTGGCCGATATGAAGGAGTTGGGTGAGGACTCTGATGCGGCTCATGACAAGGCTTTGGAACAATTGAAGAATTTGGAAGGCTGGGAGGTTTTGATTCTTGGTGACTGTTTTCACAAAGCTCTGAGTAAAGTTGCGAAACACTCTGGTTGGCATAAAGTATCTTCAAAGGCAGAAGTCAAACAATGGATTGCGCATATTAATCCTGAAAAAATTGCTTTAAAAGGCTCGCGATTCTACGCATTGGAGACCTTGTGTTATACGAACTGATTCCAAGTATTTCTTTAAGAACGATCTACTCTTTGATTACCGCATTTTTTATTCTACTGGCTCTTGGGCCTTGGGTCATTTCTCGTCTTCAGGAAAAGCGCATAGGCCAAAATGTTCGCGAAGAGGGCGTGAAGGCTCATCTTGAAAAAAAGGGAATTCCCACCATGGGTGGGATTATGATTGTGGTTTCGGTATTTGTGGCCACGGGTTTTTGGGGCCGACCCACTTCCTCGGTTCTACTGGTGTTATTGACCTTTTTATGGATGGGGTTTATTGGATTTTTGGATGATTTTTTAAAAACGGTCCGGGGAAAATCTGCTGGATTGAGTGCAAGGCAAAAACTGGGAATGCAAACGGGGTTTTCGTTGATTGCGGCCCTGTGGATATTTGATCAGAGCCATATACAAAAAACTCTTTTTGTACCGGGATTGAATCAGAGCTTTGAATTGGGATACTGGTACATATTGCTGGTAGTTTTGACGGTTGTGGGTTCTTCGAATGCGGTTAATCTCACTGACGGTTTGGATGGGTTGGCATCAGGGGTTATGTTTATTGTGATTGGCTGTATGGGCATCGTAGCTTATCTGGCTGGCAATGCCATTTATTCCAGGCATCTGGCTATTCCTCATGTGCTTGAGGGTGGAGAATTGACCATTTTTTGTTTTGCCATTGTGGGGGCCTGTCTGGGGTTTTTGTGGTTTAACGCCAAACCGGCCTCAGTCTTTATGGGAGATACTGGTTCTTTGGCTCTTGGTGGTTCGCTTGGAATGGTTGCTGTTTTGGTAAAAGCTGAAATTTTTCTGGTGATTGTGGGAGGAATTTTTGTAATAGAGGCTCTTTCGGTGATGATTCAGGTTGGTTCTTATCGGCTTAGGGGCAAACGCGTCTTTAAAATGGCTCCCATTCATCATCACTTTGAATTGCTGGGGTGGCCTGAAACCAAAGTGGTCATCCGATTTTGGATCGTGACTCTGGTGCTGGCCCTTTTGGGGATGAGTCTTTTAGGAATTAATGGTCGATTTTTCTAGAATTTCTTTAGCAGCTTCCTCAAGATTATCTGTATTGATCGCCATGGTGGCCTTGGCATAAATGCAGGAATATCTTTGATCGTAATAGTCCACTAACAAAGATTCAAGAAGCTCAAAAATTCGGCCACTTTGGTATAGCTGATTCCATGATTGCATTTGTGCTTTACTCACATACCTTTGCAAGGATTGCAGGCATTTCCCCAATAGTTCCAATCCCTTATGGTTTTCACCGACATAATCCTCGTAGATGCGTTTTACACGAACTTCTAGGGAACAGGTTAGCTCAATTGTAGGCGACTGCTTCATTTTGGCATATAAACTGGGAGGCAGGGTAAGGTTGCCAATTCTAAGACTTTCACTTTCCGTAATGAGACCTAGGGCCGAAATAGGCATTGGATTTAAATATGTATGGTAATACAGGGAATCTTCAAAGCTTTTTTGACTGATGTGTCTGTAACTTCCCTTGATCAGGTAGGGGATTCTCCCAAAAGACGAGGCCGTATTTTGGGCAAAGTCTTCAAGATGCAGACAAGCCGTTTTGTCTTTCAAAAGATCAAGCACTCGACTTTTTCCAACACCAGTCATGCCACTAAGGATTAGGAGTGGGGGAAATTCCTGGTTGTAAAGGGCCTCATGAACAACCTGACGATAGGCCTTGTGCCCGCCTACCAATCTTTTGACGGGGATGTTTTGTTCATTCAGATTGTGGGCACAAAATGCTGACCTTCCCCCTCCCCGCCAGCAGTGGATAATGGTTTCTTTTTGGGATTGGGATACAAAATCCAAGAGACTTTGCATTTTGGGTTGCGCAAATTTTAAGGCTAGGGCAACGGCAGCCTTTTGCGAATGCTGTTTGTAAAGAATTCCGACTTCTCGCCTTTCGAGATTGTTAAGAATGGGAAAAGATTCGGCTCCAGGTAAATGGGATTCCTCAAATTCGCCCTCAGAGCGAACATCAATGATTCTTAGATGTTTGGTTCCCTGAGCCAGATGGGTTAATAGATCCTGAATTTCGATGGTTGGTCCAGTTTTTGGAGCCACTTCAAAGAGTTCAGGTATCAGAGTGTAATCAACATTCTGGGCCGTGGCCAAAATTTCGGATTCCGTACGCATGTCTCATACAATCATAGAAAACGAGTAAATACAATTCAATCGAGGCATTGACAAACCCGGCCCGATTTTTGAGAATGCCTAATCGGAGGAGACATGAAAACTATTATTGAGCCATTCAGAATCAAAAGTGTGGAACCTTTAACCATGACTACGGAGGCTGAACGAAAAGAGCTTTTAAAAAGGGCTAGTCATAATTTGTTTCTGTTGCCCTCCAAAGATGTCATGATTGATTTACTGACAGATAGTGGTACGGGGGCTATGAGTTCAGAGCAATGGGCGGCCATGATGCGGGGCGATGAATCCTATGCTGGCTCGCCTAGCTGGTTTCGATTTTTGGCTGTCATGAATGATCTATTGGGATATTCCCATATCTTGCCCACCCATCAAGGTAGAGCTTCAGAGCGCATTTTGTTTTCTTGCATGCTAAAGGCTGGGGACTTGGTTCCATCCAACACGCATTTTGATACCACCAGGGCAAATATTGAAGCTAGTGGGGCCGAAGCGGTGGATTTAGTCATAAAAGAAGGCACGGATCCCATGTGCATTCACCCCTTCAAGGGCAATATGGATCTAAAAAGGCTTAGATCCTGTATTACTGATGCGAGGCAATCAGGTCGCCGGGTTCCCATGATTATGGTAACAGTGACAAATAATTCTGGAGGCGGTCAGCCTGTTTCTATGGAAAACATTTTGGGGATTCACAAAATTTCGCGAGAGTTTGGGATTCCCTTTTTTATTGATGCCTGTCGTTTTGCAGAAAATGCCTGGTTTATCAAAGAGCGAGAAGCAGGCTACCAAGAAAAATCTCCCAAGGAGATTGCCAAAGAGATGTTTTCTTTAGCCGATGGCTGCACAATTTCGGCCAAAAAGGACGGAATGGTGAATATTGGTGGAGTTTTGGCCATGAACGATGATGTTTTGGCTCAAGAGGTGCAAAACAGCCTGATTCTAACCGAAGGATTTTTAACTTATGGAGGTTTAGCGGGGCGGGACCTTGATGCTATGGCCGTAGGATTTGAAGAGGTCCTGCAAGAAGACTACCTTCGTTATCGAATCGCTTCCACAGCCTTTGTGGCCAATCACCTGCACCAAAAAGGGATTCCTGTCATGATGCCTCCCGGTGGTCATGCTGTGTATCTGGATGCCAGAAAATTTTTGCCGCATATTCCTTTGGAAGAATATCCAGGACAGGCTCTGGCCTGTGCCATTTATGTGAAGGGTGGAATTCGCACCTGTGAAATAGGCACGGTTATGTTTGGAGCTGCGGCTAAAATGGATCTGGTACGCTTAGCCATCCCTAGGCGAACCTATACCCAGTCCCAGATGGAATATGTCATTGAAGCCATTGAGGAAGTGTTTCATGAAAGACATTCCATCAGAGGGGTCCGTATAGAATGGCAGCCCAAGGCTTTAAGACATTTTACGGCAAAATTTGCACCTGTCGCTTAAATGCTTGATGCCAAAATTGTCAGAGAGTGTTTTTTAGCCCATGGGGATCATGCACAGCGGGAGCTGATTGCGAGTTTTTTGGAAGAACCTGGGCTACTGGAAATCTGTGAGGTTTTGTGTGCCCCTGATGAGCCGGTGTCAGTAAGACGATGGGTCCATGAGGCATTGGCTCAGATTCCAGGCCGTCGCGCGGCAGAGTTGACTCGACAGGGCTTGGGCTCAACCCATATGACAATTCGATTGCATACCATGATTGGGATTGCCCGTGCGAGGGTTCAGGCTAGGATGGACTGGCTGTTCCCATTACTATCTGACGAGTCTGGTGGCATTCGTTTGAATGCTTTAGAGATACTAATCTACCATCGTCCCCGCAAGCT
>DITF01000090.1 GCA_002422125.1 bacterium UBP17_UBA6191
ATGGGCAATTTGAAGGCAGTATTGAGTGGATTTTGGAAGATGGCAGCAGTGTAAGTAAAGGTGACCCAATAGCGCGCATTGAAACCTGGCAGGCCAATCAGGATTTGATGAAACAGAAGCTTGAGGAAGAAAGAAAAGCCACAGAATTAGAAAAACAATCGATTCAAGACCAGATTACCACTCTTCAGGAAAACACTGAAAAGGCCAAAGATGTAGCTGAAGTCGAAATTGCTGAACTGGATCTGCAACTAAAATTACATGCTCGGGATGCTGTACAAATGCGTACCAAAGAGCTGGAAATTCAAAAACTCAAACAAATGATTCAATTTTATGAATCTCATCTGGCTGAGATGACGACCCTGACAGATAAAGGAGCCCTCTCGCAAAATGAGCTAGAAGATCTGCGCCTCAAGGCTAAAGAAACACAAATCAGCCTGCAAAGGCAGACTCTGGAACTTGAAAAACTGATTGATGGAGACGCTTTAGCCATTGAACGGGCCAGAGTACAGTTAAGAAAAGCTACTCGGAAACAGGCGGCAAATCTTGAAAGAAGTCAGGGAGCGCAGTCTGTACGCAAGCGAAATTTGGAGTTTTTACAGGCTGAACTTGATGATCTGAGACAACAAAGAATGGAGCTGGAATCTGGAATTCGTTCCGCTATTCTGACATCCCCCGTGGACGGAGCCTTGCTTTTGGATTTGCGTTGGACCGGTGATGGCATGGGAGTCTTTGAGGCCGGGGCCAAGGTTAAAAAGCAGGGTCGAATCGGCAGAATTTCTACTACCCGCCGAGTGAAAGCCGTTTACAATGTACATGAAACCGATGCTGGAACTATTCAGGTTGGGCAAAATGTCTTTACCCGGGTAATTCCTTTGGGAGACCAGGTGCTTCGTGGAAAAGTTACTAGTGTCGGGCAAGTACTATCTGAAGTAGCCTCCTGGGCCCGGGATCGTTATCGTCTCCGAACTCTGAAGGTTGAAGTGGAACTTTTAGATACCGTGGCTGGCTTCAAGCCCAAAATGAGCACTGTGGGCCACATAGAAACCAAGGTCATTCCCAACGCTTTAAGACTGCCCCTCTCCTGTGTTACTCCTAATTTACACCTGGAATATCCCAATGGAAGTACAATAGGTATAGTTCCTGAATTGATTGGAAGCTCTTATATGGCTATATCTGAAAAGAGCTTTAAGCCTGGGGATAAATTTGTTTCTCAAATCAGGATAAGGCCTGATTCTTACCAACCATCCACTGCCATCAAAGTTCAGGAAATGAATATTTTTGAATCCGTCACTGGCAACGGCGAATTATTTTCGGCCGAGGAAGTACCAATTGCCCCGGCCTTTTCAGCCAAGATCAAAAATCTGGCCGGTTCAGGGGAAGAGGTCAAAGCCGGAGATGTATTAGTCGATCTGGAGGTCAATGAACTGGAAACTCAACTTCAGGCTCAGGAAGTGGCCAGAACTGAACGGGAAGTGGAACTGAGATCGGTTTTAGTAGAAACCGAGCAAAAGCTTGGTGAAATCAACGAACAATATAATATGGCAAACATGAAGCTGGCCATTGAAGAAAAGCGACTAGCTCTATTAAACAGCATCAGCCCAGATGATGAGATTAAACAAAAGGAACTGGCGCTAAAATTGGCAGAACTGGACTACAAATATCAGTTGAGTCGTTTTGAAACCCAAACAGATCTTAAAAAAGAAGGCTTTTTAAAGGCCACTGAGTATCAGCAGTCTTTTGAGCAATTGCAGGTCACAAAAAACAATCTGGAATTAAAAAAGCTGGAGTTACAGCTAGCTAAGCAACCAGTCAACCGCTTAGAAAGACAAAAACTTTCGGCCACTGTAAGCGCAATTCGTACTGAAGTTATGAATCTGCAATCAAGTATTGAGCTAAGACAAAGACTGGGCACACTCGAAGGTGATTATGCTCGTTTGGCCTATGATTTGGCCGATGTAGAAGTAAAACGCATATCCTCTTCCATTCAAATGGCCATAACAACGGCTTCTCAGGATGGGGTGTTTATTGTTCAGGAAAGATACAAGGGTCGAACCCTGGAACCCTATATTCCAGGAGATCAGGCGGAACCGGGTTATGTTATCGGAAAGCTTGTGCAAATGAAGCGGTTTCGCATCAAGGGAAAAGTTCCAGAAAACGCCTTCTCTCGCTTAAAGACAGGACAGGTTGCCACCTTCTCTTTGGCTGGTAGAGCCGAAGACAAATTTACTGCCAAACTTCTGAGTGTTTCACCAATACCTTTGAAACAAACCATGTTTGGAAATGTAGAACCAGTGGTGGATGTGGTTTTGGATATTGAGGAATTTTCGCCTACTTTTCAACCCGGGGCTTCTGTGGTTTATGAAATTCAGGTCAGCCCATCCCAGAAACTACCTGCCCTGCCAGTAGATGCAGTGTATCAGTTCCAAGACAAATATTATGTCTACAAAAGCCCTGATGCAAAATCGCTTAAAGAAGTCAAACTAGGACCCAAACAAGGTAATAACATAGCCATTCTGGAAGGTATAAAAGCTTCAGAAACCATATTTGTCGAGGCACAACCATGAACCGTATGTTTTTGTTTCGAGAGAGTCTGCGCTCGCTAAGTGGCAACTTGTTTCGCAGTCTCTTAACCATGTTAGGGGTCATCATTGGGGTAGCGGCAGTAATTGCCATGATGAGTATTGGGGGCGGTGCTCGCGAAGAAGCTGTAAGGCAGATTCGATCCCTTGGTTCCAATAATCTATATGTTAAGGCATCCAGACTAAGTGGAACAGCCTTGGAGGAAGCTCATCAGGCATTAAGCCAAGTACTCTCCCCTTTTGATTTGCAACAAATTCTTGATGATGTGTCAGGAATTGCCGCCGGAAGTTATGAAGCTCATTGGAGGGCATCCATCCGTCATGAAGGCTCACAACCGAAAGCCAACCTGATAGCCGTTGGGCCAAACTACTTTGAGGTAGTGCCTATCCCTTTGAAATTTGGTCGCTATTTTTATGAGTCTGACTTCACAGATGCCACTAGAGTTGTCATTATCGGAGAAAGTTTGGCCCTTGAACTTTTTGGTCGAATGGATCCCACTGGACAGATGCTAAAACTGGATGAATATCGGTTTGAAATCATCGGCGTTTTAGCCAATCAGGAACGCAAGAGCCGCTCTGCCCAAGGAGATTCTGGGATCAAAATTCTTGATCGGGATACGGATCGGGATGTAATGCTTCCCTATCCAAGTCTAATAAAACGCCTACAACTTCGTTTTAATAATAGTGGGGACTCTGATCTGGATCCTACCTATCATGAAATCAACACCATGATTATCAAAGTAGAGAACTCAGAGGACATGGAACAAGTCCGTAACATGATTCATGCCATCCTGAAATTTCGACACCGGGGTGTTGACGATTATCAGATTGTAGCCCCTCTTGATCTCTTGGCCAAAAGTCAGCAAGTTCAGGATATTTTTAATCTGGTCATGATCTTTATTGCCAGCCTGTCCCTAGTAGTTGGCGGTATCGGAATCATGAATATCATGTTAGCCAATATCCAGCAAAGAATTCGCGAGATTGGAATTCGCCTCGCCATTGGCGCAAGCCAGTCCGATATTTTATGGCAATTTCTTCTGGAGGCCGTACTGATTTCTGTCGGCGGTGGCATTGCTGGTATTATTTTAGGGATTGGAATCAGTGAGGCTATTGCTGTTTATACGGGGTGGGCTACAGTTCTATCAGTCGAATCAATATTAGTGTCTTTTGGGGTCTCTGTCAGTGTTGGTCTGATTTTTGGTTTTTTTCCAGCTCGAAATGCCGCCACGCAAGACCCGATCGAAGCCTTAAGATACGAATAATGCTCAGGCAGCTTTTAGAAGCTGGGCTTGTTTTAGACTAGACTTTAGATCGTTTAACAATAGTTCAAATAGAGCTTCGTCCTTTTGTAGGACCGTCATACGAAACCCCTGTAATCGTCCTCCGAAAGAACTAAGAGGCACCAGACAAATTCCTGTCTGAATCAGAAGCCACAGGCAAAAGCGAGTGTCGGAAGAAGCTGTTTTCCAGGTATTGGCTAGTACAAGATTCAGTTCAGGAGTGAATGGCGGATGGATTAGGTCACACAAGGGTATGGAAGGAATCAACACGCTAGTGTAAAAGGCTGCCTGAGCCTGAATCACCTGAACCCCAGGTACGGACAAAAATACATCTTGTACCAATTTTTGCCTCCTGGCGTAAAAGCGGTTTGATTCTTCATACCAAGGCAATAATCGCGGATCAGAAAACAACTTGGGAATCACCAATTGAGGCAATGTTGTGGCACAAACTTCCAGCATCTTCTTTTTCTCAAGCACTTTCTGAAGCTCCGTGAGCTCCTCGCTATGCTGGCAATTTATAAACTCCATCCAGCCGCATCTAGCCCCTGGCCAGGGTAAATCCTTAGAAATTCCCTTTAAAAGTATAGAGGGCAAATCCTCAGAAACTGCCTGCCAGGAAACAAATTCCTCAGGCTCAAACACATGCTCACGATATATCTCATCACTGATTACAATTAAAGAGTACTTCCGAGCCAGTTCTGCCAAGCCCTGCATAGTTTTTAAACTCATGAGGGTACCTAAAGGGTTGGATGGCTGTAACAACAAAAGCAAGCGTATTTCTGGATGATTTTTAAGCTTGTTCTCCAGGTCGTCCAGATCCACCTGCCAGTCATTAGAAGCTAGCAACTCATAATGGATACTGCGATGCTCACAGCGCAATGCCTCAAGTGTCGAGTAACTGGGGTATCCTGGCTCTGGTAGAATCATGCGTACATTAGGCGACAAAACAGTCATCAAGGATGCAATGGCATCCCCAAGTCCATTAAAAAACAAAATGTCTTTAGCCTGAATAGTCGGACCAGGCTCGCGATTATGCTGATTGGCCAAAAACTCTCTGGTCTTCTCCACCCCTCTTGTTGGGCAATATCCCGTAGCTTCCGGCAGGGTTTTACAAATCAGATCAAGCATCCATTCTGGCATTTTATGACCCCGGGAAACTGGATCACCAATGTTTTCCCAGCGGATTGGCAGGGAAATATGCGGACTGACTAAATTGGCAATATCAACAATCTCACGAATGGGGTAAGAATAATCACTGGCTCTATGATGCGTTAGGGGCATACATATCTATCGGTCTCCATATACAAGTTGGGTTAGCTCCTTTACCTGTTCCCCAATTTTTTCTCCTGTATCCTGAGTTTCTTGAGCGGCACTAGCGGTCTCTTCTGAACTGGCGGAGTTCTCTTGAATTGTTAGTGACAATTCCGCAATGGCTGAATTCACCTGCTCTACTCCTTGGGCCTGTTCTCCTGAGGACTGGGCAATCTGATCGATCAATCGTGCCATATTCTGGCTTTGGGTGCGGGTTTTATCAAAGCGACCACGAGTACCCTGTACCAAATCAACTCCGAGTTGAACCTCTTTGGCCAAAGCACTCAATTGCTCCTGAGAATCTTTAGCCGATTGAGAAGCCTTCTGAGCCAAATTTCGTACTTCATCAGCAACCACCGCAAAGCCAGCCCCGACTTCTCCGGCCCTAGCCGCCTCCACTGCCGCATTTAATGCCAAAAGGTTGGTTTGAAAGGCGATCTCTTCAATGGAATGAATGATGTGACCAGCCTGTTTGGCCCCATTTCTTATGGCATCCATGGCCTTAATGGTTTCCTGCATACTTAAATATGACTGTTCAATACTGATTAAAGAATCTTCCGTTTCCAGCTTTAGCTCCTGGGCGGCCTCACTATTTCGCTTAATAGTACTAGCCAGTTCATTCATGGTGGCTGATGTCTGTTCTACCGCAGCAGCTTGCTCACTATTTCTTTGGGCCAGCTCCTGACTGGTGGAACTCACCTGGGATGAGGCGTGAGCCAATAGATCCACCCCGATTTTTAACTCCGAAGTCGCGGACTGGATTCGTGTCGTCAGATAAGAGGAAACATAAATACCTAGAATCAGGGCCACCAAAAAACAAAAAATCGCACCAAACAGTACCTGATTGACAAGCTTCTGGCTCGAAGACTCAACATGCATAAGATCAAAGTGAGCCAACTCATCATTAAGATTGAGCAAGGCCAAAAATGCCTTGGTTGTTTGTTCTTCCAAGGGAGACAATACTTCCCGCTGGTATTTTGCTAATCCATCAAACAATACTTCAGCTTTAATAATCTCGGCTCGCAATCCCTCAAATCCTGTAAACACGCCTTCAGCGGCCTGAGAAACTTCTGCCATCTGATCCATTGCTTCCTGAGTCCTACCCATGATTCTTAAAGCCTTTACTTTTCCAATCGCAGAATGGAATAAATTATGATGCTCGCGCATCTCATGCAAAAGCTGCACTAATCGGGGATTTTGCGGTTTAAAGCTGATCAGATATCTTCCAAAATTGCAGGCAGTAGGATCATCACCCCCTGAATAATCGCTCCCATTCTGCAACATAAAGAACAAACGATTCATACCCTGATGATGATCGCCAATGAACTGCTCAATATCTCTTCTTAATGCCGTAGGATTAGGAATCTCCATATTATCAAGGCTACGGGACTGACTCAAAAATTCTTTCTCACTTTCTTCCCATAGCCTAAGTGCCTTTAACCCCTCCTGCCACAATACAGTCTCATTCTGGGAAAAATTAAGCTTTTGCATAGCCGAAATTTTTGGAACCGTGGCAGCCTTTAAATCTGCTAGCAGTGTGTAAAGCCCCTGTTTATCCTGATTGCTTTGGCCTGGCTGAATCAATAAAGATTGAGCCTCGCGAACCTGTAGCAAAATCTGATTCATGCTGTGAAGAATCCCTGACTTGGCCATGCGATTATCTACCAGATCCTGAATGATGTGTCGTTGGGACAATTGACTGTACACAGCCACAGCCCCAATCAGCAGGGTAAAAATGGCTACAAACAGAAATCCTAGCACCAGTCGTAGTTTTAATGAAAGTTTATTCATAGCAATCTATTTACCATATTTTTTGAATCCTCACAATCTGTTATGCTAGCCTCACCAAAAAAATACATTTGGGAAGGAGAAAGGGATGGCAAAAATCTTAAGTTCCAGCAAAGAAGCAGTCCGGCTGATTCAGGATGGAATGACCATTATGGTAGGTGGATTTGGGGTCTGCGGATTCCCTGAAAATCTTGTACATGCGCTGGCAGAACAAGGCAGTAAGGATCTTACCCTGATTTCAAATAATGGCACTGTAGACGGTTTTGGCAACGGTCGTTTGATTGCTAACCGCCAGATCAAAAAGCTCTATGCGTCTTATATTGGTGAAAATAAGGCTCTGGAAGAACAATTTATCAAAAATGAACTGGCCGTCGAGCTTGTTCCTCAGGGAACTTTGGCCGAAAGAATTCGAGCTGGAGGCGCGGGAATCCCGGCCTTTTTTACTCCCACCGGATATGGAACACTGGTTGCTGAGGGCAAAGAAACCCGCATCTATGATGGCAAAGGTTATGTACTTGAAACGGCATTTAAGGCAGATGTCAGTATCATTAAGGCCTACAAAGCTGACACTATGGGAAATCTGGTCTATAGAAGCACAGCCAGAAACTTTAACCCTATGATGGCCACTGCTGGTAAAATCACCATCGTGGAAGTGGAAGAAATTGTAGAGCCCGGCCAGCTAAATCCTGAAGAAGTTGTCACACCCTGTATCTATGTCAATTACATTGTCAAAGGAGAGCACTATGAGCGACGCATTGAAAAAAGAACGAATCGCCCGACGAATCGCTAAGGAGCTCAAAGATGGCTACTTTGTAAATTTAGGCATTGGCATTCCTACCATGGTCGCCAACTATCTGCCCGAAGGAATTTCCGTGATTTTACAATCCGAAAACGGTCTTTTAGGTATTGGCCCCTATCCATTGCCCGGCGAAGAACATTGTGATTTGATCAATGCTGGCAAAGAAACAGTCACTGCCATTGCCGGGGCCTCGTTTTTTTCCTCAGCCGATTCATTTGCCATGATTCGCGGAGGCCATATTGATGCCACAATCCTCGGAGCCATGGAAGTTTCTGAAACCGGAGATATTGCCAACTATCTGATTCCCGGAAAGTTAGTAAAAGGCATGGGGGGGGCCATGGATCTTGTGGCTGCCTCAAGAAATGTGATTGTGGCCATGATGCATACAGATAAACACGGAAGTTCCAAAGTCTTGCCTGCATGTACCCTACCGTTGACTGGTACTGCCTGTGTTAAAAAAATTGTTAGTGACATCGCTGTTATGGATGTGACAAGTGAGGGCTTACTACTTTTAGAAACAGCCGAAGGCGTGAGCATTGATGATGTTATGAAGGCTACGGCTGCCAAATTAAGAGTCGCAGATAACTGTCGGGAATTTGCTTTCTAAGTATCCCTGTGGCATTTTCGATTTTAATCTATTTCAAGAGCTTGTTTCTGGTCTGGTTCTGGCTGGAAACAAGCCCTTATCTTTTTAAGGCATTATCACGGTTTTCCCTAGTTACCAGACTTCAGCAACAGGGTACCTTTGATTGCCTGCTTCTGTACGCCATTCTTTGTTACTTTATTGAAACCGATTCCGTAAATCAGTGGATTCATTTGATTTTCCCTCCCTTTATCGTGCTTGATCTGCTGGTTAAAGATCGAACCCTTAAACTGCATCTCTTTTTCTGGTTGGAAATTCTGGTTTTAGGTGTTTTGGTTTCCTTTGGGCTAAATATTGGTTTTATAACCAACCCAGATGGCGGTCTTTATTTTCTAGAACAGTATGCTTATCTTCTAAGCTTCTTCTGGCTTCTGTTTTTGGTATCACTACTTAATCTTTGCAATTTTTTAGACGGACTTTTATTAGGCATTGTTTCGGTGATCTGCCATACCTTCCTGTTTGCCATATTTACCCAGCCTACACTCAATGAGGGAGCTATCCCCTTTGCACTGACCCTATGTCCGATTTGTTTTTTGTTCTGGGTCTTTACCATGCTTGGTGAAAAAAAGGGTCTGGCATCTCCGGTTATGTCCTCCACCATTGCCATTTTGGTGGGAGCATTATCGGTTGTGGCTACCTCAAAAAAAGTGGCCCTTTTATCCTTAGGTATGACAATGGGGTTGTTTGCAGTACCAATTCTATTTTTTGCCTTTCTGATTTTTTACACCCACATTCAGTACAAATTTGGTTCGCGAAATCTGGCCGATAAACCTCAGGTTCTGTGGCGATTCACCACCACATCCGTCAATGTTTTTGTGGTTTTAGCCAGCCTTTGCCTGAATTTTATTCTGGTTTGTGCCATGATTATGGAAAATTTCCCTTGGTTTGTGGCCCTGTGTATTTTTGCCTGCATCATGTTTTTAAGACTGGCCCAAAGAGTATTCATTAAAAAACGCATCCGCTATAGGGATATATTTTTTACCAGTCAGGATCACATCAGCCTATTTGGGATCCGCATTTTTAGGGGACACAGAAAACGAGCCGTGGAAATGATGCGCTCCATTTTATCTGCTCCATTTACCTCCATGCATCATGTCGTAACACCAGATGCTTTATGTCTGTTTCGAGCCACTCAGGAACCTTCTTTTAAGTCAATTCTGCAAAAAGCGTATATTGCCATCCCCGATGGTGCTGGAGTGCTATGGACCTCAATTTTTTTAAAGGAAAGACCAATTCTTGAGCGAATTCCCGGGGTGGAATTTGTGCATGATCTTTTACATCTATCGGAGACCCTCGAACACAAGGTGTTTTTGTTAGGTGCCCGTGAAGATGTTTTACAGGCTGCCATTCAAAAGTTATATGAAAGACATCCGCAAATGAAACTGTGTGGAAGTCAAAATGGATACTTTTTGGAGGCTGAGGAGTCTTTGATTGTTGAGCAGATCAATCAATCAGGGGCCGAGATTTTACTGGTAGCCATGGGAGTCCCTCGGCAGGAACAATTTATTGACAGAAACCGCCACTTACTTAAGGTAAAAGTTGTTATGGGAATTGGTGGATCCCTAGATGTTTTATCCGGCCGTTTAAAAAGATGTCCTAAAGTCATTCAAGATTATGGGTTTGAGTGGCTTTATCGTACGATCCGTGAACCGTGGAGGATTAGCCGGGTTTATGCCCTGCCGATGTACATCGTGACAGTATTAAAAGAGAAACTGAGTTTGGGCGATGCCCAGGAAAAAGAAGACCCCTGATGTCACATTTACACAAGATATGGAAGATGTTTATCCTCTGTATTTTGTGTGGTCGCCTTTTGGCCCAAACCACCTTGGATTTCACCCATGAGGACATGGTTTTAGTCCACCTGTTTCAAGAAGAGATTGATAAAAGCCTTTTGTTTCTAAAAAACCGGCAACGAGCCAACGGCTCTTACATTTATGACTATGTTCCCTTTGCCAACCGTCAGATCACAACCGGAGTTTTGGTAAGACAGGCTGGAATCATGTTGGGCTTGGCCATGGCCTATGATGGTAAGGATGAAAGCATAAAACAGGGACTCATCAAAACCATGAGCTATTTTCGCTCATTATCCACAACCTACACCCTAAGAGATACCAACCTACGCATTTTAGCCGATTCTCATGAGGCCTATACCGGTACCATCTGCCTTTATTTAGCCGGAGCACTGTGGCTGGAATGGAAACATCCTGGGCAATTTGCCATCAGAGATCAATTCCATCTAGATCTGCTAAATACCTTAAATTTTTATTTTAATTTCAGAAATGGACTACCCGATCTGATTAATACCAAAGAAACCTATGTCGAAAAAATAAATCGTGATGCCGAAGTCTATGCCACGGCCCAGTATTTTTTAGTCCAGACACTTTATCATCTGACCTTCCAAAGACCCCACCCTCATCCGGCTCTAGATGAGCTTGTCTCACTGTATGAAAGAGATCTCACACCTTTTGAAGTGATTCACATATATCACTGGATGACCCTGATTTATTACCTTCAAGTGGAATGGGGCAACCCCACCATGAAACGCAGAATCCTGGATATGAGAGACAGGCATCTAGCCCAGTTTCGCGCCCGGCATCATGGGCAGGTTCCCAATGCCAAAAACAACACCTGTTCCATTGCCGAAGCCCAAGCCTATGATCTATTGCTCAAACAAAAAGAAGGCATTTTAAATCGTCAGGAACTTTATTCACTGACGGCTCACTTAAGGCATCTTAAAAACTTTCAGCTCACGGAAAATTCGCAGCGAAAAACCAAAGATAAGTCTGGCAAAGAGTCCATAGTTGCAATTACCGACCCCAAGCTAGCCAGTGGGGGATTTTATCATTACATTGGCGAAGAAATGCACAGCCGCGTTGACATTACCCGTCACTGCCTCAGTGCCTTTGTGACCCACAGGCAAATTGTGGACAATATCTTTATGGATACCAGAACCCTGAATGCATACCTCAGAAGACAGGAAATTCTGGAGGCCGTAGCCGAAATGAACCGCCAAGAACTGGAAAAACCAGTCAAAATGCATCGGGTTCAAATTAAAGAAGTACAGATGTACTAAAAACGCAAAGACCGCCTGACACAAAATGCAACAGACGGTCTAAAAAGCTCCCCGAGCAGGACTCGAACCTACGACAAATCGGTTAACAGCCGATTGCTCTACCAACTGAGCTATCAGGGATCAACAGAAAAATTCTAGCACAAACAGCAAACTTCTGGCAATCAAAAATCGGCTACTGCCTCAAGGCCAAAGTGTTGGTCATCAGCCGAGATTTAGCCATCAGGGGCTGAAGTGCCACCTCGTGCCTTTTCTCAAGTCTTTGATACAAATCCCGAAGTCTGGCCTCTCTAGGAAAACACAAATCGATAAACTTCAGGTATCCTAAAGCCTGAGGATTATAAACATCCTCCATCAATTTTCGCTCACAGAACAGATAGAGTGCTTCTTTGTAGTCCGGCTTTACTTTGATGGAATGACTTAACCAATGATAAGCGTCACTGGCTTTACCAATCTCAAAATATAAACAACCCAAGTAATAATACAGCTTAAAATCATCGGGAAATTTCTCATCGATTAGGCGTTTGCATAAATCGATCATTTTAAGGCACTCTTCTTGGTTCGAACCCAAATAAAGCACATTCTCTATCATGGCATGGTAATAAATTACCTCATCGGGATCTTTCTTCTGACCAATCTGAGAAATGATTTTTATGGAGGTGAAGTTTTTGGCCTGCAAGGCATCCAGTAGAGGTTCAATCTTTTTCTTTTCGATCAGATAACTGGCCACCTTCTGCCAGTACACCAGCTTCTTGGTTTCTTCCTCTACAATAAATAACCGGTACCGTCCACGATTCTGCTTCACAATTCGTGAAAATACCTCTGGCTCCTGAATGGGAACATTTCTGGTCATCAAAACACTACCCATCAAATTGACAAGATAAAACTCCACGCTAAAAGTTGTTTTAGTGGAATCCACCAGCAAATAATCTACTTGGGCGGCGATCTCAAACCATTTTCGCAATAGTTTTCGTGGGGAAAAAATGATTACTCCAATTTCTTCCTGACCCCCGCTAATCTGTTGCTCTTCAAAACCGGTAATTTTGACTTCTCCCTCTAAAGGGGAAAAATAGTCCTCAACCTCACCTTTAAAGACAAACTGATTATCTCCTGGCTTGTAAACAACAGCTCCGAGAAACTTTTCAAAAGTCCTCTGATACCCTTCCAGTTTCATCTGGTTCCACTTATACCATTCCAACGACTTCAATAAATCCTTGGATACCCCCGCCCATCCCAGGCGGCGAAAGCCCTTTTCCAAGTGATGAACTTCCTTAGTGGACTGAGCTTCGGAGCGGGCTCGTTTTAACAAAGATGCAAACGATGAGCGATCAATTCCCAATACACGAGCAGCCGTATGCAAAAGGTTTTTTTCCTGAGAATCAATGTCCTGATTGGCCAAAGCCAGCTTTAAGAGTCTAAGCATCAGAAGATTTTTATCAAAGGTTCCCATGCCACCCTGAATTTCATCCTGACGATATTCGCGCATGACCTCTCTTAAAACCCTTCTATATTCCAGGGGTTTCATCTGAAGGGCCGTCAGTAAATCCCTGATGGTCTTTCTTTCTATTTCACTGACTTTTCCGTCTTTGTAGACTTCCTTCAGGAATTCCCCCACCACAATAAAACGATCCAGATCTTCTCCAGAACCCGTGTTCACTAGCTCAAACAATGGTCTTAATGGTGAGTCTGGTTTGACACTGATTCGTTTTCTGACCTCATCTAACAAAAAACTTCTCAGTTTGTCCTTGTAGGCAGCCGGAATCCAATAAAACATTTCCGAAACTATTGGAGTATAAAAATACTTGAGCTCCAGCTTGGAGCTTTGGTTTAAAAGCTCACTGGTGACCTTGAACAAATCCATAAAGGCTGCCAGACGGCCCTGTTCCAGACTGTAAAACAAGGTATGGAAAAGGTAATGCACCGTCTCATCCAAAGGTTCACAGTCTTTACCCTTAAATGTTACCAAGGGATGATCCATGATATGCAAGAGGATATCCCCCAATAGACGGGAGCATTCGATAAATTTCTCATCATAGGGTGCTCGATGGGCAAAAAACAGAAGATAAGGAAAGGTATCCAAAAGGGCCATAAAAATTTGGTTGGATCCAATTTTTACATGCAGCGGAATCAGAATATCGCGAACTCCGCTTAAAAAGTCGGTGATTTCCTGAGGATTTCTGCCCTGTACCACGGTGTAAAAAGAATTAATCAAACCATAGGACAGATCCTGCCAGGCTGATTGTGTTTTACAAGCTTTAAACAAATCTCTAATCTCAAGAGCACTCAAATTTGATCTGCCGGAAAACTTGCCAGCACTCAAACCAGGTTTGGGTAAAACAACCTCTGGGACCCTAAGAAAACTCTCCTCGGCCTGATCCGTCACTGTGCGAGCCAGTACCTTCTCAATGGAACGAAACAATTCCAGAATTCTTATGGCCCCTGGTGCTGTTTGAGCCCGTAAATCTTCCGCCAACCAGCCCAAACGAATTCTGAGGGCCACAATTTCTGAACTCCAGTGTTTAGGCAGTTTCTGCAGTTGGGAATCCAGCAAGGAAAAAAACTGCAAAGAAAAAGATTCGTCTGCAACTAACTCAGAAGCACTTCGTTTCAAAAGCCTTTCACAGGACGCTCTCCATGCAAAAAAAGCTGCATAATCCAGCGGGTCCCTGGAAAAGGACTCAAAGTGTGACTGCAATTCATCCAGAAAGGCTACTGATCTAGGCGGCATCGTCTCCCCCGGGCCAAAATCGATGGTCGCATATTACCATATCCTCACCTGAGGAGGCTTTACTATTACAATTGATCGGCTAATCTTCTGGAACTCAACACCGTTAGCAAGGATTCATTCACCTGCTTCAAATCCAGATGATTCGGGTTAAATCCAATCCCAGCCCAAGCCATATAAGTTGAATACAGTCGATGAGAGCGATTTTTAAGAATGGGTAGAACGGTATTGGAGTACTCTAAGGCACCGCCTGATTTCTCTGGGGGACAGGCCCGTCTGCCGTTTAAAACCAGCACTTCGCTAAGTTCCTGGCGGTTAGTGGCTTTATACATCTTTTCCACCCGAATCTCATGTACCCAGCGATCCTCAAAATCATAATGGTAGGTCACTGATTCACCCACACCACTCAAAATCTGTCCCACACAAACCTTGCGACAATCATGGGTTTTCTCAGGAACCTTTCTGGCGATAGCAGGGAGGGTATAGAGTCGGTTATCCTGAGTACTAAAATAAAAATCTTCCTGTTCCATCCAGCCCATGGCAATCTGAATAATACAATGCATGCGATACAAGGAAACCCCTAGTGGCACACGAACCCTTCTCCATACTCTTGGTGTAGAATCATTTAAAAGTATTCTTAACTCTGCCACCAAATTAGACTGCTTCCAGCCTTTTCCCGAAGTTGGAATCTTACGGCGGCCTCTGCCCCGGCTAACCGCCAAATCAATCTGCTCAGTATCAAATCCCACTTCTGCACCACCAACTGAATCGCCTTCAGCCGCTGAAATCTTTTTTCTGCCAACCTTTTTTTTGCCTGTACTTTGTAACTCCTCAGCAACTTTTCTAGCATCTTCCAAGGCTAGCCGCAATGGGTGGGCTTTTGTCTCCTCATCAAATCCTTCGGAATCAGTCCCAGGACTTTTTGGCCTCATTTCCACCTGATTTTCCCCTTCCATCTCAGCAAACAACTAAAAACTAAATCAAAAAGAGTCATTATATACTTTGATTTCAGAGGCTTGTCAAATTTCACACCAAAGAGGGACCATGCCAATCCCAAATTTGAGTTTGACACTTTCAAAAATTTGCATATACTTTGGGCACAGGCTTGGTACTCCACTAAACTTTAATGTATGACATAGAATTGTGAGCGCACTCTATGAACGGAAGTAACGCAGGTCTAACACTACGATTCACTGCCCTATTATCTGACATAGTTGGGCTTTTGTTGTTGCTCTGCCCCCTGCTCCCAGCCTGCGGCTGGGGAATCATCCCCCTGTTGTTTCTTACATGTACGAGCTACCTGGCAGTCATAGATGCCTATTCTTCCCATTGTTCCCTAGGGAAAAAATTGATGGGAATCCGTGTGACCGATAGTGAAGGCAATGCCATTTCCCCGACACTAAGTTTGATTCGAGCCGTTGTAAGTCTGTGCGGATTAACTTTGGTATTTTTTCTCGATGTCATTGGAATCCTGATCTGGATTCTGGGCCTTATCTACGCCAAGAAAAACGAGGGAAACCTGCCGCATGATATATGGACCCATACCAGAACCATTGTCGTGAGAAAGCCATTCCTTCATCCACTTCTGGCTCAAGTGATTTTAACTTTCGCACTCATGGGAATTCTATTTTACCTTGTGTTCATCGCCATTAAACTACAGTGGATTTCAAGGGATTTCTATGAACAATACTTTGCCTCTGGTAGCGCTTCTGGAAGGGCACTGCTCAGGTACTAAACGATTCTGGCTCACACCCGCTACTCGTGCCACTCACCATTCCGCACTTAATTTTTAAGTGGGGTAGAAGTGGATGAATTCAAGGCCTAGGATTGCAATATCCAACGGGCGGTAGGGTTGTTATTTTGATATCAATCTGTCACGACCAGTTTTTTCAAAAATTACTTGACAGGTTTTTGGGCCTCATTTTCGGTCCAGTCGTGAGGGCCGTAAAAATCCCATACTTCAGGCCCCATACTTAACTGTAGTCACGCAATCTCAAACGCTTTGACAAAAAACTGCTAAATTCCAGAGTTTCCAAGTTTTTAGTGCTTCTGAAGATGCCCAAAAACCCCGTGATAAAATTA
>DITF01000130.1 GCA_002422125.1 bacterium UBP17_UBA6191
AAAATTATGGAGAGTTTCTGAGTCAAAACATTCTAGGCATCGATCCGGGGTTGGCAACTACTGGATTTGGGGTGGTAATTCCAACTGCTGACCGAAAACTGGATTGTATTGCCTATGGAGCCATCAAGACACCATCTCATCTGCGTCTTGAGGACAGATTGCTGATCATTCGTCAGGATCTTTTAGAAATTATCGATCGTCATAAACCGCGAGTTGCTGCTGTGGAGAGGTTGTTTTTTAACACAAATGTGACAACTGCCATGGCAGTGGCTCATGCTCGGGGAGTGATCCTATTGTCCCTGGCCGAAGCTGGAATTGAAATTTTTGAATACACTCCACTACAAGTAAAGTCTAAGCTTACAGGTTATGGTATGGCTGAGAAGGCTCAGATGCAGTCCATGGTTCAACGAACCTTGAATTTGGATAAACCGCCTAAGCCGGATGATGCCGCTGATGGATTGGCCCTGTGTATTTGCTACTATTTTTCTAAACAGAGAGGAAAAAAGCTGGGATGAACGAGGTGGCTATTGACCCAAAACTGGAATCAAGCTGGAAAACAGCTCTTAAAGAAGAGTTTAAAAAGCCATATTTTTTTGAATTGAAGCAGTTTCTGTTGGGCGAGAAGAAGCAGGGGAAGGTTATATATCCCCCCGGCCCCCAGATATTCTCAGCTCTTGATCTGACACCTCTTGATAAGGTCAGAGTGGTAATTTTAGGGCAAGATCCATATCACGGGCCTAATCAAGCCCATGGGTTATGTTTTTCAGTAAAGCCTCCAACTCCCATTCCTCCCTCGCTGGCTAATATTTTTATGGAAATGAAGGCAGATCTCAACGGTGAAATTCCGCTAAATGGTGATTTGACCCCTTGGGCATTGCAGGGGGTTTTGTTATTAAATACAGTGATGACAGTGGAGGCTCATAGAGCAGGTTCCCATAGAAGCAAAGGATGGGAAAAGTTTACCGATGCCATCATTCGTACCGTAAATGAACAGAGAGATTTTGTGGTCTTTTTGTTATGGGGTAGAGATGCAATTCAGAAAAAAGTAATGATTGATTCCAAGAAGCATTTGATTCTGGAGGCACCTCACCCCTCACCGTTGTCGGCCTACAGAGGCTTTTTTGGTTCGCGTCCATTCTCATCGGTGAATCGGTCCTTAGAGTCTCGCGGGTTAAATAAAATCGATTGGGGACTTGACGCTTTGCGTAATTGATCTAAAATTGATAGTGTGGACAAGCTGTCGATTAGAACAAGAAGGTGGATATGACTGGAACTAAGTATGCAATTTGTGGTCTGTTAATGATTGGGCTGTCTGCCCAGGCACTGGCCAATGGAAGCAGCATAATTTCCCAGGATATAGGTGGTGCAGCTTCCAACACCGTACAAAATCTTTCCAATTTGCAAGGGGCTCAGACTTTGGCAACCGATAAGGCTTTGCAGGAGCAGCAAGCAGCCATGCAAGCTACGGTTTTACAGAATATGGGTAGTGGCACACCCTTTTCGCCTAGCCTGATTCCAGTGAACCCGCCTCTGACCCCTCAAAATCCGGGGGGCTCAGTCCCTGGAGTGTCCCTGCCCTCAAGTCCAGGTGCATCATCTGCAGCACTTCCGCCTAGTGGGGCCCCTTTGCAATTGGCAAATTTAAGCCCAGCGGCTTTAGGGAAAATTCAGAGCTATCATTCTAAAATTGAGGATAGTGAGAAGGAATTACAGGCAGCACTGGCGTCGTATAACCAAAATAAATCTGCAGAAGCAGAAGCCGCGCTTAAATTGGTGGTTCAATCCCATGTAACCAAGATAAATACTTTTCGCAACATTGCCAATTCTACCGGAGATCAGGATTTGATCGCGAAGGCAACAAAGTTTCAAGCGAACTATATCAATAATTTTGTGACACCAGCCAGCGGCATTCCCGCTGAAACCCGAGCGCAAATCAACAAAGATGGGTTAGATCAAGCGTTTATTGACTCCTTGAATGAGCCGGAACCACCAAAGGATTCGGCCGCGCCTGAAGGAGCATCTACGGCCACAGCCGAAACTGGAAATACGGTACCAGAGGCCCAGCCTGAGCCGGCAGATCCTATCCTGGCGGCCTGTGATAAGGATTTTAGTTCCAAGTCTTCAGGGGATTTGATTCAGCATCTTAAGTCTGGTCCTTGTGCGGATGCACTGGCTGGAGATCCAGCCCGAGAACAGTTGGCCAAGGATGTTGTGAAGGGGCTTGAGGCATTTCGTAAAGCATTTGCAGTCCCTGGGCTTCGTGACTCCTTGATGATGGGTGGTAATCTTGGGGTTAAGATTGCCCAGCTTCGGGAAATGTTAGGAATCAGAATTTCAGGAGGAGCTTCCTCTATTCGTGATGCTCAGGCTGCTCTTCAGGGCAATGCCTCTGTCAGATCCGCCTTGGGTAGCGGCTCAGCAGGTAGACAAGCCGTGGATCAACGGCTTTTGAACAACGCGATTCGTGACTGATTTTGTCTAAAAAAATTGCCGGGCGTACTGCCCGGTTTTTTTTTTGACAAAAAACTCTAATCTTAAACTAAGGTTTCTCTCGACATAGGTATGGGAGGAACTATGATCTCAGTTGAAGAAGCCCGTTTAGTCGTTCAAAAAAATATGCCGCATGCGCAATCTGAAATGCGCAGCATAGTGGATGCACTGCAAATGGTGCTTCACAAACCAATAGTGGCCCTTGAGGATTCACCAGCTTTTGATAACTCTCAGATGGATGGTTATGCCTGTCGTGTTGCTGATATCAGTTCCGTTCCCTACAGTATGCCCGTAGCCTTTGAAATCCAGGCAGGTTCAAAATCAGTGCAGGTTTTGCCCCCAGATAGTGCGGCCAGAATTTTTACGGGAGCACCGATACCTCCTGGTGCCGATTGTGTGATCAGACAGGAGGATATTCAAAGGGATGGAGATTTAATCACAATTTTAGTTAAGCCCGAATTGAATCAATTCATTCGCAAAAAGGGCTCTGACTTTTCCCATACCGATGTACTGATGCAGGCCGGAGAGAGGCTGAGTGGTCCCAGAATTGCCTTGATGGCCAGTCAGGGAATTACGGAAGTATCGGTAAACCGCCGCCCCAGTATTGGTTATGTATTAAGCGGGGATGAGCTTGTTCTGCCAGGGGATGTAATGCAACCGGGTTCGATTCGTTCCTGCAATGGCGAGTTGTTTGAGACCCTGTTAGCTCCATGGGCTCAGGAAGTTGTGGGATATGGCAAGGTGGGAGACAACCTCACGGATGTGCTGGCTTCCTTGGATCTGGCTCTGCCCCACGATATCTTTTTAATCAGTGGCGGTTCCTCTGTCGGGGACTATGATTTTACGCGACGAGCCCTAAAGGATAGAGGGTTTGTGATCCATTTTGAACAGGTGGCAATCAGACCGGGCAAACCGCTTATTTTTGCAACTAGGGACAATCATGCGGTTTTTGGAGTGCCAGGAAACCCGGTTTCCACAGTAGTAACCTGTTTGATGTTTCTTCAGGTTGCGGCAGCAGCATTTTCTGGGCAGAGGCTTGAACCCAAGCGATTTATGGCCAGATTGGAAAATAGTCAGAAAAAACCTCAGGATTTGAGTGTGTTTGCCAGAGGTAGCTTTCGTGTAGTCAATCAGGACAATTTGGTCCGTGTTGATTCCAATCAATCTTCGGGCGCGATCGGGGCTTTTACCAAGGCAAATTGTCTAGTAAGTCTTCCAGCTGGAAGAAGCGAGTTTCAGACAGGTGACTTAGTGGCAATTGTGCCTATTGAAGATGGTTTACCCTGGAATTAGGGGGATAAGGGATGGCAGCAATGAAAATCAGTTTCATAATAGTCACGATGTTAGGAATTGCGACGACGCTCAGCGCAAGGCCAGAATATGCACAGCGAGAAAACAAGAGCTGTATTCATTGTCATTTTAATCCTAATGGTTCAGGCCCACGCAATTTTTTAGGCCATTATTATGCTAAAAATGGGTATTCCTTTAAAAACACTGTGTATGCCCAAGGGGTATATGAGAAACAGGCCCCAGTGGCCCCCGATTTATCATTTCAAAGACCTACCGCTGAGGGAAAGCTTCAGACCAGAGATATGGAAGTCTTAAAATCGATTCGTTATCGAGCCAGTAGCGCTGCCAGCTACTTTGCCGGAGCGGAGATGGTTAAGTCGGGCAAGGATTTTGTCAGATCCTTGCAGGAGGCGGGAATTGCATATAACAAGGGTCTTGAAGAGATGCTTTTGCGGGAGTTTTTCGGAGCGGGGCTTTACAATATTGAAACCTTGGCATTACACAGTGGTTTAGGTTTAGCTATGGAGCATGCTCCACTGGTTGCCCTGCGTTCCAAGGCAGCTAAACTGACCCAGAAGGCTTGGTTGGGAGAGAGACTAAAACTATTTGCTAAAACGGCGGGGTATTCTGACAAAGAAGTATTTTCTCCAGTGTATGCAGAGTTTCATTCCGGGGACCCCCATTATGTAGCCAAACCCGACTTTAAATCAGGCAAAAATCAGGTCTGGGCAGCAGAGCACATGAATCAGACTATTACTATGGAATCCTTGGGAATGGGGCTGTACGCCAAATCTGTACTAGCCGCTCATTATTTGGAATCCCGTCACGAAAAAGGGGTGGGCATTACACCTAGAGCCGGATTTCTGGCTCAAATCATGATTTATGAAATGGTGAACACCATGTTGTGGATTCGATATGGATTGGCCTTTGATGGGGTATCCTTTAAGAGTTTCCCCCCCGATTATTATGAGAACCGCGATCTGTTATACATTCCTCATGAGTTAATGGTGGAGTTTGATGACAAAACCAAGGCGCCCAGAAGCTATTATGTTAAGGAACGCTTAAGTTATGCTAAGGATCTGGCTGCCCTTTTAATGGGGCTTAGTGAATTCTATGCCATGAGTGATCCTAGAAGAGGTGGTATTTCGTTGGTATTTGGAGAGGGTACTGACGACTCGGCTGAATTTCCATTTAGCTGGAATACCAGGCATCTGGCCCGGGAGTTAATTCTGGTAGTATTAAAGAATCTGGAAATGATGCACTTTGATACTCGTTTGGGAGCAATTTATTCCACAGCAACTTTAGTCAAACCACTGGAACATATTAAGGCAGCAGAAATTGGCTTGACCATGATTGGGCTTGGGAATGTCTACAGACATTTTATGAATGATTCTGAGATATGCCATGTGGCCGGGAATCTGATGTATGCTTTGGGACAATTCACTGTACAGAGACTTCAGGCAACCGATGGTGGGATTGCTTCCCTTTATGATGCCAAACGCAATTCAGCCGATGGGTTAAATCGTCGCTTAGAGGATCAGATGCTTGTGATTCGGGGACTTTTAGAGGCCTATAAAGTTACTCGTGAGGAGAGATTCTTTAATGCTTCAATCAGAACCTATGAATTTAGTGTGTCCCAGCTCTGGGATGAGGATCTGAGCACATTCAGGACCCATGAGGACACCAGGATATTAAAAATTACCCCGGAAAATGTGGGAGCCACTGTAGCGGCTCTAAGAGAGCTGGTGCTGGCTACAGGTGATTTACGAACATTTGCTTATAAGCTGGCTTATTTTGATGGGATATTAAAAAATTATGGTCTACAGCTTTCAGAGTTGGAACTGACAGGTGAGAAGGTAGATGCTGTACCTGATTCTGATGGTGATTCTATCCTGCAGGCAGATATGGCTGGAGGAAAATTTGGCGTAGCTCCAGTGTTTGCATCCGAGGTGCAGATCGAGCCGGTTCGTTAGTCAGCGAAGGATCTGGACATTGTGAGCGTCAAGAATTTTGGCCGTGAACTTACGACGAGTGCTTAAGGCGATGACTTCAATCACATCGCCAATGCGCCCATCCTGAAGAGTTTCCGCCTCCATCTGTAGTCTCAGTCCATCACGGTGTAACCAGGCTTGTACCCTTTGGCGACGGCTTAGGACTGGTTTTTCCAAAATATCGCGGCGAATCAGGATCTTTTCGGCTTCAAGATCTCTCGCGAATAGCAAACGGTCCAAATGACCAAGTGACGAGGCCGGCAAGAGATCGGTTCCCTTGGGAACCCAGTTTTCTTCTATGCTGATTAGATTAGGATCGAGCTGGCTACCTCTGGCTTGAGAAGTCGTAGTTTTTAAGACCAGTCTCTTTTCCAGAATATCAAAGGATAGGAAATACTGCTGCGAAACCTTTCCCGATATCAGGATTTGTACCCTGACATGGCCGGATTGTACCTTATTGGTATCTAATTCCATGGACCATTCCCCAGCGGGCAGACTAATAGTGCGGGGGGGATTTCGAAACTGAATACGGGTTGGGACATCCGGGTTTAGAACCTTTAGAATCTCCTGGGTCACCAGTTCAGCAAATTCTGTGTTTTTTAAAGTCTCATGGTTCAGGCTGATTTTTACCTCTGGCGCGCCAGTAAGATTTAGCTGAGTGTCAGGATGGGATTGGGACCATTTATCCTTAAGGGAATTCTGGGAGAATAACAGCTTAGGGCTGCTAGGAAACATTCTGGCCAGAATCAGCTCATTGAGTTTTTTAGATACATCAATCTCGGCTTTGCTACTAGGACAGCTAAGCGAACCAAGATTTGCCAAGACCAGAAATCCTGGATTTACCCTTACTTCTTGTTTAAGTTGCAATTGGCACCCCTGAATTGGGCTTAGGCTTGTTGCGATCAAAAGGGAAATGCGTGGTAAAAATGGGAGCATGGGCAAATTCTGACAGAAACAGGTTATGATGTAAACCTATGTCGTATCGCCTGCTTTTTATATTACCCCATTTTACGAATTTGGTTTTTGCAATACTGGTGGGATTTTGGTGGCTTTATGTCCGAATTGACCCAGAACTCAAAAGCTATGCCAATCAAAGTTTGTCTGAACCATTATGGGAAGCTGCTCGAGATGACCAATACTCATGGTGGCAAAGAAGGGAAATGATCCGATTGGCTGCGCAAATTTCTTGTTCTGAGTCTAATCACGAAGTGGCATGGGTTTTGAATAGTGGTCGTACAGAGTTTAGAACGGCCCTGTATCAAGGCTGTTTTTCCAGAAACTATGAATTGGCAGGTTTTTTGGTCTTAACGGCGCTAAAAGACTCTGGGTTGTCCTATCATCGCTTTATGGCCCTTCGTTATCTTCGTGGGCAAGATAAGCTTAATCAGTATCGGGATGATATTTTAAATTTGCGTTCAGATTCTTCACAAATGGTTCGTTATGAAGTTGGGGAAATTTTGAAATATATGCAACCAGAACCTGGATTACACCGTAAAGAGTAAGTATGAACTGGAATCGCTTGAATTTGTGTCTCATGGCATTTGTCCTGCTTTTTGATTCCAATTCCATGAATAACAGTGGGCTTTACGGTTCATATCTGGTGCGAGTTCGCACCATAAAGTTACCTCGGGCTCCTGGGTCATCAGACGGATTTGCCAAAGTTTTGCGCATCAATACCGAGCAGGCATTGTCTGGGTTGGACGGTTTTTTAAGTCGCGAGATAGGGACTCAGAACTCTCAAACCATGGGACCAGGCTCTGCAGTATCGCAAAAGGTGAAATCCTATGAGAAGTTCTGGCTGGTTCCAGCCGCAAAAGTTAGTTGCAGGCATGACTTTGTGGATGAATTGAGAAATCATCCAGATGTCTTGGAAATTGTTCCAGATGAGCCAGTTTTACTCTCAGTTCCCGATTCTCAGGCTATTACTCATTCGAGTCGCTTACCGACAATGGCTTTAAATGGATATGGGAAGGGTAGAGGCATCAGAATTGGAGTCATTGACTCAGGGATTGTGGCCCATCCTGTATTTGGCAACAGAATTCGCGCCTATCAGGATTTTACCCAAAATCCAGTAGGGTCTATGACCGACACCGTAGGTCATGGCTCGTTTGTGGCTTCTTTGGTGGCTGGGGCTGAATATCAGGGTAAAACCCTATCTTTTGCTCCCGAGTCTGAGTTGATTGTTGCACGGGCACTGGAAGTAATTTCCGGTGCAGGAACTGATCAAGAGGTATCCTCCCGAGTAATGGCATTTGCCTCAAGAATTCTTCAGGCCATGCAGTGGATGCTTGACCCTGATGGCAATTCAGACACTGAGGACTATCCTCAAGTTATGATTAACTCCTGGGGGTTTTCGGAAAAAATGCCTGTGGCCATGACCTTTTTTGATGAGGCGATATCGGCTTGGCGTGAGGCTGGCATCATCGTGCTTTTTGCGGCTGGTAATGAGGGACAAAAAGGTTCGGGCACAGTTCGATATCCAGGAACCTCTCCCAATGTCATTACAATCGGTTCAATCAACGATACCCACCAGATTTCCCGCTTTAGTTCGATAGGTACAGCGGCGGGTTCAAAACCCGATTTTGTATTTTATGGTGAAAACCTTGACGGTTTGGGAAAATTTCGCAATCAAATCGAATTAGGCAAGATGAGTGGGACCTCCATGGCAACTCCTTTAGTGGGGGGGTTAATCGCACTAATGCTGGAAAAGGACCCGTCATTGACCCAGGAGAAAATTCACGATAGGTTAAAGTCGTCGGCATTGGATTTGGGCAATCCCGGTTGGGACCCCGCTTTTGGTTTTGGATTGGTTCAGCTTACAAATCCGATAGACAATGGGGTTTTAAAGGTGGGGACAGAACTTGTATCTGTTCTTTCTCAATGTCTGGAAGAAAAGCAGGATTCTCAAGCCTGCGAGGATATTCGCACTCGGATTACTAGTTATGTGAGGGAAATGGCTGAGGCTGGTTTGTGGGTAAAAATTCAAAAATTTAAGGCTGAATTTGAACAACATCCCAAGGTCCAATCTGACTTGAAACTGCATCAGAGTTTGCGTCAGATATTAAATTTTTATCGCACCGAGGATGGTTCTGGAGCAGCAGCAGGTGTGTACCGCTCGCTTTACGCACATTAATGAGACTTTTGAGTGTGGACATTGCAAACAGATAGTGCTCCCACATCAGCACGGTTCTTGTCGCAATCACTGTCCACATTGTCTTTATTCCCGACATTTAGATATCAATCCAGGTGATCGTAGTAGCGATTGTGGTGGGTATATGCCGGCGGTTGAGGCCACAATAAAACAGATGGATCAGATTACTCTGGTGCATTGTTGCAATCTATGTGGCATCAAGAAACCCAACCGAAGTGCTCCAGACGACGACTTTGAGAAAATTTTGGAACTTATGCGGCACTCAAATTGACGCTATAATGTCAATAATGGATCGAATTTAGTCGAAATTGGCTTAAATTACACATAAGATGCAGCACGGGAATTAAATATGACACAAATGGATTTTGGCCCCACGGAGCCGGGGGAGGACTTTAACCCCTTCGGTGAGGAGGGGTTTAAT
>DITF01000309.1 GCA_002422125.1 bacterium UBP17_UBA6191
CAGGGGATTTGTGTGACCCCGGGATTATCCCGTAGTGGGATATTGTTCTGCCTGGCATTGTTTTTGGGAATTGGACGAGCCGAGGCTTTGCGATTCATATTTTTGATATCCATTCCAGCCGTGATGGGGGCGCTTATTTTGTCCATCCCAGATTTGCTTTTAGCTTGGAATCAGCCTGGATTTGAGCCCACTCTTCTGATGATGGCCGTCCTGGTTTCCTTTGTGGTTGGGTGGATTTGTTTACGATACCTCACCTGGTTTTATTCAAAAAAAATGATTGGGATTATAGGAATTTATTGTCAGTTTGCAGGATATGTATTGTTGAGCGGCTTCTTTATTTCCTGGTTCAGGGGAAATTTTTAGGATGGGATAGCATGAAAGAAGAAACAGAAAAACCAAAAAAAATGACCCTGTCAGAAAAACTTCTGATACCCAGGCATCAGACCCAGGAGTTTATGCTTAAGGAGCCTGGTTCTGGAGTGGTCGGGGTTCCTAAAAATGCCGGAACTTTAGAGCAGTCGGCTGTATTGAGTGAGCCTATAGAAACTCGCAGGCAACATGAATTGATGGGCATTGCTTATATTGCCTTTGCCCTTTTGGTTTTTGTAGGCTTGGGTTGGGAACAGGGAGCGGAAGAATCCCAGTTAAAATCAGCTTTACAGGGGTTTGTGCAGCTCAATGGCGCTGGCCCAGCCCTGATTGCATTTTTTGCCCTATTTTGTGGCATTCGCAGGCTTAGAGGTCATAAGGTCTTTGAATCGGAGCGGCAGATTTTAATGTTTCCGGTTATGTATTTCACCTTTTTGGGGGCCTTAGCATCTTTTAGCAGCCTAAGTAACTCTGAGGGCCCTGGTGGCATCATGGGAAACTACATATATTGGTATATGCAGCCCATTATGGGAACCATTGGGGCCAGAATTGTTCTGATCAGTTCATTTTTAATATCCTTGATGAATGTAGCAGACATTTATATCAGCGATGTTATTTCTCATATCTATAGCTTAAGTAAATGGTGTCTATCCAAACTGTGGTCCTTAACCACAAAAATTCACCACCTTTTGGTAATTGTAATGTCTGATCTGATTGTGATTATGGAGAAAGGCCTGACTTCGTTTCGTACCCATGTTTTTGAGCCAGTTTTACGCAGAACTTTACATGGGGATGCGCCAGAGGTAATGCATGAAGTGGTTAAAACTCCGGCACCGGTAGTTTCAGAGTCCCAGGATGTTGTGTTTCCCTTTGATGAAGATCCTTTTTTTCCAGAGGTTTCAGAATTTGTGGCCCGTGAGTTAATAGACAAGGTCGCGAAGCCGGTGGAAACTCCTGTTTTACAGCCTGCCGTAGCTTCCCCAAAAGAAAAGATGGCATTTGAGCCTATTGAAGAGTCTCTTATTGATGAGCCTGATTCCGAAGAAGAAACCTTGTATTTGGACCCTCCCACTCGACCATCAACCCTCAAGACTTTGGATGAGCCAGTTACCATCATTAAGCCAAAGTCTCGCTGGGAGGAAACTCTGAGCATGGCCGAAGAAGATGAGTCCTTAAGGGAACTGACCCAGCTCACTCAGGCCATGATGGTTGATACGGAACAGTTTGATGCCTCCAGTATGGAGGAACAAGAAGAGATTCTGACTCAGGAATTTCGTCGCCTTGAGCCAAGACATGAGAGTTGGGATCATCCCGTGCCACCTTCGCATGAATTTTTGACCCGACCGCCAGCAGATTTAAAGGGAGATTCCGAAGAAGAGCTGTGGGAAAGAGGTGCAAAACTAATAAAGGCACTAGATACCTACAAGGTAAATGTGGCCCTTGAGTCCTTTACCCAGGGCCCGACGATTACTCGATTTGAGTTAAAGCCCGCAGCGGGCACAAAATTGAGCCGGATTCAGGGATTGACCAATGAAATGGCCATGTCTCTGGCGGCTAAGTCCGTGCGCATCGAAGCCCCGATTCCTGGTACAAATAAGGTGGGCGTAGAGATCCCAAACGCCAATCCATTGCCGGTTTATTTCAGTGAAATTGTGGCCAATATTACAGGAGAAGGGCGCGAAGATTTGCACCCGCTCACGGTAGCATTTGGGAAAAATATTGCCGGAGAACCCGTGATAGGCAATCTGGCCAAAATGCCGCATTTACTGGTCGCAGGTAGTACAGGATCAGGTAAATCAGTCTGTATTAACACCATTATATCTTCCATATTGTTTCGCGCCAGACCTGATCAGGTGAAGTTTGTGATGATTGACCCTAAACAGGTAGAGCTAGCAGTTTACCGCAATATTCCCCACCTCATTACCGATGTGGTGACCAACCCAGAGGAGGCCTCGGCCGCCTTAAAATGGGGTGTGGATGAGATGGAAAGACGATATACCCTGCTTTCGCATTTTGGGGTTCGACATATCGATAATTTTAATATTAAGGTCAGGGAAGGGACTTTGGTTCCGATTGAGGAAGTAGAGGAAATTCCGACGGAAACTCTTCCGTATGTAGTACTGATTGTAGATGAGTTGGCCGATCTGATGATGGTGGCTAAAAAAGATGTGGAGACCTCCATCTGTCGTATTGCGCAAAAGGCCAGAGCTGTGGGAATGCATCTTGTGATTGCCACCCAAAGACCTTCCGTAGATGTGATCACTGGACTCATAAAGGCCAATCTGCCTTCAAGAATTGCCTTTATGGTCAAATCGGCCATTGATTCAAGAACCATTTTGGATCAGATCGGGGCCGAAAATCTATTGGGTCGAGGAGACATGTTGTTTTATCCCGGTGGGCAGCCTCGTCCTGAGAGGGTGCAGGGGGCATTTATGAATGATGAGGAAGTTGCCGAACTTGTGCATCAGATTAAAGAAATTTATGGAGAGGCCCAATATCAGGATATCGTTTCCGCATATTTGCAATCAGAAGAACCGGAAATTGAAGATGATGAAAGTTTTTATGATGACAAATTTAATATGGCCTTGGAAATTGCTGTCAGGGAAGGTTATGTCTCTACTTCCATGCTGCAAAGGCATTTGGGCATTGGTTATAATAGGGCCGCTCGGATTGTGGATGTAATGTTTGCCCGCGGCCTTTGTGGTCAGCAGGAAAGCGGTAAAAAGCGCAAGGTGTTATTGAGCCTTGCGGAGCTTGAGCAAAACATGATGTGATTCTTAGCCCTTAAAAAGAAATCATCTGGCCCAATACCCTCTGTTTGGAGTAGGCTGTAGCCCACAAATTTCAGGGGGTATTTTAATGCAGAATCGTTTAATTTATGGAAAAAATCCTGTAGCCGAAGCATTGGTGGCAAATCATCTGATAGAGGTCTTTGCCATGGCCAGCAACGATAAGACTGCCAAGGAACTTCTGCACAAGCTCCGAATGGCAAAAATCCCAATGCAGATGGTAGACAAACATGTCTTGGGCAATATGGCCCAGACTGGCCAGCATCAGGGTTTTGTGGCCTATGCAGAACCTTTGCAGAATGCCTCACTGAATCGTTTGCATGCAGATAAGCCAAATGGGCTTAGGGTTCTTTTATTATCCAATATTCAGGATCCGGGAAATCTAGGGGCCGTCATTAGAAACTGCGAACATTTTGGCATCGATTTGTTAATCATTGGCAGCAAAGGCTCCTGTGACTGGCAGCTTCCATCGGTATCTAAAGCCTCGGCTGGGGCCGTGGAGCATCAAAAAATTGTTTATACTTCAAGGCCTGAAAAAGTAATGGAAGAACTCAAGGAAAAAGGTTTTCAGATATATGGCCTGGAGGCTGATGTCAGGGACTGTATTTCGTCCATTAGGCCAAAATCGGATGCCAATTTGTGTATGGTTTTGGGATCAGAAGGAGAAGGTATTTCTCTGGCCGTTGAGAGCAGAGTTGATCAACTTTTGAGTATTCCCAGAAATGGACTTGTAAACAGTCTTAATGTGTCGGCGGCCTCAGTCGTGGCCTCCATGTGGCTTCGAGGTCTGATTGCATGAAAAAAGTGCCGATTTGTTTTGACTTTGACTCCACCTTGGTCACAGTAGAAGGAATCGATGTTTTAGCCGAATTTTTGAACCGATCCACTAAAGACATCACAGACAAGGCCATGGAAGGCAGTATCAGTCTTGAAGAAGCCTATAAACAAAGGCTGGAGCTCCTTCAGATTCTCCCCCAGCAGTTATTTTGGTTAAGTCAGATTTACGCTAGTAATCTGGTTCCAGGGGCTATGGAACTAATCCGCGTTTTAGAGTATTTGGGTCATAAGGTAGCTATTGTAAGCGGTGGTTTTTTAAGGGCTATTCATCCCGTAGCTCAGATATTAGGTATAACTGAGGTTCATGGCGTTGAGCTTGATTTTAGAGACGGCTATGGCATGATTTCCTCGGACTCTCCTTTTTTGCAGGCTGATGGTAAGGCCCAGATCCTAAAGCAATTTCAACTCACGGATTGTATTTTTATTGGCGATGGAATCACAGACTTGGCCACTCGTGAAGTTTGTTCCCAGATGGTTCCCTATTTTGGGGTTGTGAAACGGTCGTTTGTGAATGATTGCAAATTGATGAGTTATGGAGGAAAAAACCTCTTGGGACTACTGCCGATTTTGATAGGTGAAGAAGGGTATAGAGAGGCCGCCTATCGTTTTCCGGAAGAGTTAAAAACTGGGGCTGATGAGTTTTTGCAGGCTGGCAACATTCTGTCCCCTCATGGAGATAGTTTATGGGTGTCACGGTATCGGTCGCAAATTTTTTTGGTGCCGGGGCCTACCAAAACCAATCAGGAAATTACTGGCCTGGGGTTTCCGCCCATTACTCACCGCTCTTTGGAATTTCAAAGACTCTATGCTGACTTACAGATCAAAATGAGGCAGTATTTGGGATGGGATGGAGATTATCTGTTTTGTGCCAGTTCAGCCACAGGCATGATGGAAGCAGTGCTCTCAAACTTTGAACCTACCTCAATTTTGTCCTGTCAATCAGGAGAGTTTGGGGAACGCTGGCAGGTGGTAGCTGAGTCTTTAGGTCATCAGGTAGATGTAATTCGCTCTCGCGACGGATATGGCATAGATGCCAAAGATGCTTTGAGTGGCTTGGGTCATCAAACTGTGGTGTTGTTGACTGCTAGTGAAACAGCTAATGGTACCTACACGGATGTAAATCTTGTGGCTAAGGAGCTAAAGCTTAAAAATCCCGATCTTTTTGTGCTTGCTGATTTGGTGTCGGCGGCCGGGGGAGCGGAAATTTCCAGTGAAGGTCTGGATGGCATTGTGTTTGGTACGCAAAAATGCCTGTCCCTACCAACTGGATTAGGCATTTTATGGTGCTCACCCAGGCTCAAAGATAGAATTGAAACTTCCAGAACTAGTCGTGGCTACTATTTAAATCTGAAGCTGTATCTAAAGCATCATGCCGAAAACAGTGTTCCGCATACACCTGCGATTACCATACTTCAGGCTCTAATGTCCCAGTTGCAATGGTTTGAAAGAGAAAATTTCCAGTTTGTAAAACATCATCAGAAACTAGCAGAAATGACCAGAGATTTTTGTAAAAAAATGGATTGGGAGGTATTTGCCAAACCCGGCCATCAATCTGTGACGGTTACAGCCGTCAAAATTCCCAATCATTGTCAGGATATTAGGGAGAGGGCCAGAAATGCGGGGGTATTTTTGGCATCTGGTTATGGGAAGTTAAAAAATAGCCATTTTCGTATTGGCCATATGGGGATTCTTAAAGAGAAAGAATTAAAGAGTGCCTTTGAGATTCTTGGGGGATTAGATTCATGACTAAAATTCTGATTACGGACACTATTCATAATGTGGGGGTTGAAATCCTTCGTCGTGAGGGGTTTGAGGTTGTTTTAAAACCGATGATTGAGAAGTCTGACCTTTTAAAAATTATTGGCGAGTTTCCGGCAGTTATTACCCGCTCTCAAACAGGGGTGGATAAAGATGTCATTGACGCTGGAGTCAATTTAAAAGTGATCGGACGAGCCGCCATTGGAGTAGATAATATTGATTTGGATTATGCTACAAAAAAAGGCATTCTGATTGTAAATGTTCCCTCGGATAATGTGATTTCGGCCGCGGAGCACACCTTTGCCCTTTTGTTGGCTGGGGCCAGAAACCTCCCGGCCGCTGCCAGTCTCTTAAAATCGGGAAAATGGTCGCGTAAGGAATTTGAAGGCGTAGAGCTTTTTGATAAATCCATCGGAATTGTGGGATTGGGAAAAGTTGGTTCCCATGTTGCAAAAATAGCGGCCGGATTTGGCATGAAAATTCTGGCCTATGATCCTTATATTGCTTCCGATAAATTTGAGAGATTTGGAGCCCTAAGAGTTGGTACTCTAATCGACTTAATCCGTAAAGTGGATATTCTTACCGTGCATACGCCTAAAACCAGTGAGACAGTAGGCATGCTCGACTATCTTAACTTGAAGGAGTTAAAACGAGGGGCAATTGTCATAAATTGTGCCCGTGGTGGCATCATGGAAGAAGAGGGGCTTTTACGACTTGTGGATGAGGGTCATATTCGCGTAGCAGGAGTAGATGTGTTTGCGACTGAGCCAGCCCCAGCCCACCCCATGCATAGCCATAAAGGCTTTGTCTGTACACCCCACCTTGGTGCATCCACCGAAGAGGCTCAGTACCGTGTGGCCAAAACCATGGCCCTACAAATGATCAAAGCCTTAAAGGGTGAGATTGTCGATCACCCTGTGAACATGCCATTTGTGGAGCAAAGTCTGTTTCCGGCCGCCAGAAGTTATTGTGTACTGGCAGAAAAAATGGGCCGAGTGGCTCAGCAACTGACGGATTTTAATCCAAGTTTTGGCAGGATGCAGATTGTGGGAACGGAATTGCACGATCAGAAGGAGCTTTTGGTCGCCGCCTTTTTTAAGGGCTATTTTGAAGGCCATAGTGACCAGCGCGTGAACTATATTAATTCTGTAAAAATTGCCAAGGATATGGGCCTTGAATTACAGGTCACAGTTGAAAATACTCACGACACTTATACGCATTTATTAAAGGTGGAAATTTATGGGGATGGCAGCCCTTTTAGGGTGGCTGGAACCATTTTTGGCCGCGAAAAGCCCCGTATCGTGGAATTAAATGGTTATCCTCTGGACTGGGAACCTGAGGGGTTTGCTTTAGTGGTCAGGAATCGCGATAAACCAGGGGTGATTGGAAGATTGGGAACAACTCTAGGCGAGTTTGCCATCAATATTGCTCGTTGGGAACTGGGTCGTAGAGAAATTGGTGGCGAGGCCTTGGCGGTAATCTCAACCGATCAGCTTGTGGACTCAACTTGTCTGTCTCTTTTGCGCCAGTCGCAAGATATTTTGTCTGTCACTTCCATTCGTTTAGGTTAGATTATGAGTTCCTTTTCGCAATTTTTGAAGCTCACCGAGGAGTCTTCTCTATATCCAATTTCTGGTTTCGGGGGCTCTAGTTACTCCTTTTATCTCTGGGAGAAGTTTTGCAGCTTAAAACTGGATTTTTTGATTCTATTGCCTCTGGAGGAAGAGGCTCGCCGGCTGGCCTCTGACTTAAGGGCAATTAGTGGGCAGGATTCGGCTATTCTTTTTTATCCGGCGTATGATCGTCTTGATTCTGAACTTTTGCCACCCAATGCCTTAACCGTATTTGACCGCCTGAAATGTCTTGAGAGAATGGCCACAGATCCTAGCCCTGTTTTAGTAGTAAGCACTCAGGCCGCTGTGGATCAGGGGACCATCTCTTCCAAGCGATTTTTGGATCTGTCTCTTACGCTGGTGAAAGAACAGGATTATTCTTTGGATTCTATTCGTAGAAAGTTAATAGGACTAGGCTACAGAAGAGAAGAAATGGTGGCCTCCAGAGGCGAGTTCTCGCAAAGAGGGGATATTTTAGATCTGTACCCATCCACCTCAGATAAACCCTATCGCTTGGAATTTTTTGGAGATACGCTTGAATCCATTCGCGAGTTTGATCTTTACACGCAAAGATCGATTGAGGATGTGGACTCCCTATCCATATATTCAGTGCAGGAGTTTGATCGAGAAAATTTTGAACTTTCACAGGATTTACCCCTAGAAGTTACCGAATATTTTGCCAAGAGAAGTAAAAATGCCTTAAGTGATATTGTACTCGATGGGTTATCTGGCCTTGAGTGGTTGAATCCATATACCAAAGATTCCATTAAAATCAGTGATTGGAGATCGCGATTTATCAGACCGAGAAAAGCGGCCATGGATTCGCGTATTGAGCCCATTCCTTATTTTGGAAAAAATATGGAAGTCTTTTTAAAAAAGATTAAAGACTCGGTGGAACAAGGGTTTCAGGTTGTATTGTTTTTACC
>DITF01000185.1 GCA_002422125.1 bacterium UBP17_UBA6191
TAATCTGGCAGGTTTCACCTGCTCCTTCTTTAATGGCCTGCAAGAGGGGTAAATCCAGACCCTGACTAAATGGTGGGGCATTAAAACGAAACTCAATGTCCAAGCCAAAAATTAGCGGAATCTGCAATAAAAAGAGGTAAAAGTACATTAAGACTTCCGGCCAAACTCCAATACCTGAGTGGGACACTCCACAATACAGGCTGAGCATGAAACACACTGAACATCATCCATGGGTTTACCTATTTGGGCATACTCCATCACCGAAATTCCCTGATGACAGGTTTTGGAACAGACCCCGCAGGATATACATTTTTCTTTTTTTGAAAGAATGGCAAAGCGTGAAAACCGTGAAAATATATGCATCATGGCTGACAGGGGGCAGAAGAGACGACACCATAACCGACCACCAAAGTACATATACAGACCAACACCTAATACCGATGCCAGTATAAAATCAACTCCCCAGACATAAATTAAAAACAGATAGTACCTGAGCATCAAAACGCTCCAGGGCAATTCATATCCCACCCAGGAAGGAACATGCGCAAGGGTTAAAAGGACCATAAAGCCCAAAATTACCTGCCCAGAAAACTCCAGATTTTTCCAGAACGGGCCATGGGGAGTTCTGGTTCTAAGCCTATCTCCCACCGTTTCCGCCAAGGCCCCACAGGAACATATCCAACCACAATACACACCTTTGCCAAAACGAATGACAAATAGAGGAATCAGCACAAAAGACTGTAAAAACCCATAACACAGCCAGAACCAGGACGGGTGATCCATCATCCAGTTAAAGGGAAACAAGGGCCAGGCTAGAATCAAGCCATAACTTCTCCAGGCATTATCCCCAGTGATGTTGACTCCTTCTTCTACCATCAAAACCTGTTCACGAATCCAGTCAGGAAGCAGGGCATGAAAATCCAGCCAAGGAAAAAGCATGGTTGGTAAAATGAATAAAGGAAAGATTTGGATCAACACCAAAGACAGTGTCTGGGCCTTGATATAAGTTGTGGGAGTGCGCTTAACCCTTAAAATTCCAAACACCAGTACCAGCATTGAATACAACAATCCATAAACAAAGGGAGCATTCAAGACAAACCACTCAGGCATGGCGGGCCAGCTAAAGCTGTAATATGCAGTTAAAATGCTGCCTTTTTTCCAAAGATAAAACAAGGAAAAAAGAACCAACACCACAAGCAAGCCCAAGATTTTTTTTAAGTCCCAGCTATTGCTCATACGAATGCCTGAGTCCTGAAAAAACTGGGTGGGAAATGCCCTGCCAATCTGAATCAAAACCGCATCGTTAGCTAGTGTCAAACCATCGGAAAATTCAACCTGAGTTTCTGTGATTCGTTTGACCGTAGATTTTGGCAAACAGTGAATCAGCCCCCGGTTCATTTGTGTTTCAAGGCGTTCTCTATTGGTCTGACTAACCTTTACAAGCTCGGATCCTCGATAGGACAGATGAACCAAGGCACCCGATTCTGAGCAGGCAATGGCCGCCTCTATGGCTGAGTCTCCCCCTCCCACCACTAAAAGCCTCTTGCCACAATATGCCATGGGATCAATCAAGCGAGAACTGACCTTAGTCAGTGTCTCTCCCTCAACACCTAACCTTCGAGCCTCCCCAGACCTGCCCATAGCCAGAAGCACCACTTTACTATATAACACCGAATTCGCCAGTGTTACTTCAACCAAGCCCCCTTGGCGGCGAACCCTTGTGGCCCTATCATGGATAATCTCTACCCCTTGGGCCTGACTCACCAGACATTGAAGCAGATCCTCTTTAACTGCTCCATTCAAATTCAAATCACTTTCCGGCTCAAACTCCTGGGGATTCAGAAAAATCGGCTTGGCTTTGGGAAAATCTGCAATTGTGGCAAAAGCACTGGTGGACTCCACCACCACGGCCTGAATTTTATGCCGTCTTGCCCTCAGAGCTGCGGCAACTCCCGAAGCCCCAGCCCCAATTATCAAAACCTCATAGGGGTTTTCTTTGGAGCCATTCCCCTCTCGCAGCGGTTGAATAGTCCCCTTATGGAATAATGAATCCATCAGCTTGCTACCCTGATGGGCGGCAAACTTCAAAAGCGGGATTCCGCTTAAATCTCCGATAACATAGACATTGGAAATATTGGTCTGTTGATTGGAATCTAGTATAGGAAATGGTTCAATCTCACTGGCTGGGGCTCGGTTGCGAAGCCAATCAAAATAGCGCGATATTAAGGGTAGCTTAACCATTTAAGGCATGGGTGTGAAATGGTAAAGCACGATACAGATATTCATCCACCCAATACCATTCATGGGCAGATTCAGGATGAAGCACTGGAGAGGCTGCGTAGTTTGTAATTCCACGGCGACGCATTTTTTTCTGAAACTCAATCACTCTGGGGGCATTAGCCTGCAAAGAGTCATCGTTTGAGGCTACCATATAAAGATAAACTGGCAGATCGGCATGATCAATTAAATCCAAGGGATTGATCGAGCGAAACCACTCTGCATCCGGGTTGTCTCCGTAGACATAGGGAAAGTCCTGAAAAGTTACATCGGATGGAGTCTGGGGATACATCAGGCGATTATCCCTCTCATAATCCATAAGCACTGCATCAAAGGAACCCACCGACAAATAACGGGCTGGATTGGCAAACGCATAGGTCAAAGCTGTGGCTCCACCTAGCGAAAAACCATCCAATGCCACCCTTCGGATATCCAGCTTTGGCCATTGGGATTTTAAGTAGGGCAATAAGCCCTGTTCAAATATCTGCCGTGTCAGACAAGGATTCTGAGATTTGCGAAAAGCAGGTGCGTACACGCTATCGGCAAAATAATACTCCTGAGATTCCAGACAGGCAGTGGCCGGAAACACAAATGCCGCCGGCTTTAAAAAACCTTTGGCGATCATGTCCGTAATCACAGTAAACACCGATCGTCTGCCACGAGAGCTATCCTCGCGAGTATTAAACCACTCATCCGGCCAGGCCCGAAACAAGGTTATCAGGGGTAGCTGTTGTTCCTTCAAAAAGGCATCAGGGATATAAATCACAAAGGGAATTTCTTCAAATGTGCCGCGGGCGATCATGAGGACAGTCTATCACATGCCCAAGCAATTGCCAGTAAGTGATCATAAACCCTATATATCCTGCCCTCGTGCCAACTGCCTGCAAAGTAGCTACGGCAGGAGCCACTTAGTACCTCTTCCCCAAACTCACAATCCTTTACCCCTGCCAAGCCAATGCCCTCCGACTTCAAAAAGGCCTCTTTCATGACAAACCAGATCATGGGAACCAGAAGGTTTGATTCCTCACTCACTGCCCGCAAACGATTGACCGTCGCAAACTCTTTATCGGTCAAAAAAAAGCGACAGGCACCTGCCTGCAAAAGACGGATACCTTCCAGATCAATACCTACGGGAAATTGGGAGCAGACTGAGCCTGCCCACAAACGAGAATGGGTTATGGAGCAATATAGTTCGGGGACTTCTAAATATTTTGGGGGCCCCTCTGTGGCAACAACCATCTGAGAGCGCATCCAGTCAGAGGGAATGACATTGCCTAGAAGCATAAATTCATCCTCACGGGTATGAAACTGATGTTTCCATAGGGACAGCTTAGCGCATAACTTTCCCGAAAGCTTTTCCGTGACTCGCTTGGCAATTCGGCAAGCTGCCACCTCTGTGGCCTCCAAATGGCCATACCAAGAGGCAAAATTTTGCCTGCCCAGCTCAGCACTCACCCTCAGGGGCAACATAGACAAAGAAATCCCGCCCAGATTATGAATCTGAGCAGGATTAAATTCTTCTAGTTCTATGAGACTGTTCATGAACTATGTTCTTTACAAATAACGCTTTTACTCTCTGCTTTCCAATGAAAGTTCAGCCTCATACAGACGGCGGTAGTTCTCAATTTTATGATCCATGGACCTAAAATCGATTTCCGAACTGCGGCCACTATTCATAGCCACATCAGATAATGCCTGAGCCCGAAAATCGTGATGCTCAATACTTCTAGCCAAAGCAGTAGCTGCTGCCACCTGACCAGCTCTTGCCATCAGCGTTGCGGTTTCAGCCTGAGCAACACCTCGCCACACGGCGCTTGGCATCTTTTTAGCTTGAGCCTGAGCCTGAGCAAACAAACCACCCTGAGCCATACGAATGGCAATTTTGGCATCAACCTCACCCTTAGGCAGTACTTCAATCTGAGAAACCATGGCTACAGCACTGCCAAAAGCCTGTAAAGCCTCAGTTGCCCGGCCCTTGATTGCAAGCTTTGCTCCCAAATCTGCTAGCCTCAGGGTTTTTAAATGTACGGCCTCAATCTTCTCAACAGAGGCCAAAGCCTCTCCTAACAGATCAGATTGCACAGACTCATCCGCTACCAAAGCCGTTGAAACCACTGCCATTAAGGCCAGACTCATGATTGCTCGCATATGTATTCTCCTTACAATGATTGAATGACAACATTGTAAGACGGAAACGCTAAATGTAAAGGGGCAAACAACTAATATAGGACAGAAATTGACATTAATTTTATTCCCAAGCACAATCAGACATGCAAAAAAATATATTGATTCTAAACTTTGGTGGGCCACAGACTGCCAATGAAGTCAGACCATTTTTAAAAGAGCTCTTTTCCGACACAGTTGGCATCAAATTTGGAATACCTGGATTTCTACAAAAGATTCTGGCTCGTTTTATTGCCTGGAGAAGAAGCCCTGGCATCATCCAAAAATATCAGGAAATTGGCGGAAGTTCCCCGCTTGTTCCCATGACCTTTGAGCTTGTAAAGCTCCTTTCTGAAAAACTGCCCGGATATCAGTTTTTCACGGCCATGCGCTACACCCAACCTTTTGCCATCAAAGCCCTGCAACAAATGAAAGAGCAGGGAGTAACCGATGCCATGGTACTGCCCATGTACCCTCACTACTCCATTGCTACGGTGGAATCCAGTATGGTGTCACTGCAAGAGGCCATGAAAGAACTCAATTATTACCCGGTGTTGCGGCCCCTGTGTGCCTGGTATGATTTCCCAGATTACATCAATGCCATGGTGCATCAGATTCAGCTCGGTTTAAAAAACTTTTCTGAAAAACCCCTGCTTTTATTTTCAGCCCACGGCGTCCCTGTATCCTACATCCAAGAAGGCGATCCATACGCCCAACATGTAGAACACAGTGTGCATCTGATTTTAGATAAACTTCAATGGGATGGGGAGCACAAACTAGCCTGGCAATCCCGTGTTGGCCCAGTCAAGTGGCTAGAACCCTCCATGGATGACATGCTACCTCAGCTTGCCAAAGACAAAAAAAATCTTGTAATGGTAATCCCCATCAGTTTTGTAGGCGATCACATCGAAACCCTGCATGAAATTGACATTGAATATGCCCACCTAGCCAAAGAAGCCGGCATCACAGAATTTAAACGCATGCCATCTCTAAACACCGAGCCAGTTTTTGTAAACTGCCTTGCCAATCTAATCGAAAAGCAATTCTCAATTCAAAAGTGTGTCCTCACAACCTGCCGTTGTTTGCAGTATTCAAAGAACTCTGTTCCTCCAACCAGTCTAAACAAACTAATTCAAGAAAATTTTCGGTGAATCACTACGGTGAACCGTGAACCATCAATTCAGGTGTAATATCCAAGGCCAAGCGTTTCATACCCTCTCCAGCGGGTTTTACGACTGTTTTTTAGTGAGCCAGTTCTTGATCTTTCTTCGTTACGAGATTTAGCGAGGGATTCGGAGACAAGGCGGAGGACTAAAATCCGATGATGGCGTACTGAATTGCACGGTGGGATGGGTTTTAGCCGCACAACACAATTCCTGGAATCCAAATCAACCACCTGTCTTAGGACAGGAATGGCGCAATCAAAGAACGACAGCCCCAGTCAGTTTCAGCAGCGAACTGGTAAATCCGTACCTAAAAATTACCAACTCAGTGGTTGGGTGTCTCCTTCACGGCAATTGCAGTGGACTGTCAGGGAGAAAGTTTCTGGATGTTCGGGCAGGAAATGGAAAGCTGTCTGATTGTGTCGGTAGACATCGTTGGAGGCTTCACGGGCAACTCTTAGGTGGTCACAGCCAACATCAAGCACAAATTTGCAGGCATCTTCAAAACGGATGGCAAATTCATTGGACTGTAAGGCATGAGTACCAAAATACTCATTTTCTTCGATGAGCCCAAAGGCCTGAAGCTGTTTTACATAAAAATGGTGAAATGTCGTAAGATAATTGCTGGTACCGGCGGTTTTTGGTTCCACTTCAAACTCCAAAAGACATCTTCCACGAACTGGCATTCTGAACTCCTTATTGCCTTACCTCAAGCCTGTGCTGCAAGCTACAACAATAATTCCCGTTCTGGCAAGATTTTGGTATACTCTTTGCGTGAAAATTGCAACTGTTTGGGTGTCTCTGATGCTCATTTCCATGTTAATTCCGGTACGGACACACTGCTCGGTCCTGCTGCACGCCGTCGAACGACATTCCGATCTTGATGGCCTGGCTGCCCTTTTGGGACAATTCTCCCTGCAAAATTCGCGGCAGTCCGTCATCCGATACAGCCCCCAGAATTCCGATGCTTTTCTGAACCACGCCAATCAGTCACCACTGTTCATGACTATTGTGTATCGCCAGGCTCCGGCTGGCTCACCCTTAATTGTGAGTGGTAGCTCAAACTCCAGTCTATATTTGGATCCATCCCAGAAGAAATTTGCTTATCGCATTCGGCAGGCAATTCTGGAGAAGGTTTCAGCTCTGAATGCCATCGACGGGGGTCTGATTCCACTGTTAGAAACTACCAGACTCTCCTCTCCTAGCCTGCTTATATATGTGCCATCCGATTTGAATTTTAGTGAGTTTTTAAATTCGTTGAGCCAATTTTTATCGGAACAGTTTGAACCTGTAATTCCTTTGGTGCAAAAAGTGCAGCCTGCCCCTGTACCAGACAGCCCCCAAAAATACGCCGAGTCTGCTGTAACTCCTGTGGTAGACACAACTCACTCAACCCCTGCACAGACTTCATTAAACCCTGAAGAAGCCATCCGTCGTGAGGTTATGTCCTGGATTACCCTTGAATCAGATGATGAATCATGGATGGCGGCTTTTGAACCCTTTCGCGCAGCTCCTCCCTCCAAACAAATTGACCCATCCCGCCCATCAACTATCACTCAAACCTCCCAGAACGCAGTTCCAAATCAGAAAGAAAATCTATCCAATCCATTTTTGGATGAAGAATCCATGCAGTTACTTTCCGAAGAGCTTTACAATATGTCCAATATCTTAAAATCCGGGATGCAATCCACCACCATTACAACAAGCGCAACAAGCACTATGGCTACTACTGTGATTACCATTGAGCTGGATCTGTCCGACCCTCCTGATTGGTTGGTAGGACAATGAGCAGTACCCATAAAACCAAGGGGGCGAGCAAAAAGCTGAACTGGCTTGCAAAAGCACTGGTGGCACTGTTGCTTTTGGGCTTTTTGGCCGGATTGTACCTGGTTATTGCCCCTAGTCTGAATCTTGATCAGGTTTTGGTACAACTTCAGAAAATTAACGAAGAGCAGAGTATGGAAGCTGGCTGGAAAGTCGAGGCCATCTCCAACCCTATGCAAGTGGATAGTATTGCAACTGAGGAGCCCTCCTTGGGTTCTACTGCAAAATCCGCAGCCTTTGAAAAGATGTTACCCCATCTCAATATTTATTTACCTGCTAGCACTCCTCCCTTTTTAAGAGAGGTTTTAGTCGATGGGGACGAAACCTTAAGATTGGATCTGAGAGCCGTTCGCATACTTCAGGAGATCACGGGGCGCAGTGACCGTGGTGTCTGGACCATACCTCCATCACTTCGGGCCGCCTATATTTACAAAGACCATCTCATGATTGATCTGGATGAACAATGTGCTTCCCTTTTCAGAAGCGGGGATCTGAAGTCATTGCAACTGCTATACTCCTTGGTTAATTCTTTGCTGCAAAGCCTAAAACAGGAAAAGCTGTTCATTCTGTTTGGGGGAAGGCTTTTGGAAGAAAATATGGGGTATGACTTTAGCTCTGCCCTGCATTTTAACCCGGCCCTGGTCAGAGAGATTACGCCCTGATGAGGTTTCTTTGGCTTTTTATCCTAATAACCACTGCTTCGTCAGATGTTTTGAGTTCTTCCCAACTTAGGTTGGAAACAGATGCGATCCAGATTCTGTTTCCCACTTCCGTGACCGGTAGAATTCATGTCTCATTTATTGGTAAGGAACAGACAAAGCCACTACTTTCGGAACCGATTTATCTTATTCAGACCTCTCAAATCCAAATCGCTCCCCCAACTAGCATCAACACTCTGGCCTCCGTAATGACCGAGCTAACCCAGTGGAAATATGTTCCATTTGTGAAAAAGTCCCTGTTTGGAAGTGGTCGCGGCCAGTTTCGCCAAGGAGTTTCGATTAGTTCCGACGAATTTGGGCACCTGTTTGTGATTGACCGGGCCTTGGATCAGGTCTTAAAATTTGATGGGCACTTGGAGCTTCTTAAAGTCATTGGAGGATTTCGCTGGGACAAACAATCTTCAGCCGAGAAAGACCGATATTCTATTGAAGAAGCTGGTTTTGACGAGCCATTTGATTTAAGCCCCTCCTCCAAGCTGAGCTATTATATCTCGGACTCGCGCAACGGAAGAATTGTAGAAACGGATCTGGATGGAAATTTTCTGAGGGAACTAAACACCAGAGACCGATTGGATGAACCAACCGCTATTCAGGTTTCAGTCCGCAACGAGCTTTTTGTTCTGGACAGCCGCCGTGATTTGATTCAGGTTTTTAACTCCATGCGTCAGCCCTCCTGGTATATTGGAGGATACGGTAGGACTCATGAACGACTCAATAAACCTAGAGATTTTGTCCTCACTCGTGAAGAAGAATTGGTAGTGCTGGACTCCGGTAACCGGCTTATGAAACGCTTTACTAGCAATGCCCGATTTTTGAATTCCGTTTCTTTGTCTTCCGATGTGCAAAGACTGTGCAAAGACTCCTATAACCTCGTGTTCAGCTTAGGGAATCAGGTAAAAGTTTATAGCCCGGATTTAACCCTCTGGCCAATTGGCTTGATTGAATTTCCTAAAAAGTTCAACCCCACGGACTGTACTCATCTTCCCAATGGTAATCTGGTTTTTCTGGAAGAAAGAAACTCAGCCATCAGTGTCTTTGTGCCCAAGGTGCAAACAGACCGACATTCCTTTAAGCTATGACCGTAAAAAAATTGGGAAACGGGGCCAAAACCTGTCTTTGTGTGCACGGTCTAGGCTCAAATTCTTCCGTATTTTCTGACTGCATCCCTGAAGTTCTGTTTGCAGAATGGACATTTTATTGTATTGATTTACCCGGTCATGGTAATGGTCCCCATTTTGATGCCTCCAAGTATTCTATCCCTAAGCTTTTAGACTGGCTGCAAAATTCTTTACCTCTACCAGATTTTGATGCCTTCATGGGCCATTCTTTAGGCGGTCTTTTATGCATGTTGATGCAAAATGATTGCAACATCTTCAAACAGGGTGTGATTCTTGATCTGTTCCCATCAGCGCGGCACCCAAGGGGGTTACGCTTACTAGCAAAACATTTCCATGAGCACTTTGAGGCCCAGCTTAAACATTTTTACGGGTTTTCTCATTCAAAACATCCCCATGTCCTAAACCGCATACTTAAGGATGCCCGTCAATGCGACCCCAAGGTATTTTATGAAGTCTTAAATTCTCTTGGTGATCTAGCAGAAAAAGCTCTGGAACCGATTATTTTGTCCATCCCACTTACGGTGATTCATCAACCCAATCTAAGCATTGATATGGATGACAAAATTAATCGAACTTTCCTTCTCAGTCCCCGAGTAAAATTCAAACAGGTCAAGGAAACTGGCCATTTTGTGATGCTTACTCAAATTGAAGAATTCCAGACACTACTGACAGAATCACTTGGATCAATCGGCTTTTTGTTATAACATGAGGGCCATGCGCAAAGTCCATTTTTCCCTACTCTTACTACTCCTCTGTCTGCTGCTAGGTGGATGTGGCAAGAAAAAACAGAATGATAAAGTAGCTTTGCACATGAGCTCTGACATTGTAAAAAAGGACAGGGTTCAGGCCAATTATGATTTGGGCTGGATTGCAGGAAGCACAGGAAAACTGGATTTAGCGATTAATCAATTCAAGGCAGTACTTAAAGAAGACCCAAACCATGTAGCTGCAACCCACGATCTTGGTCTGGCCTACGCTAAAAAAAATATGATGCGAGAAGCCATTGAAATGTTTCACCGCACCCTTGAACTGGATCCCAGATTTGCCGAGGCCTATTTTAATCTTTCTACGGCCTACTTTCGCCTGGAACAGAATGATTTGGCCATGGATAACTTGAATCGCTGTATGCAGATTGAACCCCGCCATCCCCAGGGGCTTTTAAGGTTGGCGACTCTCGCCGAGCAAAGGGGTGAGTTTCAGCGGGCAATTCAAATGTATGCTGAATATATGGCTGTAAAACCCTTGGATGGTAGAGTAGCTGCTAGACTTGGAACACTCTACTTTCAACAGGGACTAGATGAAAATGCCCGTATTGAACTAGTGCGGGCCATTCGTATGAAGGCTGGAAATGCTCAGACCCACTACCAGCTTGGAGTCATCGAACACCGCCGCAACAACCTTCCAGCCGCCAAACAAAACTATTTAAAGGTACTGGAATTAAATCCTAATTACACGGACTGCCTTGTAAGCCTAGGAGAGATCTTTGAGCGCGAAAGAAATCTCCAACAGGCCTTGATTCACTATGAGAGAGCTTACGGGCTGGAACCCGATAACGAGTTTGTTCGCAACAAGGTCGCTAGCCTCAGAAGATAAATTCCGAAATCTGATAAATTATTCAGAAACCAGAGTTTCAATGGCTGCAGTCACTTCCTCAGATTCCGGTGCGGTACGGGGAGAAAACCGAAACCGGGCCACTCCATTTTTATCAATTAAGAATTTTTCAAAATTCCAGGTGATTTCTCCTTCTGGCCCTTGCGGTTTGGATAGCTCGGTAAGGTACTTATAAACTGGTTGTTTGTCTTCTCCCTTGACTGGATTTTTTTCCATCATGGGAAATGATACCCCAAAATTGATCTCACAGAATTCGGCAATTTCTTCGGCACTACCAGGCTCCTGAGCCCCAAAATCATTACTGGGGAAACCCAAGACTGAAAATCCTGAGGCCGAATAGCGGGTTTGTAGATTTTCAAGCCCTGCATATTGAGGGGTCAAGCCACATTTGGAAGCCGTATTAACCACCAGAAGAACCTTACCCCTAAATTCAGCCAAATCAAGCTGTTTCCCCTGAAGTGTATTGATGACATACTCATAAAATGATTCTTTCATACCCTCACCTAACTGCTGTGCAAAACAATTCCTGGAAGCCACAAGTCCAAATACCATAACACCTAAAAAAAGCCTATTGAAGCTCATATATCCCCACTTTATCTTCTACCAAATGCCAATCATAGGCACTTAAGAGAGCATACACTACTGACTCGGATGCGTAAATCTGTGTGTATTTTCCAAACTTTGTGAGTGCCTCCAACTCCTCTGCCTCAGACATAGCTGGTGAATCCGAGTAAAAGTGACGCTTTTTTTGATTGCCGATCACGCTAAATTTCAACTCCGAAGCGGCAATTCCCATGCCATTTCTAATCGTAAACTTGCCCTGCTTCTGCCGCAAAAGATTCATTTCATCGACCTTTTTTCGCATGCTCATAGCCGTTTCAACTGCGTTCTGAATGTAGTTACTATCTCTGGAGGCAAAAAACAAAACCACTACAGCATCTCCGATAAATTTCTCAATCACTCCACCCCGTTTTCTAACCTCAGCTTCCCAAATCGTAAAATACTGGTTAAGCATGTCCACAATCTCTTCAGCCGAAAAATTTTCAGAAATGCTGGTAAAGGAACGAATGTCGGAAAACAGTACACATGCCTTATCTTCAATTTGATCTACAAGTCTTCCATCTTTATCGGTGAATAGCTCCAAAATATCTGTGGCTACAAATGGCATGGCATTTTTGGCAGTTTCCAGTTCCGATAACATCACTTCCAAATCTTGATTCAGAAGCGATAGCTCATCAGTTCCCCTTTGGTTCTGAAATTGTATTGGCTCTTGCCTCACTGCTTTCTGTAGCAATATGCTTAATTTAGAAAGATTCTTCTGAAATCCGCTGACAAACAGGATAAGGCCAGCTACCCCAATCAAAAACGCTGCCAACACAATTATATTAAAATTCTGAACCACAATTTTTAAGGGTAAAAAGAGAGAATTTTTATCCACAAAAAAACTAAATACAGTGGCTGGATACTGGGTCCCACGAATCTGATACAAATAACCATTTCCCCTAGGCAGCAGGCCTGGATCAGGTCCGGGATCCTTGAGTAAAATTCTGGGACTTATGGACTTATCCAGCTTCTTTTTTTGATACAATGCCGCTGAAACCAGATCCGCAATCGACACCAAATCGGACTGACCCTGATCGAGCAATTGGTCCCAATAAATCTTCTGTAGTTCGGCTGCCGGATGAACTACCATAATCACGGTTTTTTGGCCTTCCACTTCAGAAACTTTATGCCAGATGGCCAAACCAGAGCTTTGCATATTGGAAACTCTGAATCTTTCCTCACTGCCTGATACCAGCCCCCTAACCATGGACTTCATGCCCCGATCGGTTGTAAATTTTACAATTGTGGATTTGTCCCGACAGGGCTCCAGTTTTTTCAGCAATTCCTCGTCCGGCTGATTGTGGCTTAAAAAATGGGGATACATTTTACAGAACAGGGCACTTAACTGAATCAAAGCAACTGAGTCGGATTCTAAAATTACTCCCGATGAATTGCCTGCCGCAAAATAGCCCCCCTCATACATGGATGCCGGGGCCCGAAGAGTTCTGAAATCCTTGGCTAACTTATCGGAATACTGATTGAGAAAGTCCTGATAGCCTGCCTCGTATTCAAAAACCTGTCTCTGCTTTTGAGCAATGTATTCATACTTTAATGTTTGCGATCGTTCCCTAATCAAAATATCTGTAAACACAGATGCCAGAACCAGACTAAGGATTAACACCAGAAACAGGGTCACTGCCAATCGCAACCTAAAACGAACTCTAACCCTAACCCAGCCTAAAAAAGGCAAAAGAATACAAAACAGAATCAGCCCAACAAAGTAGTAATAAAAAAGCCAGGTCCCAAAACTGCCACTATCTTCAGGAATTGAGGCAGAATAATGGGACTGCCACCAGGAAATGGGGGCTAAATCCTTAGCTTGAAACAAGCAAAATACCGTGACATGATCGAGTCGAATCCACAGATAGACGGCCTGGGTGCGTCTGGTGTAAACGGGCTGCATCCTGCCTTCAGTCGCCAGAAAATCACCCCACAATACTAGTCTGGAAAAAAATGAGGCTGCTTGATTTTCAAAAACCTGCCCCCCTTGGTGAATGCCAAATAAAAATGGTTTTTCCCAGCCTTTAGGAAGCCAGGTACTTGTATCCTTACCAAATGTGCCGACTATCCGACCCCTTCTGGAGAGATATACCGAGGCCTTCGGCAAGGACTCGGTTACAAATTTTTGCCAATCCTCTTCTGATTTTAGTTCGTTCAATCGTTCGGCAATTTCCGACACACAGTGATTGTTGATAAACTCCACGGTCTCCACCAAGCCATTGGCAAAAACTTTGAACTGCAACAACAAACATAAAACCCAGAGTTTCAACATAAAACCTCATACACTTCCTGAGGTTCCTGTTTACCCTTCAAATGAACCAATGCCCTATCACAAAAAAGCGTTTTACTATCGTCCGAAAGGGCCATAAAAGTATTTTTGCAGCAAAAAATGGAACAACCTTTACGGCCCTTTCCTAACATCTCAAGGCGAGCGGCGAAGTTTACTGTGTCACCAATCACTGTATAGTCCTTGCGGCCATCTGACCCGATATGGCCCATCAATACCTCTCCTGTAGCCGTACCAATACCAAAGGACAAACCAAAAATTTTCTCGCGAATTTTTAAGGCCGCTCTTAAGGCGTTTTCTTCCTGACCCTCAAAAAATACTGACAAAAGTGCTGTGGATGTAAATTTGTCCACCATTCCCAATTCCTTGAGAATTTCCTCCTGCACAGAAACCACAAAATCCTCCATCTGTTTCTGTGATAATCCGGTTTCAAAAATGCCGCAGAACAAAATTGTGGTTTTAACCTTCTGAGTTTGTGTGGTCTCCTGAATTCCTCCTAGGGCTGTTTTATCTAAAAATCCAAGTAGAATCTCAGATTTTCGAAGTCGAAACAAAATTTGCTGGAAGGCTTTGCCCAACACTGAAAATTCGTCTGAAGAATTGATAACTACATCCTCAGAGTAGTCTCCCTGCCTGACTTTTTGGGATGCTTTTGACAGTGCCATAACCGGATGGTGTACAGCCTCAGTCACAACCTGGATAACGGTAAAAATTAAAACCAGTAGCACAAGTGTCAAAAGGATTAAACCGGCTTTTACAAGCTCCATTTTCTTTTGCAAATCACGGAGTGACTCCCCTATGACTACCACAACACCGGGCATTTTTGAGATGGATGAGCCATACCAGATCCACTCTTCACCATTCTCCTTTATCTCCCGTACAAACTGTCCACTGGCCTGATGCGAGAGAAATGCAGCCACAGTCTTGGAAGAATCCTGACCCCGATGGTAATGTGGTCCATAACTGTTGCCAATCAATGCATAATCGGACAGTGCCAGAGTGTCTTTTAGATATTCATCCAAATGAAATTCCAGAGTCTCAGGTCCCAGAATAAACCACAACAACCAGGGTTTATTCTGAAGATCATTCATGACGGCAAAGGTATGAAGCCTGAATTCATGCCCCCTGACAGAACCCATTTCCTGAAAATTCCAGGCTGCATTTAACATGGTGTCAAACTGACGATAGGAAAGACCAGACGCTTCAAACTCCTCAATCATCTCGGAGCCAACAAAAGTTTTGCGAATGTCCTCAGCCATTACATTCTGATCAAAGGAATACTCACGAATAATACGCATTAAAACCAGATTAATCATGGTTTTATTGGCTATCATGCCTTTCATACTGTGATAACCAGTGAAAGATAGATCCCCATTTGTAAAAATGGGATCCATTCCAGTTAAATGGCGCATTTCTGAGAGGATTGCACTGATGGGATGATAAGAGAACATTTCCATACCCACTAAACGGGTCAGATATTCTTCCTGGCTATGTTTATCATTCAAGGGAGTCAGCCGTCCAACCCTAACTTCACTCAAACCAGGACGGGCACAATGTTGTTGCGCCTCGGGGTAACCACTTATCAGCTTTTGACGAGCCTGTAAAAATTTATATTCCAGCTTATCTGCCAATGGCCCCATATCACTGGAAGACAATAACAATTCGGAATACTCCTGATACTTCTGTTTAATCAGAGCCTCAATCGATAGTAACCGGTCTGAATCTTCAATGATACTTTGAAGCTTGTGCAGATACACTTGTGATTGGCTCTGCATTTTTGAATTGATATGGCCTCTATATTCCTGGGCCATCTGAAGTCGATTTTTGAGCCTATTTTGAATCTCTATTTCAGAATTGACTCGTTCTTCCTGAGTCAGTGATTGAATATGCGATTGCATATACAAAAATATCAATAGTACTGGCCCCAAAAACAATATCAGGATTTTTTGGCGAATTTTTTGTTTTTCCAGAATTACCAACAAAATAGACCCTGTAAATATTAGCCAGAATATCCACTGAGGGAACTTCACCTTTGGGCTGTCCCATACCTTAAAGCGCTCGGAGTCTATTTCTCTAAGACTCATAGAAATTATACCAATTCCATTTTGCTGTCCTAGGGCTGTACGATAGGAATCTTTTCCCTGATTCCAACACAGGGCCTGACCTAAATGGGCACTCCAACCCCGACTGAGATTCTGTAATTGCTCAAAAGGCCGCCGATGTCCCTGTGCCCCGAACTGGATGAATCCAGAACGCGAAAAATCAAGATTTGGTAATGCAATCTGAATTTTTAAATAACCCCTATGACCTTCGGGAAGCGAAAATTTATGTAAAAAATCCTGATTCCCGGAAATTACACTTTTATAATAAATCGCCAGGATGGGAGAAACTTCCGGCCCTTTTACAAAAAGCTCCAGCTCCAGCATCTGGGGGCCATCCAATTCTTCATACAAATATCGACCCAAATCCTCTAAACAGTTGGCTGGCACATGGGAATATGAGGCTTCTGAATCTACACGGCAGGCCTCATTTTGAGACGCATTGCGATTTACAAAGTCTTCGTGCACAAAAAGACCCAAGTCTTGGGATACCTTGAATAAAACTACAGCATTTACAGGGCTGCAAAGCAAAAAAATTGCAAAAAAGACAATCAGGTAATGATTTAACCTAAGCACCGCGATTGTTTTTAGAAATCTTAATCATGAGTTTAAGCCAGTTCATATAGACAGAGTATACCTCTTCCCGACTCATGAGTGTCAAATCTGCGGGCAAACTGATTTCACCCACCCTCTCCATCAAGTCCATGGCGTAGCGTCGCAACTCATCTGTATAAGTGTTTAATATAAGCTTGCCTGGTACGGCCCGATCTCTCTTGGGCAAATCCACCCACAGGTTAAACCAGCCATCGATCTGAAACTCAATTCTGGTTTCCGATACAATGACTGGTGTGTTGCCGATTGCAATCAGATCGTGATCCAAAAGCAGGTGCAAAAAAAGTTCAGAAACTTCCTTTATGTCAGACAATTTGGGATAGCTCCTCCACCTCAAGACTTTTGGCCTCCCATTCCTGAACGACTTTCTGGACTTGACGAGTCAAATCATCCTTTTGTTTGACGAGTTTCTTTTGTTCCTGGGGGCTTAACCTGCCAAACTTCTGGTAGTCAGAAATCGTCCCTTCAATTACCTGAATTCCGGCCTCTAATTCTTCCTGCCTTGACTCCAGCTCTTCAACGACTTTGCCCAGACTACTTAAGCGATTGCGCAATTCTTTCCTCTGTTTGTGATCCATCACGGTCGCTTCCGCTGTAGCGCCAGCATTGCGCCTTGAAGACTCGGAGGCCGCAGGTGCAGAAGAACGCCCCTTACCTCCAGATGATGGGGCCGACAGCCAGTCGGCATGGGCCTTGGCCAACCATTCATCATAAGTGCCGATAAAGTCCCCAATCCCAGTTGCCGTCATTTCAATAATTCTGGTCGCCAGAGCAGATACAAAATGCCGGTTGTGGCTTACAAACAACAAGGTTCCCGCATAGTCTTTCAAAGCCTCAATCAAGGCATCAATTGCCTCCATATCCAAGTGNNTGTGATCGGTTATCATGGAACGGGCCATCAAAAGTCGGGATGCTTCCCCTCCACTTAAGGATTTGATTTTTTTTAGGGCATCATCGCCAGAAAAAAGCATACATCCCAGAATGCCCCGCACCTGAGAAATTGTGGCTGTAGGCCGGCAGTCATGCAGCCAGTCATTTAAGGTAGTCTGAGCCTCTAACTCTTCCTTGTGATCCTGGGGCACATAACTGAAATGGGCTTCATGACCCCATTCAAATTTTCCAGAATCGGCCTGCAACCGTCCCGAAAGAATTTTTAAGAGAGTGGATTTTCCTATTCCGTTAGGTCCAAGAAATGCTACTTTCTCTCCTCTGCCGATTTCAAAACCCACATTATGCAAAACCTGCACATCATTAAATGATTTATTAATATCCTTAGCCTTGATGGCAATCTGACCAGAAGGGCGATGGATATTAAAATTAAAGGATGGGGCACGGCGAGAACTTTGAGCCGAGCCCTCAGCATCCAGGCGATCCAGCATCTTCTGCTTGCTTTTGGCCTGAGTTGCTTTAGATGCCTTGGCTTTGAATCGATCGATAAACTCCTGTAAATCTGCCTTCNNGTGAAGGTACTATCAAGAATCAGAGCCTGTTCGGCCTTTTGTCTCATGGCATGTGTGTAATTACCCCGATAAACCTTTACGGTTTCATGATCCACATCCAGAGTGTGAGTAGACACTTTGTTTAAGAATTGAATATCATGAGAAACCAACATTAAAGTTTGCTTTTGTTGAATCAGATAACCTTCCAGCCACTGGATGGAATAAATGTCTAGGTGGTTGGTTGGTTCGTCCAAAAGCATAAGATCTGGCTGCGAAAACAAAAGTCTGGCCAGAAGGGCTCGCAAGCGATATCCACCGGACAAAACCCTCAGAGCTTCCCTGTGCCTTGATACGGGGATTCCTAGGCCCTCCAAAATAATGGCAGCCTCACTTTCAGCCGTATAGCCTCCCAAGGCCCCAATTCTTTCCTCGATCTCACCCAGGCGCATTCCCTGCTCATCACTTAGGGACGGTAAAGATAAAATCCTATCCTTCTCCTGTAACAGAGAAGACAATTCCACTCGTCCACCTAAAACCACATCCAGAATCGCAATCTCTTCATAACGATAGTGGTCCTGATCCAACAAACCAATTTTGATCGATGAGGGGCGTTCCACAAATCCAGCTGATGGCTGTTCCGTTCCTGCCACCACACGAAGCAGGGTACTTTTTCCTGCTCCATTGGCCCCCACGATTCCATAACGGGCCCCAACTTCCGGTTGCAGGCTGACCTGGCCAAATAGCACCCTCTCCCCGTACTGTACACTGACATTCTGTAAAGAGATCACGCTTCCTCGCTTTTTATCTGCATTTCTGGACAGACTACCGTAATATTTCTTAAAGAATTCTGATTGAATTCACTGAGAGCAAAACACTCCTGGCTTAAAGACTCAGCCCCATCAAAGCTACAGTCATAAAACCGGCAAAGGTGAAAATAATTGCGACGGAAGCTACAGTCAAGGAAATCCGTTCTGGTAAACTCGCAATTTTCCCAGGAAAAGAAGTTAAGGTTCAGTCCACCAAACAGACAATCAATCAGTTTGCAGGAATTCCATACTGGATAATCTCTCTCATCAATCGATCGATCGGAATGGAAATAACACCCAGAGAAATCTACCCTGCGCATAATGACTCTCTTCAGGCGCAGAGACGCTGCCAACAGTCCAGCCAGGGAGGTGGACTCAAAATCAATATCCTCCAGATACACATTTTCCCAGGAACTGTCTTTGTAGCTCAGCCATTTCATTTCCGATCGTTTAAGGATCGCTCCATGAAAGGAACAATTGGAAAAGCTTACATTTTCTAAACAGGAATCCTTCCACTGACTGTAATCCAGTTTGCAATCAATAAGCGATACACCCTTTAATTGCACCCCCTCCCACATGGAAAAGCGTAAATCCAGGCTTCTGAGTTCACAATTTTCCAAAGATAAACCTCGTAGGTTAAAACCCTGACCATTTACAGCATCTTTTTGCAAACTCTGAGTTACCTCATCCATTTTGAATACTGGTGAGTGCCAAAAGCACAATGTATGATCACCTGAAACCTCACGGCTGCAAACAATTCCGTCTTCACTTGTATAACGACAGTAGTCCATAAACAGCAGTATACTGGCAGATGCACTCTGAAAACGACAATGCTTTTCGCTCCCATCAAAATCTGATAAGATTGGCTCATGCAGGCTGCCCCCAAAGTATTGATTGTTGGACCTAATCTGACCATGCAGTATATTCATACTCTTTGCGACTTTGTTCCAGGAGCTGTCAATCGGGTTGAATCAACACATTTAGTGGCCGCTGGCAAAGGCGTGAATGTAATGAGGGCCCTTAACAATTTGAACATTCCCGCAGAACTACTTCTGTTCTCAGGTGGGTCAGCTCATTCTCTGATGCGTGATTTAATGTCTGAAGAGGGGTTGGAGAGCATTATTGTTCCCATGGAAGCCCAGCTTAGAGTGACCAACACTATTTTGTGTGGTGAACAGGTCACTGAGATCATTGGGCAAAGTCCCGTAATCAGTTTGGAAGAAGAGGCAAAGTATCTGGAAATTCTGGAGTCCCTGCTTAAAGCCCATAACTGGTCAGCCGTTATTTTTACCGGTACATCTCCAGAAACAACCGAAACTGTGACTATCTATGAAAAAATCCTGGAAAAAATGCGCCATTTATCCTGTCCAGTGATTGTTGATTCTTCACGACCATGTCTGAGATTTACTATTCCAGAACCTAACTGGCTGTTAAAAATCAACTGGGATGAGTTCGCACAAATTTTTCAGGTTGAGAATAAAGCGCAAACACAACGAAAAGATCATCTTAGAAACTCATCCTGGACACGGCTTTTAATCACGGACGGCTCTAAGCCCGCTTATATGAAGTGGGGTGATGAAATTTGTGATGCCACCCCACAAAAATTAGACAAAATCATCAATCCAATTGGTGCAGGTGATGTATGTTGTGCGGCATTTACCCAGGCCATGATTGAAGGCAAAACTCCGCTTCAGTGTCTGCAATGGTCCCTTCATGTGGCATCGCTATCCTGCCAAAGCATGGTACCGGGCGGATTTGATTTACAATCGGAAAGGATATTCCCTTGAAAGTTATCAGCTACAATATTTTACGGGGTGGGCAATTTGAAGCCGGTAACAGACTTGGCCTGATTCTTGGATTTTTAAAATCCGAGAATCTTGATATCATCTGTCTGAACGAATGCGATTATTTTCAAGCCAACCACAATGCGATTTTGCGAGCCTTTGAGCAAGAGTTGGGTATGCGTTCTGTGTGTCACGCAACCCCTAGTGGTACCTGTATGGTTCTTTTGTTTCGTGAGGAACTACAGCTAAAAAATGTCTCCAGTTATGACCGCTTTTTGTTTCATGGACTGATTGTGGCCGATTTTGTATTTAAGAATACCGACTTCAGGCTGATCGCAACCCATCTAAATCCCTATTCAGCCGAACTTCGTCTCATGGAAAGCCAAATTCTGGCTCAAATGGCCTTAAGGCACGAAAGGGTTCTGATCGCCGGAGATTTTAACTCCATCTCCCCTGAGTTTACAGTGGATTTTACCCAGTTTAAGCCAACATTTCAGGCCCGCTCAACCCATGCTGACGGTACGGCAGACTCTCGAGCCCTGACCAATCTGTTTCGTCAGGGATATTTTGATTTGTGGAGCAAGTTTCATAGTGTGGACGAGGAAAAAAACCAGGGCTCATATCCAACTCCGCTTGGTGATAAAAATGCCCAATACCCTCACCCAGTCAGAATTGACTTTATATTGGGCAGTCAGAATTTTCTGGACTCCTGTACCCGGTGTGACATTGTGCAAAGTGAGCAGTTAGCCCAAACCTCAGATCACTATCCCGTGTTAGCGGAATTTTCCTTATGAAACAGATTATTCCAACCATATTGGCCCTCTGTTTATTAAGTCTTGGCGGCTGGCTGTTTTTTCTGGAACAGAGTCAATCCAATCATTATCTTGACTTGTCGGGGCAAGAGTTTCCTGACCTCAGTCAAATGCAGTTTATCCACAAACCCATTGAGGATTTGCAAAAGCCAACCGTATATATTTGGTGGGCTTTATGGTGCCCTAATTGCCTTTCCAGAATTCCAGTCCTCAATCAATTACACAAACAGTATGGAAATCGCATCAATTTTATTGGAATTTCCCTGGAGAATAATGACGCTACCCTCGAATATGCCAGAAGTTCCATACAATATTCTGTTGCCTTTGATCCCACCGGTTCTGCCATGGCCCAGTTCCAGGCCCAGTTTATTCCTTTTTATGCTATTCGCAGTAAAGAGGGAAAAGTCTTATGGCAGGGAAACGAATTTGAGCCGGAAATGATTCCTAGATTTTTCCCTTAAAGCCTGCGCTCGAAGTCCTGTCCCTAAATGCACACAAGCAGAATGGGTATGGGGATTGCATAGACAAAACCGATGTCATCTTTTTTGTTAGCTTTTATACGCTTTCTCCTGACCCTTTGTCTGGTTTTCTGCTCGACTCTTAAAGCTGATGAGGGCCTGGTTAAAACCATAAATTACCAGGGATTTTTATTGGACGAAGAATCGGGAGCACCACTAAACGGTACATTTACCATGCAGTTTAGTCTACACGATACCGGAATCAGACCAGCATTCACCCCTCCCCCTCTTGGAAACAGTCTCTGGCAGGAATTTCATGAAAAGGTTACAGTCCGTGATGGTATTTTTACCCTCAGACTAGGAATGTTTAGCCCTTTGGGTAAAGAGTTGTTTGACGGTACCAAAGACATACAGATGACAATTGGAGTTGTACCATTTGGTACGGGGCGAACCGATTACACTTACCTTGGCCCCATGCAGGTCGATGGACATGCTTATTCCGTGTCAT
>DITF01000050.1 GCA_002422125.1 bacterium UBP17_UBA6191
CTCAATCAAGAATGAATGGGAGGAGCTGAAAAAATCATTTGCAGATAAAACGATGGTGGACGCGTTTAAGGATATCTTACGAGGTCTTAAGGCTGTTGCTGGCGAAACCAAGTTGGTGATAGAGGCGATTAAAGGCTACTCGGAATTGATCGGTGAGATTTCTGCGGGAGGCTCAAAACAGGAAGATTTCTCAAAGAAAATTCGAGATCAATACAGGTTTCAGTCTCCCGAAAAATATGACGAAATGGTCGCACAAAAGGAAAAGGAGCTTCAAAAACTTGAAAAGAGAAGTAAGACCCCCGTTTCTAAAATTGGTGGAAAATCAGACTTACTGTTTAATCCGGTTAGTGCGTTTGATACAGATGGAATCAAAAAGGAAATTGAAAATCTAAAGCAAGAAAAGCAGGGTCTGGTCATTTTGCTTGATCAGAAAAAAGAATCTGACATAAACAAGCAGATTGACAATGAAAACCGAAGTTTGGCCAGAGTGCAGAGGTCCGTGACTGCTGGCATCATGACGGATAAAGATGCGGCACCCAGAATTGAGGAAATCAGAAGCAAAATTAAATCCTTAAAGGATGAGCTTGTTTCTGTTCAGGATAAATTAGGCAATGCTTCGGGGAAAAAGAGAGAGCCTTTACAAACAAAGCCAACTCAAGACCATTCAATTCGTAAAGAGGTCGTAGGGGCAGCGGCAGCGGTCAAGCAAGAAAAGCCAGTTGAATCGAGTCCGGTGAAAGGGGATACCGAAGCCAAAGAAATTGGCGACAAACTCAGAGCTGACGCGAAAAGGGCAGAAACCAAGAATCTAGAAGCTAGCCTGAAAAAACAGGCTGAAGCCATTAGGAACCAGTTTAGAAGCGAAACCGAAATGGTGCGTGAACAACTTAAGCAACTTGAGGAGCTGTACGCAAAAAAGGACTCGCTTGGCCAGGCGTATTTATCTCAGGAAGACTACGGCAGGGCTAAGAAGTTTTTAGAGGAGAAAGAGGCATTGTCCTTAGTGGATAAAGAAATGCAGTCGTTTAGGGACGAGGTTGATACCATCAATCGCTCTTTTATGACTCAGTCAGAACGGCTAGAAGAGGTGAAATCAAGATTGAAGTTTCTTTACGATGCTGGAGCTTTTGAAGACGCAAAAAAGTATGAAAAAGCGATTAAACGCATCAATGAAGAAATTGCCAAAGCAAAAACCGAAGAAACTGGCAAACCAAAAGAATCAGAGTGGAGCAAACTTTCAACCGGCTTTAAGGATGCATGGAAGGACTCTATTAAGTCCGTGGGCGATGAACTCAAAAAGATGGTCCGGGAGGGAGAATTCTCATTGTCCCGTTTAAAAAACGCCATGCTTGACACCCTAACCGGCAAGATAATTGATAAAACCATAGATATTGGTATCAATGCACTGTTTGGTGGAATTGGGGGATTTGCCACCGGTGGCTTCCCCGATCCCAATAAACCCTATTTTGCTGGCGAACGCGGCACAGAACTTATTATCCCATCAGGCCAAAGCCACAGGGTTTTTAATGCCGCAGATACAAAAAGAATCATGGAATCCGGCAGTTCGACAGGTGGCCCGGCCTATACGATTAATAACCACATCGCAATTCATGGCGATGCTGATGACAGCACAAGTTTGCGCATGTTTCGGATGTTTGAAGAGCGAATGCTTGCAATCATGATTGATCATCAGCGCAGGGGCATGGCATGAGCCTATCGTCTCTATGGCCAGTCCCTTGGCCAACAGACATTGATATCAAATCCAGCTCATTTGAGTTGGTCACGAAAGAGTCGGCCACAGAGTCAACCTACACCGGTGCGGAAAAAATATATCGTTACAGTGACTACCTTCGCTGGACCGTCACACTGCCTACACTTGACGAGACCAAGGCAAAGAAGTTCCGGGCATTTATTCTTTCCCTTCAGGGCCGATCCGGGACATTTACCTGGTCACCACCAGAGCATTCCAATTCAGGACCATCGTTTCTTGGAAATGCCACGGTTGATCTCACTAATCGCAATCGCATTCTGACATTAGCTCCCGTGGTTGCAGGCAACATCTCGTTACAGCCAGGCGATTGGCTCTGGATACAAGAATTGATGCAGATGGTTATGGTGGTGTCAAATCACTCATCTGCCAGCTCTTTGACAAATATTATGATTTCACCTGGACACAGATTCACCTCGGCTTCAGGGACAAAATCAATACACGCAGTAACCAGTGATCCAGCCAGTCAGATTGGCATTTTCAGACTGGAGTCCCGGGTTCCAATTGACACAACATTGCTTAGACACGCCTCGACCACATTCAGCTTCCGGGAGGATGTCTGATGCCAAAGGCCGTGCACGCAGATATTTTGGCCGCAGCTCAGAAGCGAGAGATCCAGCCAGTGTTTATGCTGGATATTCTGACTGATCCACCAATTCGGCTATGCTCCACTCAAAACAATCTGCCTACGCCGTTTGGCGAGTATCTGGGGGCTGTGCTTTCTCATTTGGAATCGTTTGCTGAAGATAATCAACTCCAGAATCAAAACATGCGGTTTGCCGTTGCTGGCAATGATGGTCAGTGGCTGTCTGATGCCCTGCAATCCAACCTGATAGGCGTGTCGTGTGACCTGTATTTGGGGATCTTGGGTGCGGGTCGGGGAGTAGATGCTGTGGGTACAGGTGGCAGCTTGATGGCCAATTCCAGGTCATGGATGTTTTCTGGTGAAATTGATTCGTGTGAGATCGTGGATGATTCTGAAGCTACTCGCCTAATGTACACAGTTGAAAATTTTGTTTACGCTCTGGCTCGGTCTCCAGGAGCGCGTCATACAGATGGATTCCAGCGGATTAAAGATCCTCTTGATATGTCACATGCAATGGTCGGTCAGCTGGCTATGAAAAACCTCGGAGTACGGCAGTAATGGCACTACCATTTTTGTTTACTGCATTCCTCTTTGGCGGTTCGGTCTATTACCAGCACCGCCAGGCAAAAAAGGCCCAGGCCAAGGCTCGCCAGGCGGAGGCCCAAGCACAGGTTGAGGCACAGGCGGCATTTCACAGATCAATGCAAGTGCAAGTGCAGGACTACCCGAGGGTAATGGTCTTTGGTTACGAAAATAAAATTGGCGGGAATCTGATTTGGATGCACCGAGCCGAAAATACAAACTATCAAATGGTGATTGCTTTGTGTGTCAATCGCCTATGGTCAGTCAAATTGGTTTACATTGATGATGAGATAATTTGTTCGGATACAGAGATTGTAGGTGACTACAGATTTCCGCCAAAACACGCTGGCGAGCGATACGGAAACCAGTTTGGAATTTATATTGTCAATTCAACACCGAACACTAAACCAGATTACGCGACAGCCATTTGGCCAACCAACCTCGGCAGGTATCCAGACCCGTCTGTTTGGACCATAGATCATTGGCGCGCAAGGGGATTTGCCTTTGCCTGTGTGGCCATATCTGCGAATCCAGACCTGTTTTCAGGCCCACCAAATCTATCATTCGTCGTAAGGCCTACGCCTCAATATACATCTGACTGGCACACCAACAATTATCGTCGTGTCGATAGCTTGGCCAACCCAGTTTATGCGCTGAAGGAATATCTATGCTCAGAATACGGTTTGAATCAGCCGTTGAGAGTAGATACAGCATCGTTTACAGCGGCGGCCAACGCATGGATGGTCCCACCACCATTATCTGCCACCCCAATATTAAAGTCTGAAACCACCTACATTGCAGACCTGACAAAGGATCACCGCGATCACATAGACGCGCTGCTTGATTGCTGCAATGGCCGGCTAATCATCTCCGGTGGCAAATTTAAGGTCCAGGTTGGAATACGCTCAACATTTGTCATGAATCTGACGCCCGATGGATTCGTTGGCCGCTTTAATGTTAGGCCCACAATACCGGGCAGAGATCGTTTCAATGCAGTGAATGTCCGTTACACAAATAGGGATAAGCTCTGGGCTCAGGATAACTATCTGCACACACTAGATGGAGTCGAGCCTGCGGACAGAATTGTTAAGGATATTGATTTAGCTGTATCGACCGCTGACGGCTGTGCCCAGGTGGCTGCGCAGCTTGTCAGAGAGCAACTAAACCAGATTACAATCGAATGCGATTACGATATTCGCGCGATGCAGCTGGAAGCCGGCGACAACGTCAGAGTAACAAATCCTAAATACGGGTTTGATGACAAGGAGTTTGAGGTCGAGCAGATGCGGTTTGAATCCGAACAGGGAGAAATCAAATTCCGCCTCAATCTCCAGGAATATGATCCAGACATCTATAACATGGCTGAGGCGCCGGATGCATGGGCCGACGGCCCAGAGACAAATTTGCCCAACAAAAATTTTGTACCTACTCCAACAGAATTGGCGGTTAGTGAGGAATTGTACAGAATTGGTGATGTTATAACGAACCGGGTAAATATCAGTTATCTGGCAGAGCTGTATTTTACTGCGGAGTTTGAGATTCAGTACCGGCGATTTGGGGACAGCGACTGGAAGAACGGGGCGATAACATCACAGCTAAATGCATCGTTTGATCTTGATGTGACCGAGGCAGATGATTACGAGTTTCGAGTGAGTGCCGTCAACTCATTCAATTTCCGCTCTCCATGGGTGCAAGTCACAAAAGAAATCCTTGGAAAAACAGCACCTCCGGCAGACATTACGGGCTTGCAAATTGATTTTGTTGGGGCAATGCTTGAGGCGACTTGGGACAAAAACACGGATATGGACTTGTCTCATTACAGGGTTGATTTGCAGACGCACTATCGACCCGAGCCAAGTATCGAATTCATGCCATTGTCGATTGAAGCTAAGTCTAATGAGGTTTCAGTTAAAATCCCAAACTCGGCATTTTATCACCCTCCTGATTTCTGGATTGAGGCTTCAGTGGTTGCGGTTGATACAACCGGAAATGAATCGGAGGTCCCGGCCACAGCTAAAATTGGACACAAGAAGCCGCACATACCATTAAATCTCAGGGTTCAGAAAATTAAATCAAAGATAATGCTGAACTGGGATGAAGTGCTTAAGTTTGATTCTGAGCTGATTGTAGACACTGCAATTCAATACAGGTTTTTGGAATTGGACCGGTTTAATGTATATCGCTCCAAAGAGGGCACCGGAATAACTGCTCAGCACGGCCAGGTTAAAGGATCATTTTTTACCTATGACGAATCCGAGCCAGGTACATACTATTTTAGCGTGACATGGACGGATGTGCTTAACCGCGAGTCTGATGTCGCAACGATTGGGCCAATTACGATTAGCGGCGAAGAAGAGTACGATCTGGTTGATGCTTTTGTGGTCACACCAAAAACGCTGTCTGAGAATAGTATTTTTGGAAATTCTACCAGCTCACCATTTTATTTTCCTTCCGCCGGATATCTGAATGCTGACGAGACAATGCTTTTTATAGGGGTTGCAGGGTTTTACAACCCAGTTTCAGGGCCACTGCAAATGCATGACTTGGCATCAAATTCAAATGTCGGGCAGTGGAGTACAGAGCTTGAAAACATGGAGCTTTACAGATCTGAAGAACTTGCGACATGGGATGATGAAATCCAGGCTGGATTTGAGTATTGGGCACAACCCAGTGTTTTGCGTGAAGGCTTTCCCCATCCGTCACCGGATGCCAAACAAAACTATTTGTCTACGGGTTCATTACCAACCCAGTTCTTTCCGGGCAATCATCGTAAACATGCCGCATTGATGTGTTCTCCGGTTTACGACTTGGGGCAAATTTTTCCGTTTCTGGCCATAAAGTTAAATATGGATCTGTCATTTTATGGTGATCCCTTTGATTTGATCGTTGAAGTGGTGTCCTGCGATCAAGCGTTTACGCCAGCGCAGCCAGCACCCGGGACCTTCCCAGCGCATTTAAATGCAAAAACAAATCGCGGCACATTTGTCACGATTACAGATGTTAGGTACTTCTATGTGAGATTGATCGCATTTAACAAAACGGGCCGGGAAATGGTGGGGTTGTCAGCAATTAACATATCTCTGAATTTGGAATCAAAAAAAAGTCAAGGTAAAGCCAATGTGTTGGCCACAGACTACCCGTCTGGCACTGAGGTAACCATGGATAAATCGTTTTACGATATTCGCGGATTTTCCGCTACTGTAAAGGGTTATTCTTGGTCTGTTGTACCCAACTGGGATGAAACAACACATCCCAACAAAATATGGTTGTTCGTTGTTGATGAAAACGGGGATCCCCAGAATGCTGAAGTTCTTTGGGAGGTTAGGGGAGTATGAGCGCAGATTTTAGTTTTCCACAAATTACAGTCGCACCACCGACAACCAAGACAGGAACCTTTCAAGATTTGCGCGACACTTTGGATAGCCTGGCCACATGGGGACCAGCACCAGTCAATCCAAGGACAAACCACAAGCGCTGGAATGCCAATCAAATTCAAAATTTTAACGGTTCGACATGGGACAATATTTACCCTATTTCTGATTGGTCAAGCTTGGTCAACAAACCCGCATTTACTAATCACAGAATTCTTTTTGGTGACGGTAGCTCTACGCCTGCGGGCGACGCAAAGCTAACCTATGACGGCACTACATTTGCGATTATTGGTTCGCCTAGCGGGAATACATTTAAGGTTGGGGCGACTTCAGGAGGGGATGCTTTTCTGGCATCGGGATACGCTGCTGGTGCTGGAGCACTGCTAGGAGCTTTAAACGATATATTGAGTGACTGGGAGCCCCTTACCCTAGCGGGTGAGGGTGTCTTTGTGGATCTCAGGACTGGAGCGGGTACAAAGGCAAACTTCGCTAAGTTCAGCAATGACATCTCAACATTCACTTCCGGTGCAGCGGGGCTGGAGCTTTACGGCCCCACGA
>DITF01000375.1 GCA_002422125.1 bacterium UBP17_UBA6191
TGACACAGAATTTTTAACACTCCCGTAAAGAACACTTCGAGGCACATCTAAAAGGTAATCTTCACTAACCTTTGCGATCTGAATAAAAAAAGGTAGCCCAGTGGCCTCAAGGATCAAAAAACTGATTTTTTCTTTGTCTTTGTATTCTGTGGTTTTTTGCACAATTTGTTCAATCATTGAAGCCATAAATTCCAATTCCTTGCACACTAAAAATAAGTGGTTCCAATTCGCTTATTATATTCTTCCAGTAAAGGCAATAGTCGCATTGGGAAGTCCTTTTTTTGAATAGCTCGCATCAGTTCCTCCTTGCGCTCGCCTTCCTTTGCACCCAAGATTCCATCCTGGGTCAGCGGAGTTGCTTTGGCTGTAACTCCCTCGCGTTTTTCAGATTCCTTCTGATTCATAAGGGCGTCCATGACCTCATCAAAACGCGTCTCGATATTTTCTTGGGATGATACAATTTCTTCACGAATATCATCCTGTTCTTTTAGTTTTTGCTCCAGAGCCTCCATTTCCCGACTCAGTTCGCGCATTTTCTGAGCAAGCTCAGCCTTCTGACCCATTTTACCATGCATCTTTTGCATAGACTGACGAATAATTTCCTGCTGTAGCGCAATCTGCTGCATCATCTGAATCCTCTGCTGTCTTTCCATGGGGGTTTCTCTTAACCTTTGTGTCATTTGATTCAGATCCTGTTGCTGCCTCTTCATTTGTTGCATCTGTTCCATCATCTGCTGAGACTGGTTTTGCTTTTCTTGGTCCTGCATTTGCTCAAGGACTTGAATCAGGATACGGTGAATTTGATTGGTGGCCGTATATGCTGAAAAAATATCTCTTGAGTCCATAGGAGGGTTATCCGATTCATAAAGCCGAACCAAGGCCATAAGCCTTTCTCTTAGAAGCTCCGCAAGTCTTAAGAGGGCTGTTTGAAAATCCAGATTTTGTTTGTATTCTTCAGCAAACTGACCTTCCAGATTTAGTGTAGCTGAGTCAAGAAAGGCCATTTCTCTGGCCACCAGTCTTTTCAGCTCAAGCCCAAACAATTGTTGGATACTTTTGTGTACCCATATAACGCGTCTGGACATATCTGCCGTTTCTCTTAAAAAATAATATAGTTTTTCCATGCTGATAGAAATCTTTTGACTGGCGCTGTCTTGCATGAACTCCATGAGCTCTTTTTCCAAAGAACTGGCCTGCTTCCAATTTTTATGAATCATTTCCTGCATGGCCTCAGAGCTGTTTTCGGCTTGGGCCTGCGCTTGCGCTGTCTCCAAGTCCGAGAGTTTTTCTGTCATGGCTTTTAGGCTGTCTTTTAACTCCGGTTTGAGATCTGATTTGTTGCTTAATTCCTCTAGGTCATTTTTGATTTCGGAGCTTAATTTTTGTATGTTCTCCAACTCTTCTTGGGAAGGCATTTGGCCGGAGGCTATCTTTTCGGCCAGACTTTGGTGTTTTTGTCTCAGATTTTTTAGCTTCTCCAGATTTTTTAGCAGATTTCTTTGGGTTTTTATATCTTCTAGTCCCTGTAAAGTTTGATCTAGTTCGCGGGAGAATTTTTCCCGATCAAACTGATTTAACATCTCCTTCATCTGCTCCGGTGAGAGGTCTTGCATTTGCATAAGCTGATTCAGTTGAAACAAATCTCTTTGCTCCTGAAGCGATAACTCCTGCATCATTTTTTGAATTTTGGCCAGTTTTTGGATATTGTTTTCATCCAAAAAGGGCTGTTCGCTGTTGCGCTCCTGTTTTAAGGATTCATCTACAGCCGTCTGAATTTCCTGCATTTTTTTTTGCAGCTCTTCTCTTTGGGCCAATAGCTCGCCTAGTTTCTCTGAAGCAGCTTCTTTCATGGATTCTGGGTTATTCTCGAGGGCCTGAGACAGATTTTGACCAGCGGAACCGAGATTTTCCTGCAATGACTTTAGGTTATCTAATTCAGATATCACACTTTTAAGTTCATTTTCCTTAGCTTGCATTTCTTCAAAGCGATAGGGAATTGCTATGAAAATCCAATCTGTATATGAGGCCTCGCGATTGGGATAATTATCTTTGACCCATAATCTCATTTGCGCTCTATCACCCTCTTTAAAATGCAATGAACGGATATATATGTCTGTGGTCGCAAAATAACGGTTCATTCCCATTGTTGGCAGGGAAAATGCGCGCCTAGCATTGGTAAAAGTCATTTCGAATTGCTGAGTGGCAATCAATTCCCCCTCAATGTCAGATAACCATAAATTGTCTTCAGCCCGAATGCGCATTGGAATTGCGTGCATGCGCCCAGCAGAAATTTTCCATGGAGACTCTGGGCTTAAAATGCTAACAGTTGGGCTGGTATCTAAAAGCATTTCCACACTTCTGGTCGGAGTCAGAAGTTTTTGCCCATCTATATCTGTAATTTCAGCCTGAAAAACAAGATTTGATGTGAGAATGCCACTTAAATTCAGGCTCTGATTTTCAAAACTGTAAGTAACTCCAGTGGCTGTATCACTGAGTTTTACAGAGTGGATGGGCTTATTTAAGATTAAGGTTTGTGTCAGTATACTCCCTTCCAGAAGCGATAATGGTACGATAGGAGATTTGTGTTTTCTGCCCCCATTCCAGTCCGGCTCTTGGTAGGTGTAATGCTCAGACTCCAGTCTCGGAACTTCTGTGAGTTTGACGAACTGAAATTCCGTGCTCACATTGGCACTTACAGCCCGGATATTCACGGATTCTGTTAGGGGCTGTAGGGTGACAGAAAAGGAATAGGAACCATTGCCTAAATCCATTAAGTGGTCTGCTTGAACTTTGGTTAGTTCCCGAAGCAGATCGGAGGAATAAATTTCAAGGTGTACAGGGAACAGAGGCAAAGGATTGATTTGACCCTGGACTACTAGGGGTACATCTCTTAAAACTAATGCGGGGAGTGGGTTTAATGTAAGTTGTGGGTGGGCTCTGCGGTCGTCTGTTAGATCCTGCCAAGCTAACAGTAGACGGGACACAGGTATGTGAGGAGGAGGAAACCCAAGAAACAAAACTATAAGCGTTAGGCAAGCCAAGGGCCAAAAGTGAGATCTGGATACCAGCCACGGTAGTTTTGCTTCAGATAGCAGGGATTCTGTTTCGGACTTTAATGATTCTTGCTCAATAGTGTGAGCAGGGTAATAAAAAGCCGATAAAAGATTCTTCAGTCTAGGCTCACTCTTTTCAAGCTCATAAATAAAACGAGATGGGCTTACCCTGATTGTTCGCCAGTAATTCCTCAGGCAAAGAAATAGAATTGCGATCTGGCTCAGCAGTCCAAAAATCAAAAAGGCAGGTCTGAAGTTCTGGAAAAGTGACAAAGAGCCGTAAAGGCTTAAGATAAAAATCCAGAGCAACAGACTCCAAAGACTGAGGTGCCCCAGAGAAATCAGGGTCCATAATAGCTTATGGTAATAATAGTGGGTCGTGACCATGGGCCAATTGTACAGTATAACCCGTGCGTGAATCCAATTGGCTCTGATATATTGGGTCGAAAAATTATCAGGAGAAAAAGATGGTTCGTAAACTGTTTGGTACGGATGGGATTCGTGGGGTAGCCAATGTTGAGCCCATGACAGTTGAAATGATGGTCAGGATTGGCAGGGCTGCTGCCTATGTCTTGGGTAGGGGTCGTGAGGGTACCAGGCATCCAGTGGTGATTGGCAAGGACACAAGAATATCCGGATATATGCTGGAGTCTGCTTTGGTGGCTGGTTTTTGCTCCATGGGAGTCAATGTTTTATTGACCGGCCCATTACCAACTCCTGGGGTTGCTTTTGTCACCAGAAGTTTAAGAGCCCTGGCAGGGGTGATGATTTCGGCTTCCCACAACCAGTATATGGATAATGGGATCAAGTTTTTTCAAACCGATGGCTATAAGCTCCCCGACCAGCTAGAGCTTGAAATTGAACAGCTCATTGAGTCTGGTACTATCGATAAAATCCGGCCAACAGCAGATAAAGTAGGCAAAGTCAGACGCATGGATACGGCAGTTGGCCGGTACATGGAGTTTGCCAAATCGGTATTTCCCAAGGGCATGACATTAGATGGTATGAGGATTGTCGTCGATTGTGCCCATGGCGCCTCTTATAAGGTTGGTCCCGGTGTACTTGAGGAACTTGGTGCCACGGTGATTCCGATAGGCTGCGAGCCCGATGGAACTAATATCAATGAAGGCTGTGGAGCGGTACATCCTCAATCTATGAGGGTTGAGGTAATTAGACATCGTGCTGACCTTGGTATTGCCTTTGATGGAGACGCTGACAGGGTTATTTTTTCGGATGAACAGGGGAATGAAATTGACGGGGATCAAATCATGGCACTTTGCGCAGTGGAGGCCTTAAAAGATGGGGTTTTGAAGAAAAACACTCTGGTGACGACGGTTATGAGTAATCTTGGCCTTGATTTGGCCATGAAAAAGCATGGCATTGAGGTGGTACGAACTGCCGTTGGGGACAGATATGTAGTTGAGGAGATGCGTAGAGGTGGTTTCTGTATTGGTGGGGAACAATCTGGGCATATGGTGTTTTTAGATCACAATACTACAGGCGATGGCTTGGTTTCAGCCCTACAGGTTCTGGCCATTGTGGCAAAGAGTGGTAAAAAAATATCTAAATTGGCCAGCGTAATGAACAAGCTGCCTCAGGTCATGAAAAATGTGGCTATCCGTGAAAGGCAGCCTCTGGAAGGCATGAAAAATGTACAGGATGCCATCCGTAAATCTGAAGAGAAATTAAGAGAAAAAGGCCGTGTATTGGTTCGATATTCTGGGACAGAGCTTTTATGTCGGGTGATGATTGAGGGGGAAGATGAATCGACCATTTTAGGCATGGCCTCAGAAATAGCTGCAGCAATTCAGGCCGAAATTGGAGTCCAATGATGCAAAATCATGGATTTTAGTCTAATATTGTCGTTTTGCAGATAGGACAAATTCAATGAGTCAAGAACAAAATCCAGACAGGCTACTGGCTAGCCTTTTATCATCGGTAAAAGATGAAAAGCGCTCTCAAATTGAGAAGGATGCCTCTACTGGTAACTCTGAGAAGATATCAGACAAGGCTACTGGCTCGATTCTGACAAAAGAGGAGAAGAGCTTTTTTTTCGGAAAGCCCTCTGCGTCCCAAAATGGCGGAGTTGAGGTTAGTGTGGTAGATGAAAACCCTGAACTGTACGAAGAATTGTTGATTGCGCCTTCGGGCAAAGAGGCTAGAAGAACACAGTTTCTGCACCTTTTAGTACTCGGACTGCTTTTGATTCTTATAGCGGTTCTTTGTTATCAGCAGTTTGGCCTTAGAAGAGACATTGCCGAATTGAAGGTCTTTTTGCTAACCACTGCTCGGGCTGAAACCACATCTAGACAGGGGGGCAGTGAAACCTATTCGGATTTAATAAAGTTACCCTGGTCTGAGCAAAAATTGCGGCTGGAATCGAGGTTGTCTTCACCCTGGTTATCCAGACAAGAGCAGGTTGAAAGCTATTTTTTGCTGGCGACTTTTGCTTTTGCTGAAGGATTGTATGCTGAGGGCAGAGAGTATCTTGTTGAGGGAGTGAGGTTACGGGATGAGCAATAACTGGTTCCTGATTCTCTTAGTTTTTACAGGTTTTTTGAATTGTAATCAGGCAAACGCCAAAGGACTTCGCGGAACCAAGCATGATTTTGCCTGTGCCGCCTGTCATAACATTCATCACCCTAAAGGCCAGTTTTTGTGGGCTACCCCGTTAATGCCACATAGTGCAAATAAGGTTCCCTTAACCCCATCCGACGCCATGTGTTATTCCTGCCATCAGGAAGAACATAAGGGGGGTAAGTTTTTTATGCCTGGACATTCCCACCCTATAAATGTGGTTCCCTCAGACAAAGTTAAAATCCCCAAAATTCTGGGCACAACCATGGTAGAGGGCGTGGGTCGCGTCATTACTTGTGTTTCCTGCCATGACCCTCATAGCAGCAATCCTAAGTTTCTAAAAATTACGATGAAAGACGATCTTTTGTGTCGCGCCTGTCATGTTGACTATTAATATGGAGTAGAAATGAAAAAAATCTGGTGCAACGAAGTCAAGGCATATCTAGGTCAGGAAATCTGGCTTGATGTGTGGCTTTATAATCGCCGAGGCAGCAAAAAAATTCAGTTTCTGGAAATGCGTGATGGTACAGCTATCCTGCAAGGAGTTGTGACTCGGGAAGATTCCTCTGAAACAACATGGGATGTTGCTGAGACCCTGACTCAAGAATCCAGTTTTCGCGTGCGGGGCCTGATCAAAGCTCATGACCGTTCTGAGACCGGTGCTGAAATGGTGGTGCTTGAGGTTGTTCCCGTGCAGATTGCCCAAGATTATCCGATTACAAAAAAGGAACATGGGCCTGATTTTTTGTTAAAGCGCAGACATCTTTGGCTACGGTCCAAAAAACAAAAAGCACTGATGGAAGTTCGCAATGAAGTCATTGTGGCGGCACGACAGTTTTTTTATGAAAACAAGTTTTTATGCACAGATTCCCCCATTTTGACTGGAACTATTGGGGAAGAAGGTTCCACTCTGTTTGCTACGGACTATTTTGATGAGGGCAAGGCTTATCTGGCTCAGACAGGTCAGTTATACCTGGAGGCAACCTGTGCCGCCTTTGGCAAGGTCTACTGTTTTGGCCCAACCTTTCGGGCCGAGAAATCAAAAACCCGCAAGCACCTGACTGAATTCTGGATGTTGGAAGCAGAGGTGGCTCATGCAGATAGTCAGGCTAACATGGATTTACAGGAAGCCTTGTTTAAGTACATCATTCGCTGGGTACTGGAAAAGAATCAGGAGCAGCTCAAAATCATGGAAAGAGATGTAACCTCTCTTGAAAAATGTCTAAACCCTTATAAAAGAATCACCTACGATGAAGCGGTAGATATTTTGCATTCTCGCGGCTCAGACATTGTTCGAGGCAAGGATCTTGGAGCCGACGATGAAATTCTTTTAACCTCAGATTCGGAAACTCCTATTTTTGTGATGAATTACCCAAGGGCAGTCAAAGCATTTTACATGAAAATTCATCCTGAGAATCCCGAACGGGTTTTGTGCTCGGACATGCTGGCTCCCAATTATGGAGAGATTTTTGGCTCATCGCAACGGGAAGACGATTATGAGATTCTGAAAGCTAGAATGATTGATTTTGGTTTGAATCCAGAACACTTTGAATGGTACCTGGAGCTAAGAAAGTACGGAACCTTTGTGCATAGTGGATTTGGAATGGGGCTGGAACGGGCTGTTTGTTTTATTACGGGCACCCACCATATTCGTGAGGCTATTCCTTTTCCAAGGATGATGTCGCATTTGGAGCCTTGAGTGAAAAAAGACAGGAGTGTAGAGGAGGAGTTCAGTTGGAACTCTGCGCTTGCCTATGTACCAGTCATTGGTATATGCAGTTTGTTTTCAGTCAAACCTCAGACTGCTTCTGAGCAATTTCACGCTAGACAGGGATTTGTTCTGTTTGCGGTTGAGTTATTTAGTTCTATGGTGTGTTTTGTTCCAGCCGTTGGCTGGCCTTTGTTTTTTATCTTGATCGTTGGTTTTGCGGCTTTGCATGTTAAAGTGCTGGCGGAAATGCGACGGGGACGAAGGTATCGTTTTTTATGGCTAGCGGGTGTAGTCCGCTTGCTGGAGTCCTGAATATGAATATTTCATCTGGATTGTTAAAGGGTATGCCTATTGCTTCCCTTGAAGGAAATTTAGTCCGACCGACTAAAAGCAGCGTTCGTGAAGCACTTTTTAATATCCTTGGTCAGGATTTGCATGGATTAAGTTTTTTGGATTTGTGTGCTGGGACCGGGGTCATGGGAATTGAGGCCTTGTCCCGAGGGGTTGGAGTTTGTGGTTTTGTGGAAGCCGATAGGCGGGTATATAAAACTTTGTCACAAAATGTCAATCATGCCTTACACAGGTTGGAGAACCTTCTGGAAGAGGGCTCAGATTTACCCAAGACCTATGTCAAAATGGAAAACTACCAGGCTTTTTTAAAGCGGGGATATGCCTTTGACATTCTGTTTTTTGATCCTCCCCATGCTGATTATGAGGAAAAATCCTGGCGTTTAGCTGGGTTTTCTGGCTGCCTAAAAGAGGAAGGTACCCTAGTTTTGGAGCATGCCCGTTATTATCCCAAGGAACTACCTCAGGAACTCGACGGTTTGAAGCTTATCAAAACCAGAAAATATGGTCAGTCTCTTTTAAGTTTTTATCAACATGGATAGTTTTAGTCGCCGCAGAGGATATACCGTACTTGAAATCATGCTTGTGATAGCAATCCTGGGGGTTTTGTTATCCGTGGTTGTGATCATTGGTATTCAAAGAGCTAAATCGCTAAAGTCTAATATAGCTGATTCTCAAGAGCAGGTAACTCAGGGCGAGGATTTAAAGCCGGATGCCTTTCGTCTGTCGGAACAGATTGTTGGTTTTCAAAAGGCACTGGATGCTAGGCTTTTGCAGGCCCTAGAAGAGAAGCGCACACCTGCCGTCTTTAGAATTTCCCAGGGTGTTCGCTATGAGGCCCAGGATAAAGATGTTGTGGCCATGGTCAGGCAACTACTTACTTCCGCTGTGATTCGCGCCAAGGCCAAACAGCCTAAGGAGGCTTTAGCCATGTTAAGGGAGGCCTCACTATTATCCCCCCTAGATCCCCAGATTGCGACCCAATCGGCTCGGGTTGCGATTTTGGCGGGGGAGCCTCAATTTGCCATAGATNNGATCAGGTCAATACTGCCATTCGCCTTGATCCTGAGTATGCCGAAGCCTATTTGGTTCGGGCCAAAATAGCCCTTACTCAAGAACGCCCTCAAGATGCCTTAAAGGATTTAGAGCTAGCGACTAACTTAAAGCAGTCTGGCCCTGAGATATTTTTATTGTTTTCGGAGTACTACAGCAAAATAGGCGATTTAGTTAAGACGGAGGAAAACCTGACCCACTATCGCACTCTGGGGGGAAAGTAAGTTGATCACAATTTTATTTTTTGTGCTGCTGTTCATATTTTCGGCGGGGTTCTCAGGCTCTGAGTCGGGGATTTTTTCTTTGAAGAGCTCATTTAAGGAGAACTTAAGGGATAGAGAGGACTTGTTTTCGCGCTCCCTTTTAATAATTCTGGAAAACAAGGGTTCTATTCTAATTGTAATTTTGGTGGGCAATCTTTTGGTCAACACATTTTTATCTTCGGCAGCCTCTGAGATGGCGATGAAAATGTTTGGCGAGTCTGGGTTAGCCTGGAGTGTGCCTCTGATTACAATTTTAATTATCATATTTGGGGAGATTATCCCCAAATCGCTGGCCTTAAAAAATGCCGAAACCGTGGCTATTTTTGTGTCTCCGTTTCTTAGAATCTTATGGTTTTTGATGGGACCTTTAACTCGGCTATTGCAATGGATCTCAGATCAGATTCTGATACGACTGTCTAATCCAGCACTGGAAAGGGATGTCCAGATGAATGCCGAAGAACTTTCCACCATGATTTCAATAGGCGAAAAGGAAGGGGTATTCAATCGCTGGGAAAAGAAGCTGGTCGAACAGATTGTTACATTTAGAGAGGTCTATGCCCTAGAGCGGATGACCCCAAGACCAGACATTATCGCCGTGGAAAAAAATACTCCAAGAGCTGAGATTTTAAGAATTGTGGAGACCACCCGAAGGTCAAAAATTCCGGTATACGAAGAGGAGCTGGATCAGGTTGTAGGCTATTTACAGGCTAAGGATCTTTTATTGTTTCCAGAAAAGCCTATGGATGAGTTGATGAGAAATGTGCTGGTGATACCAGAAATGAAGCCGATGGATCTGTTGCTTGAGGATATGCAAAACAAAAATGTCAAGATGGCCATTCTGTTGGATGAGTATGGTAGTTTACAAGGTTTATTGACTCTGGAAGATGTATTAGAGACCATTTTTGGTGAGCTTGATGGCTCCTCAGATAAGGCCCAGAAGAAGATGAGGGAGATAAGCAAGAATCATTATATTGTGGGGGGCCAGTTATCTTGGAGAGAACTTGAGCAGACCCTCGATGTGGATTTACTGGATGAGGAAATTGAGCCTGGGACCAATGTGGCTTCTTACATGATGGCGGAACTCAATAAACTGCCACAGGTAGGCGATCAGGTTCAGAAGAGCCGATTTTTATTGAAAGTGAAGAAGCTTCTGAAACGAAGAATTGTAGAAGTGGAGCTTACCGTAAGTGAATCTGATATAGATCTTGATAGGGAGGATGCATGAGTCCTCTGGTGTTTGGTTTAATTCTGTTTTTAATTTTGAGCGCATTTTTTTCTATATCGGAGTTTGTGGCCATCACGGCAAATCGAGTCAAACTAGAACATGCCCAAAAAGAAGGTGATAAACAGGCTCAGGAAATTCTATTGGTCTTAAAAGATATGGATCGTATGATCGCTTGTATTCTGATTGGAAACAACATAGCCAATGTTGGTCTGAGTGCTTTGACCACACTGTGGATATCCCGTATGGTATCTTCTCATGATTTTTGGTCCAATCAAGTACCGCTTTTAACCGCCCTTGTGGCCACACCAGCTCTTTTGATGCTTGGTGAAATTATTCCCAAAAATTTAGGTAGTCGCTATGCCGATCTTTTGATTCGTTGGTTGTATCGCCCCCTGAGGTTTTTTCTTTTCATTTTTTCACCGGCACTTTTTCTTATGACCCATTTGATTCAATTGATTAATAAAGTGGCAGGGGGTGGTTCTGAGAATACATCCAGCATGGTGTCTAAAGAGGAATTTGTACACTGGATAAGGCAGTCTGTTGTCGGTGGAACCATGAAGGAAGGAACAGAAAAAATGATTCATACAACTTTTGAGTTTCGTGAAACCACAGCCCGGGAAATTATGATGCCACTTTTGGATGTAAGGCTAGTGGCCCTAGGAACCACTGTGGCGGAGTTTTTGAATTTTGCCAGAAAACATAAATATACCCGTTATCCGGTTTATGAAGATCGGGTAGATAGAATGGTAGGGTATGTCAGCATTTATGATGCGTTAAGGGAGAAGAATCAGTTAGGTACCATTCAGAATCTGGTGCATCCGATTCCCTTTGTACCAAACTCGGTCCCCATCGACAAACTACTGTTTCAAATGCAATCCAATCGGCAGAAAATTGTTTCGGTTGTGGATGAGTATGGTGGCTGTGATGGGATTGTTACTATAGAAGATATTATTGAGGAAGTAGTTGGAGAAATTGCCGAGGACCATGAAGAGTTTGAGCCCCTGATCCAAGATGATGGGGATCGTCGTTTTCGCGTGGATGCCTCCATTGATATTGAGGATTTAAATGACGAACTGGATTTGAATTTGCGTAAGGATGGTTTTGACACCTTGGCAGGCTATCTGTTAAAGGTGTTTGGCAGAATTCCAGAAGTTGGAGAAAAGGTTGTTAGTGAGGATCTGGAATTCGAAATTCTGCAAAAAGAACATCTGGCAATTGTGGAAGTCAGACTTAAGATGCTGACAGTTGATTAAGACGGTGATTCAGGCCGGATCCGAGTCGGAGTAAATTTTCAATCCACGGCCCCTGAGGCAAATGGCTTAGTTCCTCATTGGCAATTTTTATATAATTCTCGGCCATTGCTCTTGCCTTGTCCACCCATGACCCTGAAACGAGATAAGCCGTAAGATTTTTTTCCAGCCAATCCTGATTTCCCTGTTTGAGATTAAAGGACAACTCGTTATCCTGCCCATCCTTTAGGGCTAATAGAACTGGCAGGGTCTTTAGTCCCTGACGAATGTCATTTTGAGTATCTTTGCCGGTTTCTTCCTGGGAAGCACAAAGATCCATGATGTCATCGGCAATCTGAAAGGCTATACCAAAAGTGGCTCCAAACTGCCGCAATGATTTTAGAACCGATTGCTCCCAATCACTGGTTTTTTGAGTCAGGCCAATCATAAGTGAGGATTCAAACATGCAACCGGTTTTTAATCCAACCATCTGAAAATAATCTTCAAGGGAGTAAGTCTCACGGGACTTAAGTTCGGCTTCTAAAAACTGGCCCTCACAGAGTTTTTTAGTCAGGGCGGCAAATTCTCTTCGGGAAAAATCAGTGCATTGGCTCATCAGTTCAAAAGAATGCGCCAACATCCAATCGCCTAAAAGAATGGCTACGGGGGTGCCAAATTTCACATGTACCGTGGGTAGGGTTCTTCTGTGGGTGCTTTCATCTAAAATATCGTCATGAATCAGGGATGCTATATGTAAAAGCTCCAACGCCGTCGCCGCCTGAATAAGCCTTTGATCTGTATCCACCTTTTGCATGGATCCAGCGATCAGGGTGAGTTTAGGCCTCAGCATTTTTCCGGGAATTTTTGTCACATAAGTCAGCACATCTTTTAAAAGGCTGGTCTGGCAGAAACTGCCTACATTCTCAAGATTATTTTTGACCTCTGACAGCGCACGGTCCAGCTGGTTCTGGTATGACATGAATTATTCCTTGTGCTGCGCATTGTAAACAGAAGACAGCGGCAGGACAAGTGCAGTCTTCATTAATCTCCAGTCCCTTAGCACATTTGTATCTTTGCTTGGCCAGAAGGACAGCAACTCATCAGTTCCTTTGACTACACCAATGCCGAGGCTTTGGACTATGAAGTCTTTGGGCAATTCAAATATGACTCTGGAGTCTGAATATACTAGGTTATATTTTTTCGGAGTTTTATCATTAGCTTTGAGTGTGTAGTGCTTTTTGTCCTGCATGATCAGTTCATAATCTCCATTTGTGGTTCTGATTTTTGCGATAATGTGGGTTTTTAATGTACCCGGGGTCTGGCTTTGGTTGAGATAGTAATCCTGTCGGTAACGAATGTGGGTTCCGGGCCAATCTCCTTCCCCCCCTGGAAGCATTTCCCGGCTTCCAGGACGCATGGCCGCATCAAAAACCTGTCTTTCATCACAACACCACAAATGAGGCAGGGTATGGATTAACTGTAATAGCCGCATATTGTCTTTAGCCTGTGCCATAGAGGCTGTGATCTCTTTAGAAATTGGATCAGGAGTTTGTTGCTCTTTCCATTGTTGGGTAAAGTCCATTGTGATAAAGCTTTTGCCAATACAGAGTTTGTGCAGATAGATCATTGGGTTAAGGATGCAGAATTCGTCTGAATGCGGAGTTGAGCATAAAAGTCCCATCAGAATTATGGCAATTTTCATTACTATCAGAGCATAACCCGTATAAAGATGGGAGGCAACCAAAGTTCCCGGTCGTTCGGACTTGACACTTGGAAAGATAACCTTAGAATAGTGATCCTGTAACTGAGTCAATGAGTTTTGAACAGGTGATGGGAGATAATAATGATACGATTTAGCAATATGCTGAAGTCTTTGGCAGTATGTGGGATGTTGTTGTGTGGTGCTTCCGGGCTTAATGCCTTTACTATGGAAGAACGAGTAAGCTCCATCGAAAAACAGGCATGGACGGCCCGAGATATGTCACAAAATCTTTCCGTGTCTCAGAATCGCCAAGCTTATGAAGCTGCCTACGCTGAATTTATTCGTAATTCACGAGAATTCGCAAAAGAATTGGTGGAAAACAATCAGTGGGAAAAATTTGCTGAGTTCTACAAAGGCCTTGATGAAGTGGGCAAGTTGAACTTTGAGATTGTGGTTAAAGGTGTAATGGAAGAACTGTTTCGTACAGGAGATTACCTTGACCGTGATATGACTCGGGCCCAGGATTATTTCCCAGGCTATGGTTACGCAAAACCTGGGTATACATATCGTCGTGGTACAGAAACCAAAAGGGAATTTTTGTATGCTTATTGGAAAGAAGAAGTCATTGAAGAAGCGGCTTCTTTAGTTAAGGAATTGACCATTGAAATCTCTCTTTTGGCTAAATTCAAACTGGAATTTCCTAAATTGGAAGTTTTGGAAGCTCTAAACATCGAGATCGAAGGCAAGATTTACGAGTGTGTTAAAATTAAAATCGAACAGAGCAAAAAGATCACTACTAAGCAGACCCGTAAGTTTGGATATGAAAAAGCTTGGTTTGAGTTGTTTGAGGCCAAGAAAAAGTGGTTTGGGGATTTGGAATGGAAATTGGTTGGACAAACCTTCCAGCATGATCACACTCCTACAGGAGAATCAGTTGTAACTTCAGCTAGTCTGTAAGTTTTTATCAGATATGTGGCTTCGGCTCAGGCGTTGGGGATTTTTTCCATCGCTTGACCGGGGCCTTTTTTTTTAGAGTCTGTTCGTGAACAGGCTCTAAGGTATCATTAGCGGGGTATTTTATGCTTTTATCTGTTTGCTCAATTTGTAAAGACGAAGAGGAGTTTTTACCCGGATTCCTTGAGAATGTCTTGCCTCATGTGGATGAGCTTATAGTGGTAGATACCGGCTCTTTGGATAAATCCCTGGAAATTCTTAAAGATTCGGGAGTGTTTTTGGTTCATTTACCTTGGGAACAAGACTTTTCTAAGGCCAGAAACGAATCCTTGCGTCATGCAAAGGCTGATTTTATTTTCTG
>DITF01000021.1 GCA_002422125.1 bacterium UBP17_UBA6191
ACATAGCAACAGGGGAGTTTTTTGATCTAGGTTATTTTGGACGAGCCATTCCAGATTTTTTATCTGTTCAAAGTCGGGTTCCCAGGTTTTACAGAATTCATCCAATCGATTGCCATCCATCAGCCAGCGCAGGGTGTCTTGGCAGGGGTTGCCCGTTTGAAGCTCAAAATTTCGGCGTTTTTCCTGATTTTTCTGCTCTTCTTTGGCTTTAAGCTCCTCCTCAATTGCCAAAAAGAAGTCCAGAACCTTTTGCGCTTCTCTTTGAATTTCCAGACTCTGGTTGGAGAGCATCATATCCACCATATCCAAACAATCATCAAGTCTTAGATGACGAATGAGATATAAAACAGACAGACAGCGCCTTGGTTCTAGTGGATTGTATACCTTATCCACCAAAGCCCTTAACTCGGTTCGGCTAATTTTGGAGGAAAGGGCTTTGATGCAGGCCGAAACGACTCTAGGTTCTGAATCGGTCAGAAAGTTGGCAAAAATGGATAGAATTTTTGGTTCTTTGATTTTGTGATACAGAATTTCCAAAGCCTCGATGGAATTGGCTCTTACTCGCCCATCACTATGTTTTAGACAGGGAAGAAGGAGTTGAACATCCTCTGATTCTCCTTTTGCTCCCAATGCTTTGACCCAGGTGGCTAAAGAGTGGGCATCAGAAGAAATTTGCGACTTTAACTCACGGAGTTCAGAAAGTGTTTTATGAATGTATGGGTTTACGGGCTCTGTCATTGACGGTGATATCAGTTTCCATTATAGTCTTAATCAATGTCAACAAGGATCACCTGTAATTGTCGCCTCGGTTTTGGCTTGGTGGAGATTGCAATTTCTTTGGCTGTTTTTTCATTACTTACGGCTATTTTATATTTTGGTCTGGGATCCGCTAGGCAACAAATGCAAAGCGGGGACAAACAGATACGCTTGCAGCAGGTAACCGCCAATTTTTTAGCCCTTTTAAGAAAAGATTTACGCGTGGCTTTATCTGTGGAAGCGGCAGACGATGCTTTGATGATTCGCACGGGAAGAGAGGCAATTGCCTGGATGCGCGAGGATAATCAGATGAACCGGATTGTAGATGGGCAAAACCCCCAGTCTGTGTCTTTTGATTCAGGATTGATGGAGGGGCAGGAGCTTAGAATTCAGATGCATCCTGATGGAATAGGGCTTATACAGGTTGCTGTCAAGGTATTCGAGAACAAACAAATTGTGTTTCAGATTAACGAAAAGATTCAGATCCCTCAAAGAGGGGAAGGTGGATTGTAATGTTTCGATTGGGCCTGGTGTTTCATTTTTTGCTTCCAATAGTTTTAGGGGCCACAGAAATTGTGGTGGATGACAAGTCGCCGGGATGCAGGCTTGAGGGTAATTGGGCCGATAATCTGGGAGACAATCCAGAGGGGAAGTCCTTTTCTTCGGCGGGAACCGTGGGAGGCAAATATCTGTACACCAGTAAACATGGTCGCTGGAAAAGAACCGGTCGTGAAAAAGCCTATTTTACACCTGATTTGCCCAAGGCCGGAACCTACAAGGTTGAAGTAAGCTACCGGGCATCGGAAAACAGATCTCCCAAAGTGCAGTGGGAAGTTTCGCATGCTAAAGGTAAAAAACGCAGTACAGTAAATCAAAGAGGCGATAGTTTGGTTTGGCATAATCTTGGTTCGTTTGAGTTTGAGGCCGGCAAAAAAGGCTATGTTGCTATGGTAGATGATGGGGGAGAGAGTGCCTGTATTGATGCGGCAAAATTTACTCTCATCAAGGCGGGAGCAGTGGAACCGGGCAAAAATCCAGGCTCAAACCCTGGGGTGGGAAACCCAGGAGCGGGAAATCCAACCGGTGGGAGCGGGGGCGGGTCTGGCTCCTCAGGGCCCATGGATGAAGTCATAGGCACCACCCCAGAAGTTTCTGGCAAACCAGCTCAGGTTCTAAATGTGGGCAAAGACAAAGACGCAGAGCACACATTTTCAAGTGATGGCAAGGCTGTGGTCAGAATTGGCCTGATGACTTACGGCAGGGCCAAGGCTCAGGTCGATTTAATTAAGGCCGATGGTTCAACTGAGCAATGGCTTAGCTGGGCCAGAGAGAATGATTCAGATCCCAGCCCACTGCTTGTGAACGGCACACCTGATAACGAATCCATATTTGAAGAAAAAGCTGGGGATCCTTCGGCTCGGGTAGTAACGGTAGAAAGAGCCATAAAAGCCGGGGACAAGATTAAAGCCAGCCTTTCAGGAGACTTTGGAAGAGCAAAACCGGTGCTGCGGGTTCGCATTTTTGAATGAACCGGGGATTAGGGTTAGCCGAAGTCGTTTTAGCAATTGCTTTGATTAGTATTACCTCGGTTCCAGTGTTTTATCTTTTTTCTACCAGTCGTAAGATGCAGGGGTCAGCAAAATATATGGCCCTTGCTATCAGTGAGGCAAATTCAATGCATGCGGCCCTTGTGACTGCTGGAAAAACCAAAGGGTTTCCCTTACTGGCTACCATGACAGGGGATGCGGAATTGCCCCCTGGATTTAGTCTGGCTGATTTACGGCTTGAACCATTAAAGCCGCCTTTGCACAGGCAGGTGAGTTTGGCACCGACACCTGAAACTAGCGCCATGCTTAAGGTGGAGATTGAAGTGGGCTGGGAGCCAAATAATTTGGAAACGGCTCGTTATAGGCTTATGGGATTTATCAGAGGTCAATAATACAGATGAGACATCGTGGTTTTGCCTTACCATTTGCCGTGATAATGCTTGTGGTAATTTTGGGTCTGGGGGCGGCCTATTTTACCGTTTCGCGACAGCAATTGTTTACCATGAGCCGGCATGCGGCTTCAGAACGAGCCTATCATACAGCTTCGTCGGCCCTTTTAGTAGGGCAGCTTGTTTTTGATCAGGCCAGAGATTTTTTAAACCGTAGCGATGAGGCATCCTGGCCTAAAAGATCAAACGCTGAGCCATCGATTGCCGGGTGGGTTTTGGCCATGCTTGATTCGGAGGGTCACTTAAGACGGGATGGGCTGGAATATGAACTTTCTCATCCATTGCTTGATGTTTTGAGTGCGGAACCAGGCTCCCCCCAAATTGATGTGACAATGCGACTAAGACCGGCTCAGCCCGTGTTTGTTGGAACGGCACTGCCAATCAGTGAGGCAGAAGTTGCTACGGTAGTGGAGATTGAGGCCAAAGCGATTGTGGCCGGGGTTGAGGTTAGACTTCTAGCCGTGAGGGAGCTTCGCTATATTGATATTACCCCCTCTCCATTATCTCGTTTTACACTTATGGTTAGAGATTTTGTTGAGACTCCCATTTTAGAGTCACCGGCCTCTTTACCAGTGATTTTAAATCATGGCAGAACCCTGGCGTGTACCCCGTCTTTGGCCCCAATGGATCTGGCCACAATGCTAGATACTCAGGGCTGGGTTTATCTTGGTTCTCCAGCCGAGATTCGTCTAGGAGCCAATACAGGTAATGATAATATTAGTCATCGTTCTCCCTGTCTTCAGGAAGACATGTATCTTTATTCAGTGGACCCAGCCGATTCATTTTCCTCTCGCGATGATTTGATGTATTTCTCCCGTGAGGCACCTCTTGATCAGGCCTTAAGGACTATGGCGGAACAGGAGGCTTTAGAAAAGAGATCTGCAGATGAGTTAAAGGCGGGGAGCCTTTTGGTGTTTGGATCGGTGGAAGCATTTAGTCCAACCGTGATTTTGGGGCCGGTTCGTAGAGTTAGTGCATTGCTTCAGGGGCTTTACAATGTTGAAAATGATAAATTTTCACCTTTGCCAGAGCTGGAATCTTCCCAGTTTTTAGGCACCGACTGGCCTGGTGGTTGGACGGACGGAACCAGACTGGCAATTGTCGATAATTTTGGCTCTGATTTCACAAGATACCAGATTAGAGCCTCAAGACTTCTTCTCATGGATGCCAATTTTTTAAGCACCAGACTACTTAGGACGGATGCGGATGTGTTTAGCCTGAACCCTTCGCATTTTTTGACATGGACGGGTGATTTTCACTTAAAAAATCTTAGTATTGCCGGAAATCCCGCACCTTGGTATCAGGCCGCCCATGCCACGGCTTACCAGCTTAAGGATGACTCGGGCTCGGTATATTTTGATGGGGGCGATTTTTCAAAGCTTGAGACAGTGCCTTGGCTTACCGAGAAATCTGGGTACAGGTTTCGCAGTGGTAGAGATTTTCTCAGGCTACAGGTGGTGGATGGGAGTCTAAAATTGTCAGGAATAGTAGAGATAAAGGGAGACTTAGAGATTACCGAACCTCTTTTTGTGCCACAGGGGCAGGGGGGAATTATTGTAGTGGAGGGTAACATCAGAATCAGATCCGCCATTCAGGCTCAGGATTCTGAACCGTTCACACTATTATCCAAAACTGGGGATATTGAGGTTTTTACAGCCGATCCAATCGAAGCGGGGCTAGTGGCTTTAAATGGTGTCGTAAATCTTCCATCTGCCTTTGATGTTTCAGGATTTGTCAGTGCCCGGGAGATGCGGCTAAATCCTCAAGAGTCGGGGCAGGTTCGTAAAATTAGCTTTAATCCCAAAATGGATCCGGCAAATTCTTTGGTGCGGCGCAAAAATTTCAGAATGATGACCGAAGGTGGCTGGCAGCTTGCCATTCAGTAGGAGATGGAGATGCGAGTAATTTGGATTTTGATACCATTCTTTTTGGGAACCCATGGAACTTCTGGGGTTTCTGTCAAAGTTGGCAAGGCCTCCGATGGTTTTGTGGAACAAATCAGTACCCCAGCCACAAGTGTGAGCACAGAAGTTGAGTGGATTCCACTAAAGCCACCGTTAACGGTGCCAACGCCAATTGCCAATCCAACCCCGGCGATACTGGTACCCATAAACCCAGCCTTACCAGGAGCCCATCTTGGGAATCAGCCAATAGAAATTTTGGGGCTTCCTGGTACTCCCAATCTACCTGAGGAAGTTCTAAATGCTCTACCTGCGGCCCCCACTCCGGTGGGAAATATTAATCTTACTCGGGCCGGGACCAATACAAGAACTGCCTTAATAGGCGGCACGGTACGGATTGAGCCTTACCTGTTCACCTATAATACGGCCTCTATGATTGTGCGACTTTATGAGGCGGATGGAACAGAGGTGCTTTTTTCGGGTAAACCCTTATTGCAGTGGAGACGAACTGATGACATGGATGCATCTGGAGTACATTTCAGGGGGGTCAGGGATGCTTCTTCCATGGTCATAACTGCCGGAGATCCATCACCCCGCACGGGACTAAGCTATTCCTTTACGATTACAGCATCCCAGAAAATTCGGGCCAGCATGTCAGGGAATCCCGTCGCAGGTCGGGCCTATTTGAGAGTGAATGGGCCAGCGGGGATGTTCTGATGCGGGCTCTGATACTACTTTGTTTGTTGTTTCAAGGATGTCTTTTCCAGGACAGTGACGGCAAGGCCTCGGATCTGCCTCCCGATGAGGGCGACAAATCCTTGCTAGTTGCTAAATCCACTACCAAATGGCTTTTAGTCGGTCCTTCCGATGGGCAGTGTTTTAAGGGAGAGCTTGTAAAGCAGGCAGAAATTGATGGGATTCTTTTTTCGGCCCAATTAAAGGACTCAAACGAACTTCGTTTAAGCGCAGGGGACGAGGAAATTATTAGCCTTAATATGCAGGATTTGGACCAGCCCGTTCCCTGGGCCCATATTCAGAAAATACAAAATGCCGAGGTCAAAATTAGAGAAGGTGGAGCCAAATTCTCAAAAAATGGGGACTGCGTTCTTCAGGGGGGATTTTTAATTACGGTTACTCAGAACTAAGATATAAATCGGTAGTGGCATATCTTAAAAGAGCTTCCAGTAAATCGGGTCTGTAGATTAGAGGCTGTAATGGAAAATCGGTAAGCAGGAGATTGGCCAAGGCCATTTCAGGATAAGCGGTAATTTGTTTCCAGGCTTTAATGAGTTTTTGTCTGTGTTCTGAATCTGACTCCAGAATTTGTTTGGGATCGGAGAACATGGGATGGGAAAATCCCAGAACTTCCGATTTATTTAGAATGTCAGAGGCGATTAGATCGGGGTACATTTTTTCAAACTCTGTGCGGTTAAGTTCTGGGTGAATTTTATAAAAAATTCCCGCTACTAACTCGGTGCAAGTGCGCATAGGACGACTCAGGATGTTTTCTTTGGTCGCCAACTCTTTAGCCACTTCTGTGAAGCTATGGGAGCGAAGGGCCATGTAGGCCCAGGGATTCATAAAACTCTCGGAAAGACTTGATTCTGAGAGAGTTTCGAAAAGATCATTGCCTAATAGTCTTAGGGGTTCGTTATCCAAATAAATCACGACTCCCACATGCGTAAACCAGGAAGTTTGCCTTCCGCTGTATGGATTTAGATTGGTAACAAACAGAATATCTCCAAACTTAAGCTTTAGATCCGGGACCTCCAGGATGGGATATTGTTTTGAAATACACTGAAGCCCGTCACATTCCACCACGGTTTCCTGATTTTTCCGGCGTAAATAGTGCTCCCCGTTTAACATTTCCTCTATCTGGCCATCAGCCGTAAAGCGAATCAGTCGTTTATTGATAAAATCAGCATCCACGAGCAGATGGCCCTTTGGGTGAAACAATTGCAGAGTCATTGGCATTAAAAGCCCCTGCCGACGAATTTCCCGTAGTTTTATTTGCGAATTGGAATCCAGGCGCACACATTCAAGAAGTTGCGGGCTAAGGCTGGCACATACGGGAAAATCGCTGGTAAAATTGCAATAGACAGCCATCAGAAAGAAGATTATCGAGGTAATGATATTTGACACAATCACAATCAGGATTATAATCGATAACATGGGGATCGTGTATACAACAGGATGGAATATGAACCTGCTGCTGGTTTTAATTATATTTTTTAGCTTTTTTAGCGGGGTTCATGCTGGTGGAAAAAAGAAGACCGTCAACACCTATATCACGGAATCCTGGACAGAAAAAGATTATTTTGGTTCTGGTACCCATATCACTTTAGATAAAATTCGCCCTAACATATACCTTCATGTGCATAAAGTAGACGGAGAGTTAAACGATCTGGTGGGTGTACCTAATGGAACCCAGGCTGGAGAAGGTGATTTTGTAGATGCGGCGGCCTTTGGGCCTTACGATCGCTTAAATATGTTAACCAGAATTGATTTTGCCCGACCCATTGCTACTAGATTGTATGGGGACTGGTCCAATGATCAACGAATCTGGGACATGGCCAAAAATTATCGAGACAGTAGTGGGAGTAACCTGCTTGAGCTCTTACCCGCCATGAATGGGGCTAGAGGCACCCGTTACCGGTTTATGATTTCCATTGAAGATAATACTCCATTCTGGTTTAAAAATGAGGGTGGTCCAGAGATGTACTTTCCTTATGAACTGGTAATTTTTCGGATTACTGAGCAGGCTGGTGGCACTAGTGATGCCAATGCTTTTGAAGAAACTGGCGTTAATGATGAACTGATTGTGATCAGAAAGGATCAGGATTTCAGGATTCGCGATATGCCAGGACAGTATCGTTTGCGCAATGGCAGGTTTATGTATAATTTTACGGTTTATCATCAGTTTAAGTTGGCTACCGACTATTTCTTGATGGTAAGTGCCCGGGATATTGAAGACAACGAGCGCATTTTAAAGACTCCGATTTCTATGGGTCAGCTTGAGGGCATTCAGCTTCAAAACAGCAATCTCAGTACGGTGAAGGACAATAACTAGGACAGTCCTGGGGGTAGTATGCGATATTTAACTCTGTTGCTTTTATTTTCAGAACTCTGTTTTGCCGGAACCGTGAATAACTGGAATCAGTGGCAAAGAGGGTATGGATTAAATCCCAAGGGAGTTCCTAGCTATGAGACTCACAAAGTCAGCATGTTTTTGGTGCAGCCCACTGAGGCTGTAATGCAGACCAGAGCATACTCTGATTTATACTCCAAAGAGGACCATACTGGTTATCCCAATATTAATGTGGCGGATTATCGTCAGACAAATGTTTCGGTTGAGCAATATTTTACTCAGGTAACGAATGATGTAGCGGGGGGCTCCCCTCAGGGTTACATGACTTATGATGACAGAACCGCAGGAATTAACAAAAGAGTGAATGTAACGGTTCAGGATGTTTCACCAACGGCGGCGGCTATTCCCGACTTGTACTCTGCTTTTACCATTAATATGACAGCAGGCCTAATTTATAGGGATCGTTTTGATTGTGGGACGGCCTTTGAGCATCCCCGCTATGATGCGGCTGGTAATGAGCAGTTTAATGGGCCTGATCTGGTAACTGAAACTAATGGGGATTGGTGCTTTTTTTTGTACATCGCTCCTGTAACCTACCCAGATGGTTCCAGAATTGGGCCTATGGTTGGCAAAGTGCATGCGGCCGACGCTGACGCTTTAAAATACATCCGCACTGGTCTGGCCCCCTGGATTCCTTTAAGAGGAACTCCTAGGACCATTTTGACTGGTGGCGGACGGGAGGATATTGTTTATCTTGATGGTCGCTACCATGTGCGTTCTCCTGATGGAAAAATAACTCTGCCGCATAATGGCTTAAATATGATGCACAACCGCTATGAAGCGGTAAGGATGATATTTCAGGATAAGTGGCATCAGGTAAAAACCAAGTCCAAGGGTTCATTGGCTCTAGTGATTGGGGCCATTGTAGGAATTCTGGTGGGAATTTTTACTGGGGGAGTTGGATTTGCTTTGATGGCAGGGGCGGCGGCTGGTGGTATTGCGGCTTTAGTGTTAGACGAAGGTCCAACCCGCGAAGAAGGTGGGGCAGTAGGCACTGGTACCAAGTCAGTTTGGGGAAATCAGGGGCCTTGGCAAACTCCATATCTATTTATGCCTGACCCAGGAGGAACCCCTAAAAGATATCACTGGGCCGGAGGAATTCCTAATGCCGCGCTGGAAACTCAAATGTTAAACGCCGGGGCTGGCTGGGTCCCAAATGCTGATTACACCCCACCGTCTGGTGACATTCGTGCCTTGGCCGCCACCACAATTACACCAGCTCGCAGGTATCAGTTTGAGCAAAAAGCTGCCTACAACCCGATTGCCACAACGCCCACAGCATGGGAAGCCCCAGGGGCCGTACCTAAGGCAGTTACTGATCCTGATGTGGCGGCAGTTTATGCCAAATACAAACCATTAATGGATGCTACCAAGACTTATTGTGAGGGAACCTGTGGCCCCTGTGATGAGGCTGGTGTGCCTGCCATGCAAGCCAAAATGGAAGGCACTGATGGTCCGATTGTTTTAGGAGCCAGAACATTTCCTGCCGGAGCCTGCTATCGGGAGCTGGGTACTTTGTATGATACCCACAAGACCCTATACAACGATTTTATGACGGACATGGAGGATCCTACCGGGAACAATCCAGTCTTTTTACTCTTAAGAACTCCCGAAGGGGCAGCATTTAATACTGAACTCGCAGTCACAAATGATGCGGTCAATGCCGCAGCCCCTACCTTGGCTGATCGCTGGTTTGTAGGCCCAGATGAAAACGCCACCATTCAAGCTCAGGTAACTCCGGTTTTTACCACCTGTAAGGCAACTTTTGACGCTCCCCCGCTTCCACCAGCAGTTTTATTGTCCACCAAAGAAACCGAGTTTCACACCTGTCTGAAAAACGGTGCTGGTGATGTGATGATGACCTATGCTGCCATGGAGGCCCGCTCCGCGATTGCCGAACCATTTAAGGTTTATACTGCCATGCACCCAAGCGGTCAGTTGGCTTTAGGCAAGCTATCTTTGTTGGAGGACTACACTGGTCAGCCAAGCCCCAAAGTCTATGACACTTATCTTAATCCCGCCAACCGCTGTGTCCCAGAAACTCCAATCGCCAGCTTTGCCAGTTGCATCGCACCCAAAATCCTTACCGCTCGGGGAGTTAACTTAAATTGCCGTTACAGTGAAGATGATAACCCTGCCCGTGATAATGGGGGGGCTTGTCCTTAATCCCAATCCCGCTCAGACAAAAAATCTGGGGGAATGTCCATGTCGGCAGGCAGGATTTTTAATTCGGTAACAAGCTCGTATACCATTTTTGCCAGAGCCTTACCTTCTGAGGTTTTGCGAAAGGCTGTGGCGGCCCCCTGAACAAAAAGGTTGGTATCCCGATCAAAGACCAATTTTTCCCATTTGCCGGCAAAACTCGAGAGGATGCGTAGCTTGTCTTCACGGTTTTGGGCTGTGCTTAGAGATTTTTGAAACCGGTTGAGTTCACCGTTAAAATGTTCGGCATTCACTAAATCTTCTTTTTCAAACTCCTGAGCCATTTTGTCGGCTTCGGCCTGAAATTTTTGTCCTTCTGAAGTGGCTAGATAGGCATCTAGTGCTGGGCCGGCCTTCTCATGGTCACTGACGGCATCATAGGCATTATCCAGTTCTCGATATAAAAATCGTTTTTCATAATTGGAAGGGTTTTTTTGCATGCGGCTTAAAAAATCCTGATAAAGATCGTGAAAGGGGGAAAAGTCATCCATGCGCGCAGAAAAAAGCGGCTTCTGATCAATGGGGGTTAGGTCCAATCCACTGTCAGAAACGGCGCTGACAGGTAGATTGGCAATGGCTAATGTGGCAGATGGGGGGAAATATTCTTCCCGTACTTTGGCAATCGTCACGGCTGCGGGGGCAGATTTGATTTTTAAAAGGTTTTGTTTATGCGCCAATCGGGCTTCAAGATGGGTAAGGCTGTGTTTGGAAATACTGCTTCCAATATTGGGACGGATCGATTCGAGGTAGGCGGCTAGTTCTTCAAATTTTTCCTGAGTTAGAAGTAGCATTCCGATTCTGAGGGCAACAAGTTCGGAAAAGCCATCCTCATTTAACTGTTCGCGGTACTTTTGCATCAGGGGCTCACTGAATTCCAGAATATTTTGCTCTGAGACCGCTAGCCACTGGTAGAGCGAATTGTCGTGATCCTTTAAGTTCAATTTATTTTGTTTCACCAACTGGGCCATACTGTTTTCATAATCCTTCATCTGTTTTCTAAAACTTAGGATTTTAGCTGAATCAGTTTGTTGGGCCGTCAGATGCTCGTGCATCAGGTGGTAAGCGCTGGCTTTTC
>DITF01000061.1 GCA_002422125.1 bacterium UBP17_UBA6191
CAGGTAATATACTTTTTCTTGCAGATAGGGATACCATTCTTCCAGATCTCGAATGAGATTGTAATCTGGAAAAGTGACCACCATGTTACCTCGGCGAAAGGTATTTTTCTGATTTTCCCGTATCAAACGCAGGGCTGTTTCAAATTCTACTTGAGCTGGTTTGTATTCTGGGTTGATTTCCAATAGGTTTTTAAGGTGCGTGGCAGCGTCAAAATGTAACCCCTTTTCCATAAAAAGCTGAGCAATTCGAAGCGGGGCTTTATACAGTGTGGGATCGAGACGAAATGCTCTCTGATAGTATTCGTATGCCTCATCTTTTCGGCCGATGGCATCCATGCATCGCCCGATAAAATAGAATAGATTGGTGGATTTGGTGGCGAGATTTTGAAATGGTAACACCATTTCCAGGGCCATTTCGTACTGCTGGTTTCGGTAGTATATGGAGGCTAGCTTAACTGCGACTTTACGATTATCAGGTTGATCATGAAGTGCTTTTTTTAGTTCTTCAACCCCAGATTTGTAGTTACGGCGATCCAGTAGCATTCTAGCCGCATGAGAATGGGTGCTTGTTTCAACTCCCGCTATGGCATTCTGCTGCCGAAGTGAATAGCCAAAGGCAATGGTCGACATGATGAATTGTATAGCAAACAATAGTTTCACATATTTGGGTTCGGAATAAGTAAACTAGGGACAAAGAATTTAACCATTCATAAGTAAGGGTCTGATCTCACCAAGGACAAAACTCAAGCTTAATTTTTAATTAATGTCAGATCTGCTTTGGATGCTAACCATTGTTTAGCCTTTTCAATAGCTGTCCTGACATCGGATGCGCGGAAAGGTTTGGAGATAAAGTCTTGAATTCCTGCTTCTTGACATCTCCGCTTTTCTGACATGGTGACAGATGCAGACACAGCGATAATATATGTATTCTGGCCTGTTTTAAGATTCAGGTTAAATATCTCTTTAGAAGCTTCAACCCCATCCATTTGAGGCATATATATGTCCATAAGAATAATGTCATAGGCCTGAATCTTTGATCCTTGTACCATGAGTGTGCCATTGGCAAAAAAATCAGCTTTGACTCCAAAACTACCTAGAGTTTCTTTGAGCATGGCCGCATTAGTCTGGCAGTCTTCAGCAACTGCAATCCGGTAATGGGTCGCTGGTGTCATGGGTTTTGGCGTATTTTTAGGAGTAACTGGTATTTCTAGACAAAATTTGGACCCGAGGTTTATCTCACTTTCGACGCTAATCTGGCATTTGAGCAGGCTTGCTAGTCGATGGCAAATAGTTAGCCCGATTCCAAGTCCATCGTAGCTTCGGGTAATGGATGAGTCAGACTGCGAAAATGGGAGGAACAATGTGGCTTGATGTTCTTTATGAATGCCAATCCCCGTGTCTTCTACTTCAATGATCAGCGTGTGACCTGATGGGGTAGGATTACATCTGGATTGAATCTTAATGTGTCCTGACGGGGTGAATTTAATAGCGTTGGATAGCAAAATATCCACCATTCTATGAATCATGACCGGATCGGATGTCATGCTGTCCACTAATGATTCAGACTTGGGGACTAGAATTTGAAGGCCTTTTGAAGTTGCGGCACTCATACGGCTTGATATGATTTCATTAAGCAGATCCGACAGTTTAAATTCCTGGAGTTCCACTTCAAAATCATTGGATTCCAGACGGGCAAAGTCCAGAATGTCTGTTACCAGTGAATTTAGCCGTTGGGAAGAAAGTGTGATGTAGTTTAGGTGGGTGAGTTGCTCTTCCGTAACGGGGGTTTCCATCAAAAGACTGGTAAAACCGATGATACCGTTTAGCGGAGTTCGTAACTCGTGGCTGACAACGGCTAAAAATTGGCTCTTGGCTGAACTGGCGATTTCGGCTTCCATCTTGGCATGGATTAAGCCCTTTTCCATTTCTACCCGATCGGTAATGTCCAAGCAGTACAGGGATACCAAGGACCAATTGTGCTCCAAATGGCCCACTTGAACCAATGCTTGTCTTGGTTCAGAGTTAATTGTAAATAGTTCCAATTGGATGGGTTCGTGATTGGGATGATCCAGTGATTCGTTTAAGAGAAGCAGTAGTTGTATTTGTGCTTGTAATGGAAACAGTTTTAAGGAAATTGACTTTAACTGTGAGGTGGACGAAGCTTTGAAGTAAATTTGAGCAGTGTGGTTTGCCACAATACATTTGGCTCGAGTCAGACAGGCTGAGGCTTCTTCGGGAAATTTTTCCAGATACGCGCCTAGGTTTGGTTGGGTTTCCCGGATTTGCAAAAGCCAATCACGCACTTTGTTTAAATTATACAGGAATTGAGGAAACGGGCTGGTGGCGAATAACTTTTGAAACTTTTGTTCGGTTAGTTTTACATCTTGAGCCAGCATCAGATTGGCTTGTTCGATTTCCATTCTCACGGCTAGATTTTCCATGGCAATTGTTTCATATCTGGCCTGAAGATGCTTTTTTTCGGCGGCATATTGAGTAAGTCTAGCGTTACTACTGTCATTAAGCTCAGAGTATTCAAAACATTTCATGGTCATTTCGACGCAAGTAGTAATGGGACTTATCAGTAAATCAAGTGTAGATGGAGATGCCTCAAGGGGGGAAAGAATCAGAATCAGGGTTCCTAAGAGTGTGTCTTTATGATAAAGCGGGAACTCAAGGCATAACCGACTTTTTTCGTTAAGTAAGATTCGAGCTCTATTGGTTCTGGTTGGTTCCAACCGAGCTTGAATCTGATTCCACAGATCTGGGGACAATTTGCAGTTTGGAGATTGCTCAATTATCTGATTATCAATAGATATGAGAAAAAATTTAAGAGAGCATAAGTTAGAGAATGCAGATAGAACTTTTGGAACAATTTCACTGCGAATCAGAAGAGAGCTTTCTGATTCTTTAAGTAAAATATCTAGTTCTGAATTCATAGATCTTCAATCAATGTTAACAGGTTGTTACCATCTACAAGCTCGCCAGGTAGGTCGTCCATTAGAACATGAATATCTTTGATTCCAAGATCTAAAATTTTAAGTACATGATTGAAGTCTTCGGCTTTGACACTTTTGTGAGGGGTGTATCCGAGCCCGTGACGGTTTGCAAGGCAATTGGCAAGAAAGAGAATTCCGGTTTGCCTATTATAAATCATGGAGCGGGATGGCTGAAGATGAAAGGACACAGCCTCAATCACCATGGGAGGGAATTGCCATTTTTTAAGAATCTGTTGAATCAAATCATGGTGAGTAAAGCCTAGTAGCTCTTTCTCTACACCCTCTAAGCCAAGGGTTGTAAATTCGGGATGGGTTAGAATCAATTCAAACCAGACATGGGCATGCAAATCCAAAAGCAATATACCTAAGTCATGGATAATACCGGTAGTGAATAAGGATTCATCCAGACTAGAGTCAACTCGTCTCGCTACCATTCTGGCTGCAATCGCTACACAGACGCTGTGCTTCCACAGGTTGATGCGGGAATAGTTTGTGAATTCCGAACTTCCCGAAAACAAAGGGCAGATGGAGGAGGCTAAAGCCAGATCCCGTACAGTTTTTAGCCCTAGCAACACTATGGCTTTATGGATATCTACAACGGATTGGTTTAAGCCAAAATAGGAGGAGTTGACTAGCCGCAAAAGATTGACGCTTAAAGAGGCGTCCGACTTTATCAGATTTTCCAACTGAGCTACGGTAGACTTTGGGTTCTGAGTAACCTCTAAAATCTTCAATGCAATAACGGGAATGGCCGAAATATTGGAAATAGTTTTTTCCAGAGAGGCCAATGAAGGTTTGGGTAGAGACGAGGGGATATGGTAACTAGCAGGAACTTTTTTATCCAATTCTAAGCTCCTTTAGTTTGCGCCACAAGCTGGTTCTGGAAATTCCCAACGATTCTGAAACCTGTTTCTGGTTTGCCTGATACATCGCCAGTTTTTCCTCTATCAGAATTTTTTCCACATCAGCGATGCTTGGATTGGGCAGACGGTATGCATGACTTAAAAAATCATGCAGGGTGTTTAATGGGGGTAGCTCTGCCAAATGGGCCGGAGCCGGTAACAGATTCATGGGCGCATCTCTTTGAAGCTCAATGGGAAGGTCTTGAGGTTGAAGAGTGTTGCTTTCACACATTATGACAGAGTATTCAATAATGTTTTGCAACTCGCGGATGTTGCCTGGAAATGCGTACTGCATCAAAATATTCTCACAGGCAGGGGATACGGCTTGGACACTTTTTTTGTATTTTTGGGCATAATGCATCAAAAATGTCATTACTAACCCAGGCAGAGATTCTTTTCTTTCTCTTAGTGGTGGAAGGTGTAAATGCACTACATTCAAGCGATAGTAGAGGTCTTCCCTGAAGCGTTCCTCTCGGACAAGCCGCATTAAATCCTTGTTAGTTGCGGCAATAATTCTGACATTCACGGGAATATCTTCAATGTCACCAACCTTGCGGATCTTCCTTTCCTGCAACACCCTTAAGAGTTTAACCTGAAGTGAAAATGGCATTTCACCGATTTCGTCAAGAAAAAGAGTTCCTTGATCGGCTGCTTCAAACAAGCCAGTTTTATCTCTATCAGCTCCTGTAAATGAACCTTTTTTGTGACCAAAAAGTTCTGACTCAAGGATGGATTCAGTGATAGCTCCACAGTTGATGGCCACAAAGGGCTTTTGTTTACGCAGACTTTCGGAGTGAATCCAATTAGCTGTAACTTCTTTGCCTGTGCCGCTTTCACCAGTTAAGAGAATGGTTGCATCAGTCGGAGCGACCTTACTGGCAATTCGCATCAGCTTTTGCATTTTTTCAGATATCTGAAGATATTGTTCCTGATGTTCCGTAGGGCGTTTGACTGCCAAAGTTTTCAGACTGAGATTGCGGGATTTTCTGATTTGAGCATCGATGATATCCACAATAAAACTGGGCACGGGCTTTTCGACTACAGCGTCAGCAAATTGTTCCGCAATTTCTCTTCGTTTGATACGATGGTCGAGATCGTGAATGACAATCAGGGGGATACCTGGATAAGTGCTGCGAAGTGCCTTTAAGTTTTTACTGTAGTCCTCAGAGAAGCTGGAAAAATAAAGAATAGACACTGGAAGTTCATCTGCATACACTAAAGTGGTAACCGGATCTCCAGCTTCGAGGCTGGCAGTGGTATACTTTTTTCTGAGGTGGATAAGGTAAGGATTTACGGATAGCTCACTCAGGGCTAAGACAAGTACAAAATTCATACATAATATTATACAGCTTAGTCGGTCCAGTCTATATGCGAATTTTATTTATACTCCTCTCCATCTGGATACCATGTGCTTTTTTTGTTTTAAAGTCTCGTATAGATAGCATTCACAAAATTCTGACTGCTCAGATAATGATGAATCATTTTGGATCGTGTGAATTGGATTCAGAAAGATTTCACTTGGGGGCAATTGGCCCTACTGACTACCTGGTATGGTTGCAGGCCCAGGAAACAGAGTTTTTGGGATTGTTAGGCAGCCGGCAAATCTCGGAGTATTGGCAAGGTATTGAACTAGCTGAAGAAAAATTTCACACAAAAGATATGTCAGAAGTTTTACAGGTAGTTAAGGAAACTTGGACCAAGGTGGCAGGGGTCTCATCGATAAAGCAGGTTCATCAAGTGAGACTAGCTGTAGTTAAGTCGAATTTCTCCAGCCCCATTTTAAATACACTGTTAAAATCGGGGGCCTATCAGAATCATGACAAAGAGATGGTGATTAGTGGGAAACACATAGAGTTATCTCTTAGAGCGGCAGTATTAATATATAAAGTTTTGGCATGCAGGGCTCTTTTTAAAGACTCAGAATACGGGGCTGAAAGACGATGGCTGGTGCAAAACTTTTCTTCTTTACAGCTTTACGAGGTTTTTGGATATTCTCCATTACGGCTTTTGTATCCAAGGCCTTATGAGGAATATGTTGTTAGTGCCGCCTCCAGTCAGCAGGTTTCATCGGCTTTAACCTTTGCCATTATGAAGACGGAGTCGGGGTTTAATCCACAAGTTGTTTCTAAGGCTGGAGCGGTGGGCTTAATGCAGGTGATGCCAAGCACGGCCACAGGTCTATTGAATAAAAAAGGTCAACAGGTAAGTCCCTTGGATTTACATGAACCAAAAACGGGAATAGGATATGGAGCACAATATCTGGCTCATGTCATATCTAGGTATTCCAGTCTCGAGGAGGCTTTGGCCGCTTACAATGCCGGTCCCACTCCAGTGAAGCGGTGGCAGTCCCGCCCCGGCAGCTTTTTTGAAAATATTGGATATTTGGAAACCCGCAATTATGTCCTCAAGGTTTTACTGGATTACAAGATGTACGCCGATCTCTACTGATTTTGCGGATGCATAATTGGGCTATGTCTAATGCGCCTGAATTAGCGTAACTGCGTATAATGTATCTTATGTTAACTAATGTTTGGAAGTCCCCTAAAATCATCGATCGAAAATAGGCAAATTACGATCATAACTAAGCTGTCGGATACATGAGAGTCCAAAATCAGGTCGCCCCTTGTAATGGGGCCAAAATCATGTCAGGGCGCGAAATGAGGTCTGAAGCCTTCGGATGTTAGACATAGTAGATTGAATTTGTGCGCGAAGTTTGCGTTTCAGGCCCCATTCATAAAAATGGCACCCATCAAGCTGTTCCTGCAATTCACGAAGTCGAATGAATTGCTCCTCGAGTTTTTGGCGCTTTTCCTCTTCTTGTCTCAGTTGATTTTTGAAAGTCAGTGCGACTTTAAGGCTTTGATTAAACCGGGATTCAGTATCAAGAAGCTCCTGTTTTGTTTGTTCCTCAAGATCGCGAAGCTGTTTGGTTTCGGATTCCAGGTGTTTGGCCCTTTGTTCTGCGAATTCAAGCAGTTCGTTGCGCTCCTGAATCTCCAATTCTTTACTCCGAAGCTTTTCCTGATACTCCAACAAAGGGATGCTTTGCATGGATTGTAACTGGTATTGTTTCAGATGTTCGCTGGATTCTTTTAAGGCTTGCTCAAGATCATGAATGCGGGTTTGCAGAGAGGAGATATATTCCGTAAGATTTTTTTGGTCTTCCTGTCGCAGGGACGGGCCAATCAATTCTGAGTCTTTTGCATTGCTCAGAGTAGAATTGGAAATTGCCATGACAGGTAGTTGCTCACTTCTAGCCAGGCTTTCAATATCAGATTTAAGAAAATAGGAGCGGTTCCCAATTTTCTTCTTTACTGACAAGAGTCCATTGGAGATGTAGTGGGTGTAGATTTTTGTCCGTCCGCAATTGAGTAAATTACAAGCATCCTGAACGGAAACAAACTGATCATTTGAAAAACGGTTATCCCTTTCCATGTGAACATTGTATCGGAAATCGTTGCAAATGGATAACAAAAGAATCTGTTCGCTACTGTTTGACAGAAGAAACTTTTGCTCTCCCCTGCTTTAGTTAACATAATATATCGAACAGGCTGGAGGGGGATTACTGTTCTGTTTGTTTAATTTTGAATTTGAGTGCATCCAGCAAATCCTGCAGACAAAGTAGCCGGACCCCTTTTAGATTAAATTCAGGTAGGAGTTGAATCAGTGTCTTAATTATCTCTTCGTCAGAGGGGACCCAGTCCCCTTCTTCATAGCGTACAAGTCCCCTTCTCAATGCGATCAGACAATCTTCTTCCTCTTCACTTAGAATTAAAGAAATTTTTCGTGAGGGCAAATTGGGGTTGCCTAGAATAGCAGGCTTATCTGGGATCTTGTGAGGCTGGGTATGATTGCCTTGTAGGGACTGGAGTTCTACAGGACTCAGAACAGGTGGAACATAGTTCTCTGTTTGTTGATTGTCGGTAAGCCACGAGGATATGGAATCCTCAACACTGTTTGCTACCTGCCTTTGTTCTTGGGCAGGATTGCGAGGTGCGCTTAATCCGCCTTGAGTTGTACTTCGACTTTTTTCCATACAGTAACAAACAGACTTTCGATTTCACGAACAACGGCATAAAAATGAGAACTGTTCTGTTCGTACAAATACCAGCAAATGGAATGCAGCCAGTTTTGACAGGTTTGGCTGAATTCCAAATCAGCTTCTTCAGATTTTTCATTCAAAGTGTCTGAATATTGGGTATGCATTACCCTAAGCTTTCTTAATAACTCTTTGGCCTGAGGATTCGCATCTTCCTGTTCTAAAAATGTGGCTAGCTGGGACATAATCTTTAGGCTTATCAGCCCCAGGCGCTTGCGTTCATTCTTTGATAAAACATCCTGCTTGAAAAAATTATCCAGATCGCCCTCTATTAATTGGGAAATATGTTGGACATTTGCGGCTTCGCTCAGTTTGAGTCGGCTCTCTTTTGGGAGCAGATGCCAGTTCTGGGACATAATCACTGCATTGGCTTCGCTGTGACAGTATTCTTCATACAATGCCGAACGAACATCGGGAAGTTTGTTCATCCAGTCCACAAGTTCTGTTTGTTCTTTGGCTGTGAAAGCTTTAGCATTCTGTTTGGCCAGTTCAAGTTGGGCCTGTATCAAGGATAGATTTTTTGACTTGGCTGCACTCTCAAACAATTCAATCAGCTCGGTAGTTGGGGTGTGATTGCTGTCCCCTTTTTGGTGTACCTTATTAATTCTGGCACACAGCCAAGCTGCTTCCTTTGGTTGTTTTTGCCAGAAATCACTTTCCAGAAGCGAATACAGAAGGTGTTTTTCCATCAGCTTATCTTTAAGTGGCGGAATTCGTTGTACTAAGCCTTTAAAGGCGGCCACACCAGGTGCAGCCATTACCAACTTTCTATTCGGCTCAATTTTGGGGGTTTTGTCGGAAACTTCAAGCGGTTGGGAAACTTCTTTTTTTCTGGTTGAACGGGTAGCCGGTTTGCCAGTCTTACTCAACATTCCCTTAAAGGAATTCACCAGCTTTTTAGACCCGATTTTCATATCGCTATAAGTTTTCTGAAGATCGTCTGGTTTGAGCTTAAGCACGGAATTTTTGATATCCCGCAGCAGTAGCAAGAGTTTGGAATCAAATGGTTCTGATGCTGTTTGTTTGTTTTCGACAATGGTGCAGGAACGATTTCGGAATGCGCCCAATTTCTCAGGCAGTGCCCATTCTTCCTTGTTCTCAACTGTTCGTTCCGGCTCAACAAACAAGTGGGTTTTAAGCTCCTGTTTCGAGATTTCATTTAAAAACTGGTGGAAGTTTTCGCAAATATGCGGAGTCAGTTTCAGGGCCTCAAAATCGATAGCATACATTGTATCTATCATGATTTTAATGCTGGGGCTATGGGTTTGAGGATAGCGAAACTTTTTGGCTGGCTGAATGACATGGTGAGCCCAGTCAGATAGAGTTTTTACCGGTACTGGCCGACGACTGCCTATAGGTACGATTTCCCGAATATGCATGTAATTTGGGGCCAAGGGGACATTATGGACATTCAGATAATGGTTTACAGTGGCCACTGCCTCAAGGTCTGGTATCCATTGCGTAACCACAGCCAAGGCAGCTCCCGAACTGTCGGCTTTTTTACCAGATAGCAAGCGAAAATGTAGGGCAGGTTCAAAAAACCGGGCCTTTAGGCGGTGATGGGCTGGAATGTGTTTAACTGGGTGAGGGTTTAGCACCGCAGGCTTACCCACAAAGTGTTGGTACAGTTCTTGAATAGGTTCTAGCTGAACCTTGGCCCGGTTAGGGTCGTCTACATAGATGTCCAATGACTTGAGTCCATGTCGGCACAAATTAACCATGTCCTTGGCCAGAGAAGGCTGCTCTAGGACCTTGTCGGCCAGAGATTTAATTCCAGGACTTTTGATAATGGCTTCATTGAGATGCAAAAATGGGTCATTGCTACCACACCCAGTCAGATGAGCCACTTGCATCGTCCACAAACAGAGGCGAACAAGTGAAACACAGTAGCCATAGTCCCAAAAAAAACCGATCTCATTCTCAAAATGTTTTGAATAAACATCGCGAATCGCATCAACTGTGCCAGCAGTACCTGTTTGCATCTTCATGCCCTCCCGATCTCACTAGCTTCCAAATCGAATTCGAGTTCGGCATCAATGCGAACATCCATAGCCTTACCCACTGAGCCGTGGCTTGTGTTCACATAGATGACACCATCAACTTCGGGGGCCTCGTATTGGCTTCTTCCCATCCAGACTCCGTTGATTTCTTCTTCCAGTAGCACATTTCTGATACTGCCCACGGGGGATGGTATTGTTTGTCTTGTTTGTTCGTAGGCACTAATCAGTTCTTTGTGTCTTTTTTGCTTTGTGCGATGATGAACATCATTTTTTAGCTTATGACTGCTTGTAGATTCTTCTTGGGAGTAGGTAAAGGCTCCCAGCCAGTCAAAGCGAACTTCCTGAACAAAGGATTTCAATTCTTGAAAGTCTTCATCCTTTTCCCCAGGAAATCCTACAATGAAAGTACTTCTTAAGGCCACATCGCCGTTAAATATGGAACGAATTGTCTGCATTTCGTTAATGTATTCGGCTTTACTTCCAGGTCTTTTCATGGCTTTTAGCACCTTAGAGGAAGCATGTTGCAATGGCATGTCAATATAGTTGCAGATCTTGGGCTCTGAGGCCATGAATTCAAAAAAATCATGGTTCAACCATAATGGATAGAGGTACAGTAAGCGAATCCTGTGAATTGGCAGGGCTACCAGTTCTTTAAGAAGTGTTTTGAGTGGGCCCCCACCCTTGGCTACACCATAAATGTCGCTACCATAGTTAGCTGTATCCTGTGAAACCAGATTGAGTTCACGAACCCCTTTATGGATGAGATCATTGGCCTCAGAAACCAGACTTTCGATGGTTCTGGATGCCATGCGCCCCTTAAATCCAGGGATGGAACAAAAAGAACAGTTTTTGTTACAGCCTTCGGCGATTCTGAGATAGGCATGAGAGCTGTTTTCCATCAGCACTCTGTCATATCCATTTGAAAAGTATTCCCCTTTTGGAATATCAAAGCCTAAATCCAGGATCAACTGTGATACTTCCTCCATGGTATTACTCTTTAACCACCCATTCACTTCGGGCATTTGAGAGCTCAGATCCTGGTATCGTTGGTATAGACAGCCTGTGACTACCACTTTGGCTTTTTTCATACCAGTCATGGAAAAAATTGTATCAATGGACTGTTCTTTGGCGCTTTGAATAAAGCCGCAAGTATTAATGATCACCAGATCGGCTTCTTCAGGCTCTTCTACGCTTTCAAATCCCAATTTGTGAAAATTTGCCAGGTGAATTTCTGAATCCACCATGTTTTTGGCGCACCCCAAATGAGCCATATGAACGCGTTTTTTACCCACAGTTTATCCTCTTAAATACAGTTTAATGATGCGATCTTATCATGACTTTACACAATTGCAAAAAACACTTCATTCCTTGCGCGATTTGTCAATATGAATCAAGGATCGTTTAGCGTCTTTAGCGTAGGAATGTGTTGGATCCAGCTCAATCACTCGGCGGTAATATTCTTCTGCCTCTGCATATTGATTGCGTATACGAAAAATTGATGCCATCTTAAAATAGACTTCGATATATTCCGAGTCCAAAGCCAGTGCCTTCTTATAGGTTTCAATGGCTTCCCCCTTGCGGTTGGTCTCGTAATCTTCATTAAGGGCGTTGGCTAACTCGCAGAAGGCCTGGGCACTTTCTCCACATTTCTCAAGCGCTCGTTTGCAGATATCAATAGCTTCCTGATACCTATGAGTTCCCGTGATAGATTGTTTGTTGTAGACCTTTTTTAAGCCCCAATAGCCCCAGGGATTATTGGGAGCAAGAGATACGGCCTGTTTAAACTCCGATACAGCCTGAGACACATCCTCATCAGACAAAGACAGGCCCGCTGTTAAGGTTATTGAGGCATAGCCATAGTCGAAGTGAGCCATAGGGTCCTGGCTGTTTTTGCGTAAGTGCTGTGCAAAATCCTGCCGAAATCGATCGTAGATTTCGTCTCTTTTAGGTTCATTTTCATAAGCGACTTTAAGTAGCTCAATTTGTGTAACCCGATGCTGACCGTTTTCTGGTTCCAAAGCGATTAGCTCTTTGGCCAGTTTGCCGGCCTCATCAAACTCCTTGGATTCAATATGAATACGAATCAACCTTTCGATGGCCTTGGTGTTCCCGGGATCGTCCTGAATCATCAATTTAAGAAATTCTTTGGCCTTAGCTACTTTACCTGTGAAATGATTTAACAAGCCCAAGTTATACAGCACATGCAAATTCTTACGATCCAGGCTGTGGGCCCTAGTATAGGCTTCAATTCCTTTTTGAAAGCCAGATACAATCTCATCTTTCCCAAGTAGATTGATTCTATATATATATCCTAGCGCCAGCCAAGGAGTTACCTGTTGCTGATTTTTGGCGGCTCTTTCCTCATATTTCAAAATAATCTGTTCTGGAGACTGTCCGCGATACTCCGTAGTTTCAGCAGAAGAAAAATACTGTTTGAACTGTTCGATAATGGTCAAATTTAAGTCTATATCAAATTCATCCAGCTCTAGAGCTTTCTGAAGTACAGGAATTGCTTCTTCAGTTCTGCCTAAGGAGGCCAGTACCATGCCGAGTCTGTGGGGAAGCTGCCTGTACTCTCCCTCAAACTGTTGCAACTGGGCAAAAGCCTGTTGATAATCAAAGGCGGCTTCCGAGCTTCTACCTAACAGTTCATTAATGACTCCGGCCTTGTATCGAGCCAAGAGATGGCCTGGCTGTACCGTCAGAATATCTTCATAATAGGTCTTGGCCACCAGCATATCCCTGCTCTCTTCGGCGGCGGTTGCTTTGGACAAGAGGTCGGCAATTTTTCTTTCTGTTTCCTGAATATTTTGACTGACAAAAAATTCATTTACGGCAGAGTTTCCAGGATCGAGCTTGAACACTTTTTCGTAAAAAATCTTTGTTTGTTCTGTTTCGCCCATCTTTAGAAACAGTTTACCAAGTTCGAACAATGGCTTGGAGGAGGCTGGATTGATTTCACAACATTTCTGTAGGTAAATCGCGGCTTCCATGTATTCATCGGCCGCGGTCAGAATGGTTCCCATCAAAAGATTGGCTTCAAAGTTTCTTGGTTCAAGAGTCAGAACTCTAACCATCTCATGTTCAGCCTCATTTAGATTTTGTTCACTCATGTGAATTTTGGCCAACTCAAAATAACTCTTAACAAATTGAGTATTGCGTTCCACAGAGGCGCGGAAGTATTTTTTTGCCAGTTCCAGATTCCCCTGTTTCAGGTAGATTCGAGCCAAGTCGTAATTAGCCTCGTCGTGAAAAGGATCAAGCTCCAATATATAGTCGTATTCGATGATGGCATTTTGATCCATACCTCTTTGCAAAAAGGTTTTAGCTTCTTCAAGTTTGGCCTTGATTTCGATAGAGGTTTTTTGACTTTCAACAGCCGTAAGGAAATCCCGGATTTCCAGATTCTGAGGATCGATCTGATAAGCCTTTTTAAGATTAATCAGCGTAGCTTCCAGATTATCTGCCAAATGATAATTCTCAGCCAGATAAAAATAGGCTCTGGAATAGGAGTCATCCAGGTGCACAGCTTTGTTCAGTGCTTCCAAGGCGCTCTCACGCATTTTGGAGTCATTATTGAAGGCTTTGGAGAGGGTGGTATAAAGCTTTCCAAGTTCCGCGAATGCCGCAGCGGCATCGGGATAGGTTTTAGTAAAGACCTTAAACTCAGCAATCGCCTGATCAATCATATTGTTGTCAATAAAGATACGACTTAGATAGAAAAAGGAATCTCCAGTGGGGGCCTGCTGCACCATGCGTTTTAGAACACGAATGGCTTCCTGAGGATCCTTGGTTGAGTCCAGAACAGCCAGTTCCACTTGGGCTGGTATGTGCTTAGCATCAATTTGCAGAGTCTTCTGGAAAAGCTCTCTGGCCTTGGACTTGTCGCGGCGATAGAGCCAGGTCTTACCAAGTTCAAACAAAATCTGAGTGTTATCGGGATTATCGATTAGTAATTTTTCCAAAAGAGCAATGGCCTCAGGAAACATTTTTTGTGTTTGGTACACCTGAGCCAGCCTAACATTTAATTTAATGTTAGAGGGTTGTTTCTGTAGGAGAGACTCATACTCCAGCAATGCTTTTTGGGGACGGTTTAACTTGAAGTAAATCTCTGCGATCTGCAAGTTGTTGGCAATATCTGTGGGGTCCAGTTGCATGGCCATCTGATAACTTTCCAAAGCGTTATCAAAAAATCCTCTGGACAGATAAATATTCCCAAGTTCGGCATGGGCTCGAGCGTCTTTGATGCCAAGATTTACAGACTTTTTGAACTCTACAACAGCCTTATTCCATTCCTTTTGAGTATGATAGGTTCGGCCAAGTTCGAAGTGGGCCATGGCATGATTAGGCTCATTTGCCAAAACCTGTTGTAATTGAAGCACAGCTTTGGAGGGAAGGCCTTGCAAAGTGTGAATTTTAGCCTGTTGTACCAGAAGATCAGATTCGTTGGGAGTAATAGCTAGAAGATCCTTGATTAAGTCTCCGGCTTCCTTGAACATTTCCTGTTCCAAAAGCAGTTGACTCATCTGCCGCTTAAACTCGTAATCATCTGGTTTTAAGGCCATCAGAGCGTTACAGATTTCGGTTTGTCTACCAATGTTGCCAATTTCTCGGTAGTAGCCTAAGGCAGTCTGTAAAACATCAAGATTTCTTTCCTCTAACGCCAAAGCCTGCACAATATATTTGCCGGCCTTTTCTGTTAAATTTAGTTCGAAGTTAGCCTGATACAAATCCAGATAAATCTGGACATCACGAGGTTTGATTTCAAGGTGTTTTTCCAGGAATCGAATGGCAGCTTTCCAGTTCTGCTGTTTAAGGTAAATCGAGCAAATCAGGGGTAGTGCCAACAAGTGATTGTTTTCAAGTTTGAAGATTTTTAGGCAGTACTCTTCAGTTTTTCCATAGTTCAGAAGCCTGTTGTAGCACTGCGCAATCTGTAAGAGCCAATCCACCCGTTCAGGATCTCTTTGTTCCAGCTTAAGCATAACCTGAAGCTGGGCCGTAAAATCTTCCTGTTTTTCGTATATATGGTTTAAAAGTTCCAAGGCTTCCTGATTCAGAGGATCGACCTCCAAAATTCTTTGCAGGAAGTTCACGGATTGTCCATACAGATTCTTATCCTGATAAATAATGCCAACCCTGAGAAGAACATCAATACTTTGAGGCTTTTGGGCCAATATGGCCTCATAATGTTCTAAGGCCTTATCAATAATTCCCTTTTTGTAAAAATCATTACCTAAGGCGTACAGCACATCCAGATTGTGCGGAGCCAGTTTGTAGGCTTCACGAAACTGGGAAATGGCCTCGTATTCCATTTCCAATGCCTTGTAAGTTTCCCCCAGGCGAATTCTGGATTCAACGCTTTGAGGGTAAATTTGAATCAACTGTTCGTATATTTTTTTAGCTTGTTCGTGGTGTTCGACAATGCTATAAGTTTGGGCTAAACGAGTTCCAAAATCAAGATTGTTCGGCTCAAGTCTCCAGGCGTTCTGGTAGTGTTCGATCGCGGCATCTTCCTGTTTGGTCTTAAGGGCTAAATCCCCAATCAAAGCACAGAGGCCGGCATTTTCTGGTTCCTTCTCCAGAATTTTTAAATAAGTTCCCATGGCATTTTCAAAGTCGTTCTGGGTCTGGTAGGCCAAAGACAACTTTTGCAGGACATCGAGATTGTTCTCATCTAGGGATAACACTGTTCGATAGGCTTCTACGGCCTGAGCGTATTCCTTTTTAGCCACATGAGCATCACCAATCAGGTTTTCGGTTTCCATGGCCCATTTTGGATTGAGCCTCAGGCTGTCACATAACTCCAGAGTTTCGTCATATTCCTGATTTTCAAAATAGGTTTTAGCTAGCCAGAATCGAGTATCTAATGAATCAGGCTTGGTTTGCCCGGCTTTTTTAAAGTTGTCCGAGGCCATTTGCCAGTCTTTAAGATGAAAGTATGACTGGCCCAAATTGTAGTAAGTCTGAAAGTCATTGGGGTCAATTTCCAGAGCTTTTTGCAACTCTTTAATGGCTGAGTGGTAATCGGCCTTTTTGAGAGCACTGACACCCAATTTGAAATAAATTTCAGCATTGGAGCCTTGTAGACTTTTAGCCAGTTCAAATTCTTTGGTGGCATCATCAAAGTATTCTTTGGATTCGTATACTTTGGCTAGTTTATAGTGGGCTTCGGCATTGGAGGGAGTAATGGCTATGGCTCTTTCAAAGGACTTTTGAGCCTGATCCATGTTATCCGTGCTCAGAAGTACATCACCAAGACGGACGAAAACTTCCTCGTGCTGGGAATCGAGCTGAATGACTTTTCGATATATTTTGATAGCTTTCTTAAACTCTTCTTTTTCAGCATAGGCTCGACCTAGCTCAAAGTGTACTCGGACATTTGTGGGATAGACCTTGATCGCTTCTTCATACAACTGAATCAGCTTCAGGTGCATGCCCTTGGTTTCATAAATGCCACCCAAAGAATAAATAGCCTCTATGAATTCAGGGTTTAAGCGAAGGGCTTTTTCGTAGGCTTTAACGGCCTTTTCGAGCTTGCTTTCATGTCGGTATGCTTCCCCTAGTTCGAAGTAATACAAAGCATTATTGGGAGCTTTCCGAATCGCAGACTCATAAAGGCGAATCATGGCAAGATGGTTGTGAACAATTTTGTATTTGTTGCCTAATCGGTAAACAATATCCAAAAACTCTGGATTATGCTTTAAGGCAAGTTCATAGTGGCGAATCGACTC
>DITF01000350.1 GCA_002422125.1 bacterium UBP17_UBA6191
GTGATTTTTCACCCAACAGTCCTCCGAGGCCCAGATCAATTTTTGAATGCCAGTACAATACCAAAGGCTCAGTTGTGCAGCGATCCGGGGAGCGGCTTGGCAGATTCAGCAAAATTCCATCCATGGGAAAAGTGGCCCCAGCACCGGAGCTTATGGAAATTTTGGGAGCACTGGTAGTGGTTAAAAAAGTTTCCCCTGAGGTAAAGCTGAATCGTAAATCCACGGGGTTTGCTTCATCATCACAGACCTGAAATGAAACCGGCACCGTGGCACTGGTTACAGCCGGTACGCTATTGATCTTCAAGACAGGGAGAGCGTTGGCGGGGCGAATCACAGAAGTATTCAGAACTGGTCCTGTCGCCACTTGTTTTAAGGCTGGCATGAGATAGAAATTTTCCAGAACCACCTCATCCTCATAGCCTGAAATCCAAGTTTTTAACGACAGGGTTCTAACGGTAGTACCAATCACACTCCCGGGAAGGACATCTTTGACTTCAACCAGAACCTCAAGCTCTGAATCCCCTTTTAAGCCTTCCAGAACATAGCTGCCATCACTTAGGGTCTGGGTAATGATGGGGGTCTGGGTTGGTGATGTTTTGGCACTGACAAGAAATCGAGCTGCAGGTTCCGTCGATCCTGGCTCACCCAGAAAGACAAATCCACGGGCCTTGCGATTTTGGGCCCCGGATGGGATGGTTCGCATCCAGTTCAAGGTTGTGATGGCAATTGGTGCCAATGAATTCTGAATATTTAGAAGCACAGCCTGCATGGAAGCAAACGCCGAACTTCTGGCCGAGGTCACTAAAATGTCTCTCCACATATTCTCAGAAGCCACCGGACCAATCTGCATCAGCCCAAAGTTGGATAGGCGAGGACTTTGGCCCCCAATGGCGGGTAAATCGCGAAAATACCCCAGGCCGGTGCTTAAGGCTGTGGCAATGCCTGGAACCATAGCCATCAAGGCACTGATATGGGAAAGGTTTAAGGGCAGGCTCCCTGATAAAACTGCGGAAGTACCAGCAATCGTATCCCGATGCGATTTAAGCCCAAGAAACAAAGACTCTGTTAGCTCCATCTGTCGTTGGGCATAGGCTGAACCATAAGTACGATTATTGTTCATTTTTGCCTGAATCAGAAAGCGGGTGCTGATTTCGGATAATGGATCGGGGTACACTGTGGCAGGATCTAAAATACTGGCGTTTGATGCCTGAATCTGATAATGCCTAAGGCGCAATACGGATGAATACGCAGCCAAATACAATGGTTTGGAATCGGCTACGGCCTGCAACGAAGTTTCCCGATCCCCGGCTAAGGGCACAGAAACAATAGTGCTTAACAGATTGGCCGAAACGGGTCTTAATCCCCCCAATTCCGAGGCCACTGCCACCAACTCACCAGGAATTACTAACCCACCAGAGGCCAGACTGGTCTTGACCCGTTCTTCGGGTTGCCGTAACTGAACTGTATTTTTAGCAATCTGAGTCACAGCCTGCTCCAGAGTCAACATACCCTTTGGTAGCACTGAGGCCAAATGTTCAATCAGCTTGACTGTCACCCAGGGGTATCGTAAAGCATCGCGAGCAATTAAAGTTGCCACCTCATCAAAGGCCTGTCCCTGAAGTTTCATCACACTTAGATTGACAGGGCGATACGATAACATATTCTCTGGGGGTTTAACCTGTGAATAATCAGCACTAGTAACTGTGCTGGTAAAACTCTCAAGCACCTGCTCCATTGTAGCTGTCAGCAATAGCTCTGGGGCCTTGGATAGCTCCAGATTTTGCCAGCGATGGGTGCTGTAGATTCTTCCCGATAGATCGGAAACAAAAAATCCCTGCCGCAAAAAAGCTGAAAATAGCTGCATCACCCGGATACCAGTAGAAACCTCATTTATAGTTCCTTGATTATTCTCAATCACCACCTGCCTAGTCTGCTGNNCCGCCAGCCGTAAAAAATCCTGCACCTCAGGAGTGCCACCCAGTTTTGTCTGCAAGGCCTCCACAAACTTCTGGCCCGATACTCGGGATGCCAAAGCCTGCGTGTCATCATGATCCTGAGCCCTAAACTGCATGATTGGACTCAATTCCCGAATCAGATTTTCGCGATTTTTGCCTAACTGAAAAGCCATATCAATCATATCCTGCTTCCAGGGAGCATTCTGGATTTCTGTAAAAGAAGTCGGCTTGGCAATTTTTCTGCCGATTTCTTCCTGAAAGTAGCGCACCATGGAATCGGTTACGGAACTGATGGCTAAGGACTCAGAAACCTTGGAAGAGGCTCCCGGTGCATTTACTACAGTTGAAAGGGAAGAACTACCAAACCGTGCGCGAATCACCAGAGTTTTGGTCAGAGCCTCACTCTTTAACTGAGACTGTAATATGGCAAATCGGCCTTCTGCCGTAGTTGATATCTGTTCTTGAGGTAAGAGCATGGAATTGGTGTACAAAATATCTTCGGCCAAAAAGACATCTACCGAGGCCCCACTAACCTTCTGAGCACTAAGACGCAAACCGTCTACGGTTCCAATGGAGAGAGACGGCACACCCCCAAAAAGAACCTGCCCCTGAAAATAGACAACGGCCTGAGCCGGGGCAGATCCATTGTTCCCAATGCCAGGAGTCGACTCCTGAAATCCACCACCACCGCCACAGCCAGTAAAAAAGGCTAGAGCCAAGCCAATCAGGGCAAGCAATGACCTATGCAAAATTCCTCCAGGTTTTACACCATACTTCGGAGGGAATCATAACAAACCGTAGCATTTTGATAGGGATTGCATCATTCACTCTCAGAGGTGTACCTTATCCTTTTGTATGAATACCCGTCCCAATTGTTACCAATGCAAGTATTTCCGTATCACATGGCAGTCCCAGTTTCCCTATGCCTGTGGCTATTTTGGATTTAAAGGCAAAATGATTCCCTCAGCCACCGTCAAACAAACCAACGGGGTTGAGTGCCAGGCCTTTCAGCAAAAGACCGCTGGCTCCTCGGAAGTAGTAAATACTCCACCACTTACCCCTCCTAAAGGCCCACCCAAACCAGGAACCATTCTTAAACTGCCCGGCAAAAACCTGATCAAACCCCCCAAACGGTAGATGATCTTTTGCCCTAAACCAGCTATATTTGGCAACACTGGAAAGGAACCTTCAAAGATGTTACATCTGCCACTAGAACCACAACAGATACAAAGGGTTAAAACACTGGCCCGCGAGATCGCCGCTCAGGTACAGGATTTTATTGACCTTCACTCCTCAGACAGCTCAGAACGCACGGTTTTACGACTTTATGGGGTGGATGGGGTTACCGAAGACGGAGTACCCCTACCCAATCGGCTAGTGGAACTTTTAAGAGAATCCCGCCTGATTGAATCAGGTGTGAGCCGTGCTTTTGCCGCCGCGATGATTAAAACTGGTTTAGGAGCAAGCGAGACGGCCCAGGCTTTACATGAAGGCACAATTCGATTCTCCGAACTAAAATCAATTCCCGCTGATCTTGTGATTAACAAGGAAAAGGAGCTCTGTCAGAGGGCCATATCACTACTGGATCGCTCAAGAAAAGTCAAACGGGAAAAGGCGCAAAAATTTGGCAATCCCTCCTACCCATGGAGATACTTGATTGTAGCTTCAGGCAATATTTTTGAGGATAGAACCCAGGCCCGTTCGGCGGCATTTAGTGGGGCCGATGTCATTGCCGTAATTCGCTCCACCGCTCAATCGCTTTTGGATTATATCCCCTTTGGGGCCACTACCGAAGGTTTTGGGGGCACCTATGCCACTCAAGAAAATTTTCGGATTATGCGAAGCGCTTTGGATGAGGTAAGCCAGGATTTAAAACGGTATGTCAGGCTGACGAATTATTCCTCTGGCCTTTGTATGGCCGAAATTGCTGCCTGTGCCGCAATTGAAGATTTGGACATGCTCTTAAACGACTCCATGTATGGAATCCTCTTTCGCGATATCAACATGAAAAGAACCTTTGTGGATCAGTATTTTTCCCGTATGATCTGTGGCCGGGCTAAAATTGTGATTAACACCGGGGAAGATAACTATCTGACCACCTCCGATGCCATTGACAAAGCCTATACCGTTACAGCCTCCCAACTCATCAATGAGGCCATGGGTCACAACGCATTATTAAGTGATGATCTTCTGGGCTTAGGTCATGCCTTTGAAATCAATCCCAAAATCAAAAATCAACTGCTTTACGAAGTATCTCATGCCCAACTAGCCCGGCAGCTATTCCCCTCTGCCCCACTAAAGTACATGCCTGCCACCAAACATAAAAGTACGGACATCTTTTTCTCCCATGTCATGGACACCTTGTTTAATCTGGTGACAATTGCCACCAAACAGGGAATTCATTTGGCTGGAATGGCAACCGAGGCCATCCATACTCCCTTAATGCAGGACCGCTACAAGTCCCTGGCCAATACCAATTATGTTTTTAATGCTGCGGCTGACTTTGGGAGTGAGTTTCAAATTCGCCCCGACGGCTTTATTGCCAAACGGGCCCAACAGGTACTGGATGAAGCTGAAGCCTGCTTAATCAAGGTGCATGAAGTCGGACTCATGCAAGCCATTTCCGAAGGCCAGTTTGCCGATACCTACCGCTCCAAAGATGGTGGCAAGGGTTTAAGCGGAGTCTTTGCCAAGGCTATTGATTACTCCAATCCGATTCTTGCACAAATTAAGGCTGAAGGAATGATGGAATGAGTGACAACCTGATAAAACCCTATGGTGACACCTTAAACGATGGAGTAGTGCAGTTATCCTTTACCCTGCCTATTGAGGCTTCAGCCCGTGCCAGAAAAGCTGCCGAGGCCTATGTTGCCAAACTCAATTTTGAGGAAATCTCAGTAGCTCACTACAAAAAAATTGCCGATGGGTTTACCTATTTTGTGGTCTATGCCAGAGCGATTCCTGTATTGGATTACAACCACATCCAAGCCCAGGAAGTAGAATCCAAGGGCATGGATTATTATGAAATCAACAAGCAGATTGCCGAAAAATTTGGTCGTAAGTTAAATGTTGTGGGGGCCACCATAGGTACCGATGCCCACACTGTCGGTATTGATGCCATCATGAACATGAAGGGCTGGGATGGAAACTACGGGTTGGAGCGCTATTCGGAAATGAATGCCTACAACATGGGGGCCCAGATTCCCTCTGAAACACTTTTAGCCAAAGCGATTGAGGTAAAGGCCGATGCCATCTTAGTGTCTCAGACCGTGACTCAAAAGGATTCGCATATCCGTAATTTCACCGAATTTATGGAGCTGGTGGAAGCCGAAAACCTACGAAAAAACTTTATTTTGCTGATTGGTGGCCCCAGAATTACCAATGAAATGGCCATTGAGATGGGATATGATGCCGGATTTGGCCCCGGGACAAAACCATCCAATGTAGCCGAATATATTCTGACCCGTCTTATGGAAAAGCAAGGCCTTAGCAGGTAGAATCAATCTGAGTCAATCCTTTCAGCCAAGGAGAGTTGTTCATGGAAGCAAAATTGCGCTTAAGAATGAGTGCCCATGATGTGCATTATGCCGGAAATCTGGTAGATGGTGCGCGGATTTTAGGTCTATTTGGTGATGTGGCTACTGAGCTTTTAATCCGCTATGATGGAGACGAAGGACTGTTTCGAGCCTATTCCTCGGTGGAGTTTTTGGCCCCTGTTTATGGTGGCGATTACCTCGAAGTCGTGGGCCGAATTGTCAAAGTGGGCAACACTTCCCGCAGCATGGAATTTGAATGCTGGAAAGTCATCAGCCCCTGTCCCGATATGGGCGAAACAGCCGCTGAGGTTTTAGATGAGGAAATCCTTGTCTGCAAAGCCTCGGGTACCTGTGTTGTAACCAAAGACAAACAAAGAATTGCCAGAGATTAATATATGAACCAGCCCCTGATTATCTCCTGCCCCATTGTAGGTGCAGAGCTGACCCGCGAAACCTACCCGAACCTGCCCTTAACACCTGAAGAATTGGCCGATGAAGCCGAAGCCGCCGTCAAGGCTGGTGCCAGTATTATCCATTTGCATGTACGGGATGAACAAGGCAAACCGACCCAAAGAGTAGACATCTTTGAAAAAACATCTCGGCTGATTCATGAGCGAGTCGATTGTATTTTGCAGTACTCCACGGGTGGGGCCGTCGGCACTCCTCTCTCAGAACGGCTAGCTCCCCTTCAGTTAAAGCCAGAAATGGGAACTCTGAGCATGGGGACCCTAAACTTTGGCTCTGATGTGTTTGAAAACACTGAAGAAATTATCCGAGGCATTTCCCTTGGCCTGCAACAGTATGGCTGTGTTGCCGAACTGGAAATTTTTGATGCCGGCATGATGGATACCCTACATCGCTATACCAAAAAAGGCTGGCTACCCAAACACTTTCATGTAGACTTCGTTTTGGGCGTTCCCGGCGGATTAGCCGGAGATCTGGAAAACCTTTTGTTTCTCATCCACAAACTGCCCCAGGGCCAATCCTGGAGTGTGGCCGGTGTTGGGCGTTTCCAATTACCCTTAGCCATCCACGCTATTGCCCTCGGCGGTCATGTTCGCGTTGGCCTTGAAGATAATGTCTATTACAAAAAAGGCGAACTAGCCACTGGTAATGCCCAGCTAGTGTCCCGCATTGCCAACATATCAAAAGCTGCTGACAGACCAGTTGCAAGCGTGCAAGAAGCTAGGCAGATCTTGAAAATTAATCCTAAAAGCTGAAGTCCTAGGAGGACTGTTTTAGGGGTTAACAGCTAGGATGATTCGCGATGTTTACTTTATTGGTAACTGTGGATCGTGATATCCTAAGCATATATGTCTTTGGCAAAAGCGGATTTGGAAAAACTGGCTGAATGTAGACTGGAAGACGCTCGAGTGTTACTGAATAGTCGCAGGTATTCTGCTGCATATTACCTAGCTGGCTACTCAATTGAACTGGCATTGAAGGCTTGCATAGCAAAGCAATTTCGTCAAGATGTGATTCCTGATAAAAATTTTGTGAGCAGTATCTACTCTCACAAGTTGGAAGACCTCATTAGGCTTGCTGGTTTGAAAAAAGATTATACTGACGATATTTCTGAAAATCCGCGTCTCAAAGCCAATTGGGCATTGGTATTCAACTGGTCAGAAAGTAAAAGATACGAGTCTGTGGATCAGTTTGAGGCAATCAGTTTGGTTTATTCAATCAGTGACCATGAAAATGGGGTTTTGTCGTGGATAAAGAAGTATTGGTAGAGCAGAAAATAATTGAATCTATTAATTTGGTGACGGCATTGGATACCGAAGGGATTGGACCTAGTTTTGCGGTGTGGTTTTATTATTCTGATTCTGGTAGCTGGAAGTTTTTGATGGCAGGAAACAGTATTGATAAGCTGCTTAATCAGGAACAAAATCAGGCGTATTTGAAGTTGGTGAACACCATGGCAAAGCTTGATCTGATGTATTTAGAATCATACGATATCAAATTGATTCGTACTGATGATAAGCTGCTTGCACTACGCTCCATGATTAGTACGGGTAGTAAGGGGATATCACGCATCCATTGCAGCAAAAACTATCTCAATGGAATATTTATAGAAGATGCCGTAATTTTGAGGGCAGCGTAGGTTTCTGCCTAGATTGCGTCTGCATTAATACCAACTCACAAGCAACAATCCGTGACAGATTCTGAGTTTAATTCTGAGAAGTGGTCTCTGGAGCCGTTTTGTTGAGTTGAGGCAAAGCAAGCACCTCGGAATGAATTAGTCGGGCGCGGTTTAGGGGCCAGTATAAAAACAGGGCCTGACCTTTGAGATTGCCCTTGGGGACCATGCCCCAGAATCGGGAGTCAAGGGAGTTGTCGCGGTTGTCGCCAAGTACAAAATAATAGCCTTTGGGGACTTCAAATTCTTTAACATTGTCGCCTGGGCCGCTGTGATCAATGCCTGGTGTAAAAGAAATTCTTAGGGCTTTCCAGCTTCCGGCCTGATAGGACTTGCCACCAACAAGGATGGAACCATCGGTGTTGATTAAGACGGAATCGCCTTCAGAGGCCAGAACCTTTTTAGCGTGGCGATAATATCCAAGCGCTGGTTGGGCAGTCCGAAGATCAATCTCCCCTCCAGCTTTGACCCCAGGTTGGGCTGAGAAATAGGACTGGCTGGTAATACTGAGGCCGCTATCCCAGTCCAGAATGTACATATCCTTGCCGAGGTTAATCTCACGACGAAAGGCGAACAATTCATCGCGGGACAATTCCCGAAAATCACGGCCACTGCTTAAAATGGTGTAGTCCTCTTTGATAGGAGTACCGTTCAGATAAAGAACCTTTTCACGAATGGAGATACGATCCCCAGGTAATCCAATCAGCCTTTTAATAAAGTCACGGCTCGGATCCAGAGGAAAGTTAAACACCACCACATCCCCGCGCGACGGTTCCTCAAAATAGTAGGCGGCTTTGTTTACCCAGATATAATCGCCTTCAATCAGGGTGTTCATCATGGAAGCAGATGGAATGTATGAGCCTTGCAGAAAAAAAGTATTTAAACCAACAATGAGAATTACAGCCCGGGCCAGTCCCTCTACCCAGTCTCGAATCAGGCTTTTATGCCAAATCATCAAATCCCAGGACTTGCCTTCCACATCAATGGTAAAGCGATTCAGACCACGGTACATTTTGCTGGTGAATACAATTTGATTGTCTTCCGATACCTCGCGTTTGATTTTGAGATTTTTGTCGGCGAACTTGCCAGTAATGTTCACAGAGGCTGGAGCTTCGTGAAACAATAGTCTGACTCTGACAAGGTTGTTGTTAAAAATGTTGGAATTAGAGCGGATTTTTTTGTATTCCACTTCAGAAGAATCATCAAAAAAGGCCGATGACAGGCCTTCGCGGGGAAAACCGCTGATGTAGATGTTCTGAAGAAAATCCGGTAATTTCACTTAAGCCCCACCTGCTTTAGAATCCCGTCATTTTGTCTCCAGCCAGGTTTGACCTTGACCCAAAGACTTAACTCCACTTTTTTCTTAAAAAAGCGTCTAGCCCGCATACTGGTGTGTTTGCGCACCCAATTCAAAAGCTCTCCGTCTTCCCCAATTACAATGCCCTTCTGACCATCTTTTTCCACAAAGATTGTCACTCCAGCCACAATTTTGGTTTCAGTCTCCACTAGCTCGGTCACACTGACCCCTAAGCTAAACGGCACTTCCTCTTCCGTCTTGCGAAACAGGCCTTCCCGTACAAATTCGGCCAGTAAAAATGCCGGACCCCTATCCGTGAATTGCTCCTCAGGATAAAACTGGGGACCCGCAGGTACTAAGGCTTCCATAATGTCGGTGAGTTTATCGAGGTTTCGCTTGGACTTGGCTGAAACTGGAATAATTTCTTTCACTTTAGGAAACAGCTCTGGAAGCTGACTTAAAAGTGGAATCAGGTGATGATCCCTTAAAATATCCAGTTTATTGACCACCAACACAACAGGAACCTTGGCATTTTCACAGACAATATCAAGAAATGCCTTGTTTTTCTCAAGGCTTGGTCTTTTGCCATCCAGGATGTACAGAATCATGTCCGCTTCGGAAAGCGAACGATCAATCTCCTGTCGGAAAAAGGCGTCAATCTTCATTTTGCCCTGATAAAAACCGGGGGTGTCCAGAAACAGAAGCTGGCAGGTATCCGTATGCCGGATGCCCAGAATCTGATTCCTAGTGGTTTGAGGCTTAGACGAAATGATGGCAAGATCCTTACCAATCAATTGATTCAACAGTGTGGATTTACCAGCGTTGGGCAGTCCCACAATTGCAACCCAGGCAGAACGAAAATCAGAAATCATAGTGCGCGAGGATATCACTAAACCCCATGTTATAGCCAGCGTTTCCATCGGAAAAACAGAAGAGGCACAGCAGAAGATACAAGCATCATCCCCAAAGCCATGGGATAACCCATACCCATATCAAGCTCCGGCATGACCTTAAAGTTCATGCCATAAATTCCGGCAATCAGGGTAGGAGGCATCAAGACCAGAGTCAATACTGTCAAAACCTTCACAATCCGGCTCTGTTCTTCATGCAACCGACCTCTTAAGCTGTCCTGAGCATATTTTAAAGCTTCCGTTAAAGAATCCATATGCCTTAAAAGGGATTCGGTCTGTTCGACCATGATTCTGACCCGCCGATCCAATTGCTCGCCCACAAAACTGCCCTTCAGGAAGTTATACAAAATTCTTTGCGATTCCGTGACATTTTCCCTCAGGAGCATAAAACTATCAAACATTGCCAATAGTTGATTTAATATTCCTGATGGCTCGGTTTCAGGGTTTCTGACCGTTTCAAGCATAGAGTAAATTTCCCTTTGCCCCTTTTCAACCAATTCCCATAACATAGTGATTCGGGACTCTAAAAAAATACAAAAGGCAATGGCTCCATTCATGCCATCCACTCTATGATTTTCGACTCGGCGCAAAGAATCATCTAGGTCAGGAGCCTTTCCGCAACTCAGACTAAAAAAAATGTTTCCATCGGTACAAAACACCAGAGGCAAAACCCGGTAGTCATCTCCTTCTGGTTCCAGAGTAAAACTCTTGATTAAAAATATCTCCCGATCCTTAAACCAATACCAGCGTTTGGATATTTCATCATTCAGATCAAGCACAGGTAGATCGAGGTAGGAAAATGCCTGATTAAGCTCAGAACTGTTGTCAGCCTTTAAGCTTAGCCAAATCAGATTGCCAGGAACCCTTTCAGGCCAACCATTGAGTTCTTCTTTCACGATTCTGTCTTCTTCACGACAATACTGGATAATCTTCAACCCAAACTCCTGACAAATTGTTATAATCCCTGACTTATGCGGATCCTTATTTTTATGCTTATCGGCCTTTGCCATACCATGGCTTCAGACTGGGGCGACTTTTCTTTATACCAAACACGGTACGCACCACAAAGCACAGCGGTTCTGCCTCCCGATTCTGATACTATCGCCCAATACCACAAATTACCCGACATTGAAAAACCAGAATTTCTGAAAAATTACTTTCAGAACCAACCCCACAAAAGAACATTCGACAGTCTTTTGATTCAGGGCTCAAGAACAGAGCTCTCAAGATTTTTCAGTCTGATGCCAGCGCAAACGCTTTTTTCCTTGCCGGAACAAAACATATATTTAATCCGTGTCCCTGATAGTTTTCATGGAGAAGAGTTTCGCAAAAATATCAAAGCTGAATTTCCGGCCCTTCTAGTCGAAACCAATCAGGATCTTATTGGCCTGCCTGATCTCAATCATAATCCCCCCTCTGGCTCAGTTCTAAACTATTCCCCCTGGTTGGATACACTTAACAATCGTCTTGGTCCCCCAAAACGCAAAATTCCCATCGCTATTTTAGATTCTGGAGTCTCAGCACATGAAGACCTGCCCCCAGTTCGACCCATGTCGGGGATGGATCCCAACGGGCATGGGACCCATGTGGCCGGAATTCTTGCAGCCATTCAGGGTAATGGTATTGGTGTGGATGGTGTCAGCTCCCAAACGAATCTTCGCTCCTATCCTGTGCTTGGCACAAATGGAGAAGGCCGGCTGATTGATTTAGTCTCGGCTGTGATTCAGGCCTGCCGAGATGGAAACGAAATTATTAATTTGTCGCTGGGAACCAAGGAACATTCGCAGATTCTTTTTGATATCCTGACGGTTGTGGGCAAAAAATGTATTCTGGTGGCTGCTTCCGGCAATGATGGAACCGATCAACCCTATCTACCCGCATCTCATCCCCTTGTGATTGGGGTGGGCTCAGTGAATAAAGACGGCATGCTTTCCAATTTTTCAAATTATGGTAGCAACCTTAAAATCAGCTTTTTTGGTGAAGATGTATTGAGCACCTGGCCTCGCAATACTTACAAAACGCTATCCGGTACTTCAATGGCTGCGCCTCAGGTGAGTGGATTTTTGGCTGAAGCCTTGAGTCGCATTCCCACCCGTCTTGATCCATCTCTGATATTGGATGCTGTGCAAAGACATAAAACCCGCTCTGTTACTGTGTTAAATATACCTCATTCGTTAATGGATCCTCCCTTGTTTGCCTACGAACTCTCCAATGCCTACAAACGCAGTCAAGGAATGATTGAGGATGTGGAGCCAGACTTAAGAAGAAGAACCGCCCAATAAGGCTATCCGCCGATTTATTTCAGAACTAATACCAGCCTAAAACCCAGATTCTTTGCTCTTTGGGATCTTGGCATCCCTTTTCGTTTAAGTGGAGATAGCTGCAATAAAGGCGTGTCATAACCACCACCACGAATGGTTTTTTCCAGTGATTCATTTTTATTCTCAGGATTCGGAATCAGTAAATTGGCATCTGAGAGCTTCAAAAAGTAGTCTTTGTCATAAGAATCGCTACTCCATTCCCAGACATTTCCAAATAGATCAGAAAAGCCCAGACCAGTGGGATCCTTGAGTGCGGTAGCATGCACTACGGACACAGAATTGGCTTCATACCAGGCAAAGTCTTGAGGGCTGGATTGAGGCGAGGCTGGGAAATGTGTGGCGGCATACTCCCATTCCATTTCTGTCGGTAAACGATACAGATCTGTTGTGCTGGAGTTTAATCGTGTTAAAAACTCCTGTAGATCATCCCAACTGACATTTTCCACCGGACAACTTAAACCACAGCTTGTAAAATAGGCTGGATTAGTGCCCATGACACTCTTCCACTGACCTTGTGTCACTTCCGATTGGCCCATAAAAATAGCATTGCTGAACAAATATCTCTGATTTGACTGATCCTGACGGTTCATAATACCCGGAGGCAAAAGCAAAAATTCCGTATTTAGTACATCATCTTTATACTTCATCCCTGCATGAAATCTCTCATCCAAGCGATGGAGTTCTGACTCCAGATCCTGAAGTCTTAGTGGATTTTTGGAACCCATGAGATACCGAGCCATTGTAGTATCGGAAAAATTTGCCTGGATTTCCTTCCAGACCATGACCGTCAGATACAAAGCATTCCAACGAAAGAACGAGTTTCTGGCAAAAATTGTTTGGCTTTCCACCAGCCAAGCTGGAGCATGTTCTACCATATCTGGAGTGGTGGGCATGGTGCGTAGGGCAGACATGGACTGTATAAACAGATCGCGGGCCAGAGCTTCTCGGCGACCAGAATCCACTGGTTTTTGGGTAACCTCTGGCTTAGGGGCCGACGGTGCCTTGCGTTCAGCTAGAGCAATTTGACTCAGGGCCTGAAGAGCAGGAACATAAAATCGGCCTTCGACTCCGGCCGTGCCAATATAATGTAACAACAGTTCTCGGGCTCTGATTGGTTGGTTGGCCTTCCAAAGAATTAATCCATATTCAGCCAAAAATTCAGGAGTTTTATCATAATCCAGTTCATACAGTTTTTGATAAATCGTCGAAGCCTTCAAAAAATCCTGGGCTTTAAGGGCATGGGCTGCCTCATCCATTAAACCGGTTCGAGTATCCTCAGACACGCATAACGACAGGCTCAATAAAAAACAAAATACAAATTTTAACAATCGCATACTCCGTTACTATCGTAGCGGAAACAATTCCCTGTTATACTTTTCTTATGCTCAGAATCTATTCTCTTTTATTACTACTCTTTGTGTCGCATATTTTTTGCGGATCTGCCGGAGTCAAAAACGGTACCATATCGGGTAGCGTTCGTGAGGGAATAGGCAAACCACTTGGTGGTGTTACCGTGTTTGCGGTATTTCAAGGCGAGCCTCAGATTATTCGGCAGGCAATTTCTGATCAGGCTGGAAATTATGTACTTAATAATCTAAGGGTTGGTAAATATGCTCTGGGGTTTCAAAAGTATGGATATGAAACCATATCCGCCGAAGAATCCAATAACACAACCGGGGGCACAAAACTTGGACCCACAAATTTAAAAGCCTATGTGGAATCTGGGGGCCATTTTGTTATGGGCCCAGTTTCTTTGAAATCTTTAGGTGCGTTTGGGACTACCCGCTACAGCATCCGAATCGTAGATAGCCTGACCGGAGAAACCGTGCCACAAGCCACAGTAACCATTGGTACTAATCAGGCCTATTTAACCAGTGACGGGACTTATGCCGTAGATGTTCCCACTGAACCGGGCGAAGCCCAAAAACCCTTAATCGTTTCTGTCTTGGCCCCAGGCTTTAAAGAGACTCAGGCTCAATTGCTACCAGCACCTGGAGGGGTTTTAGAACAAGTGTTACAGATGGAACCAGAACTAGCCGAAATTGAAGGATTTATTAACCTTGGTGGTTTGCCTAGTGCCAATCTATTTTCTCAAGCCACCATTTTAGTAGATGGATTACCCAAAGAATCCTTAAATGTGAAGACCGATGATTCTGGTTATTTTCGGGTTACTGTCCCAGCGAGCACACCGGATAGAGTCCGCTCCTTTCATGTAAATATTTTTATGCGTGGTTTTTTTCCGATTCGCATACCCAACATCATTGCACCGATAGCCGGAGCCACAACTATTTCCTACACTCCGAGCCTAACTCCCCAGACAGTTTCGGTTATCGGGCAGGTTAGTACTGCCTTGGGCGGCACCGGAAGGCCCTCTGCCTCAAATCAGGCCGTCATTTTAGAGCTTGGGGTCGTAGCCCCCATTCAGGCTGGCACCTTTGTGTTTCCCTCAGTTCCGGTGGAATTTCCTTTGACTGTAAAGGTATTTTTAATCAATGAACAGGCCGAGCTTGGTTCGGCTGAAACCCAGTTTACGGCGGCCATAAATGGCACTGGTAGTTTCAGCCTGCCAACTCTGATAACTCAGCCTTAGTCAGACTGACAATAAAGGAGCTTCCCACACCTAACTGGGTCTCCAATTTCAGTTCTGCATGCATATAATCCGCCAGACTTTTAACAATCGACAAACCCAATCCCGTTGGGCTTTCGTCTGCTGTTGGCCGGGCACTAAGACGGGCAAACTTATGGTAGACCTTACGCAAATCTTCAGGACTAAAGCCAGGACCACGGTCCTGAATTACAACCTCATATCCTGTATCCGTACTGCGAATATAAACCCCAACCACCGACCCCATCGGACTAAATTTTAGGGCATTTGAAATAAGATTTTCAAATATCTGTCTTAAAGCCTGAATGTCGGCGTTCACTGGGGCTGGTTCATCCCCAAGCGAATACTCTATCTGGATCTTCTTTTTAGCCGCTGTTTTAATAAAAGGGCGCAAGAGGTTTTCCAGCACATGCCGAAGATCAAGGATTTGAAAATAAAAACTCATATGTCCCTGCTCGATCGCATGAACATCAATTAGTGAGGTCACAAGTTCATTTAATTTTATACCCTCTTCCTCAATCATATCTACCATCTCACGGATTTCAGCTAAAGATAAATCCTGTCCATCCCTGACAAGCTGAGACAATCCAATAATGCTGGCAATACCCCGTCTCAAATCATGAGAGGCAATACCCAAAATCTCATTTTTTTCATGATTAAGGCTGGCTAGCTCCATGTTTTTGGAGGTCACTGTGCGCAAGGACTCTTCTAGCTCCATGGTTTTTTCAGCCAGACAAGCTTGGGCTCGTCTAAGCTCCAACTGGGTTCTGACTCGGACCAAAAGCTCTTCACCCTCAAAAGGCTTGGTAATATAATCGCAACCACCGCAGGAAAAACCCTCCACCACATCAGAGGCTTCCATTCTGGCAGTCACAAAAATCACGGGAATCTGTTCAGTAGATGGCAGGGCTTTGATATGACGGCATACTTCAAAGCCATTCATATCTGGCATCATTACATCAAGAAGAATTAAATCCGGTGTTTCCTGAATTGAGGCCTGAATTGCTTCTGTGCCATTTTGAGCATACATCACCTCATAACCAACTCGATCCAGAATAGAGCCAAGAATCTGTAGATTCCTGTCCTCATCATCCACTATCAGAATCAGCCCTGTTTCGGATTTAACCTCAGTCTGCGACACTCTTCAACCATCCGTTCATAACCATTCATCTGTTCCGTCATTCCGGCAATACTAAAAGAATCTGCCTCTAGTTTCAGTCTTCGTGCATATCGTTCTATGCCAGGTAACTTCCACTTGGTTGCAAACTGCATAAGTCTATCAGCAAACTGGCGAATCATATGCACCTTTTTACTTAAACGAACAGTTTGTAATTCTTGATACATCTCCCCTTCCAGAGTACTCATGATCTCATTGATTTCGGAGCCTGTAAGGTGGCACTCTGCTCCTTTTGTATCCTCAAAATTTTTAAAAACCTCCTCCATTACGGAAAATAGTTTTTGTCTGGATAAAGGTTTGGTTAAAAATGCCTGAACTGGTAAACCGGTAAAGGCCTGTCTTACCTGCTTTTCATTGGTGGCTGAAATCACAATCACCGGACAAACTAAACTGGTCCGAGACTGCATTTCCCGCAAAAACTGTTCCCCATTAAGGTTGGGCATGGCTAAATCCAATAAAATCAGATCGGGGGTCACTTCGCTCAAAATCTGAATGGCCTGAACTCCATCGGAGGCCTTATAGATACGGGCCTGAGTATTTCGCAAATACTCAGCCATCAGAGTCATATTCATAAGATTGTCTTCCACAATCAGAATATTTTTACCCTTCAAATCATAGACATTAGCAGGCACAGATAATGCTCTATCCTCAGAAAAGTCCGGTTGTTCCACATGCAATAGCTCCACACTAAAGGTTGAGCCCACTCCTAACTCACTCTGAAGCTTTATCTGTCCATTCATCATCTTAACTAACTTCTGGGTGATAGAAAGACCAAGACCGGTCCCATCAGCCCGATTCATATGGGGGCTTTGCTGCTCAAACATTTCAAAAATTCTTTGAAAATCTGCTTGAGGAATTCCACATCCTGTATCTGTGACTTCCATCACTAGATGGACAGAATACTGTAGCTTGATGACAATTTTGCCGCGAGCCGTAAATTTGACGGCATTTCCCACCAGATTTAATAATATCTGCCTGATTCTAAGCTCATCCAGCATCAAATACCTGGGTATGTCAGAGTATTCCAGTTCCAAATCTATGCCCTTTTCCCTAGCCTTCAGACTGAATATCTCAATCACCTCCTGACAGATTCTGACAATCGATACAGGTTTTGGTTGTAAAACTAATTTACCGGCTTCAATCTTGGACAAATCAAGCAAATCATTTAAAAGTGATAACAACTGCCTCCCGGCATCATCAATCGACTTACAATAGGCCAATAGCTTGGGTTCCTGAATCTCCTTTTGCAAAATGTCCGCAAAACCCAAAATGGAGTTCATGGGAGTGCGGATTTCGTGACTGATATTGGCTAAAAAATCAGACTTTAATTTATTGGCCTGATCAGAGGCTTCTTTAGCCTCAATCAATTTTTGTTCCGCATGTTTAATCTGGGTGATATCCCGATACACCGCACAAAGAATCACCCTGCCATCAATCTCCAAAGGGGCCACCTTAACACCAACTGGAATTTCACTGCCTTCCAGTGGAATGATCTCAGACTCAAAGTTCATGGTATTTTTTTGGTTTAGGCACTCGGCCCAGATCTGTCTAAGCTCCTCTATTCTGCCGGGGGGCTTCCAGTTCAATAAAGAATTTCCTTCCAGNNATCTGCTCTGTCGTATTTAGAAGCTGTAAAAAGGTATGGTTACAATCCAGAATTTTACCCTGTTCATCATGTAAAACAATCCCATCAGGAGAGCCATCAAACAAGGCTTGAAGTTTACTTTCCTGACTTTTCTGAGGGGTTACATCAGCGCAACTACCACGAAAACCCACCCATCTCTCACCCTCCATTAGAGGAATTCCCGTAATACTAATCCAAACCAGGTATCCGTGTTTATGAATCAAGCGACATTCAAAACCGACAACAGGCAGCCTCTTTTCAAAAAGCAAATGCAGCTTGCTGCGGACTTCAGCCTCATTTTCTACCAGATTCATAAAAGACCAGCTCTGAAGTTCGGCAGCCGTATAACCTAATATCGAGTACACTCTGTTGGACAAATAGGTAAAATGGAAGCCTTCATCGGTTTCCCACATAAAGTCCCTAGAAACCGAGTTGATGTCCTCAAGGCGCTTTAACTCCAGTTTATAGCGTTGGTACAACAAAAACAGGCTGCTCACAAGAACAGATAAAATCAGTCCCACCACGGTAATAATCGCGAGAATTTTAAGCCGTACGCTCTCCCTTTGCATTAAAGATGGTTTGGGAATTTCCCAGGCTACAAACCAAAGATCATGCTGGGGAAAAAACCCAAGCGCAATTTGCTCCTGAATAAAAGCCCCATCAAAGGGTCCAGTTTGCCAGATTCCCTGATACCCGCCCCGAAGGCCTAGCCCGGAGCCAAATCCAGAATCCTTAATCAAATTCTGAAGGCTCTTTTGGATAGGAGATAACATTGGATAAAGATCCCCTCGCCCCTTTTGAATTTGGGAAAGATCTTCAGCGTTCAAAACATAAACAGTTGCCGTTTTGGAATAAGGACTCAAAAGATTTTCCATTTTGACAAGTCCAGAAATTCGGTACTGGCCACGAGTCAAAGAAATCAAAACTCCCCGGTGCCCCTTTGCTACTCCAACTTGTAATTCCACATATTCTAAAGACTCAGTGTGCAGGGCTTCATGCTCAGGGTCACCATAAACTAACTGTCCATCACGATAAACAAGGATATAATCCAGATACTGGGAGGACAGAGATAAAATCTCAAAGGCCTCATTGTTTTGAAGCCTGGTGATAACCTCTTCCATGCCCTTCTGAATCTCAGGAATCCTCGACTCCAGTCGTGCCAGACTGATTCCAAAATATCGGGCCTGTGTTTCACTGGTGGCGCGACCTAAAATCTTGTTGATGGCCCGCCACTCCATGTAACCACGGGTGCAGACAATGCTCCATATGATACATAATACGGTCAGAAACTGGGGCCAAGATTTCCGAATCGATAAAAACCACATAACTACTGAATTATAAAACTTCGAACCACCGGATTAAGACCTGAGAACCACTGAACCTCAAGCATATCGTTTGCTGATGCTACAAATTCCAGTTCACTAATTACGCCCAATCCAAGCACCGCATAAGTTAATCCCCCATCTGAAGATAATCTCACCATGGTTTTGACTTCCTCCTGATTATAAAATGTATAACGATCCTGACCCACCCTTACCACTGGGTTAACTTGGGACATTGAGGCCAAAACCAAAGCTTGTGACACAGATTCCTCAGCATGAAAAAACACCATATCATCCAGTCCACGGATCAAAGAAACCGACACAATCCCATGAGAACCCGGCACAAAGGCTTTCCATGATAAAGATTCAGAATGATCCACATCAATCACCTGCACGGGATGATAAAACGACTCACTTTGATCATTGACCACTCGCAGTTTAAATCCAGAATCCCCACTAACAACATGCCCTTTCCCAGACAACACGCTAGTCATCTCGGCCCGATCCTGATGTAACAAGCCACGAAAGAATTTTCCCTCTTGTTTGGGAATTTGTGAAATGGAGGCCACAACATTATTATTCTGATAGAGGGCCGTTAAAAAGTCATACATGGCCTTATAGTTATAATCAGAGATCCAAACCCGACTACAATAGCTCATAATATCAAAGTAATAATTTGAGGCCAGAAGCTGCCTAGTCAGAATATTCAATCCTGTTTTGCCAATAACCCCGTTGGCATGAGGATAACCTGCATCCACTCCATCAGGAGCCTGACAACCTTCACCCACACCATTCACATGCAGCCTACCCAAATTATGTCCGATCTCATGAGCCGCTGTCTCAACAAACAGTTTTACATCCCAAGCCAAGCCAATGCCACTTAAACTTGGGGGGTTATTCTGGGCTGGATACTCCGTATTTGTATTAGCCAGACCAGCCAAGCCTCCCCCCTGATCTTCTGAAGTTGGGCGAAACATACCGTAATAAAATACTGGGGCCAGATTTGGGTTCCCTTGGATTTCTGCATCTCTTAAAGCATCAAATCGATTCAGCTCCGTGGTCCAACTACCATCAGTGTTAATAACTAGATTGGCATAACCTTGGGGAACTGTTGCTAATTGAACCTCCACACCTACTGTCGGAAACATAGCCGTTAAATAATTCTGTAGCTCTAGCCGAAACGATTCATGCAGATTCTGGGGTATGGTAAACCCATTCGCATTTAGCGGAAATAATTTGACCTGCATCTTTGGTACGGCAGTAAATCCAAAACTAGTGGTACCGGTACTGGGCAAGCGGCTATTGCCGATTTCCAAATAGAATTCTGTTCCAACCTTACTTACCCAATCTGGAAGCTCAAGATTAACCTGATTTAAGACCTCATTCTGAGAGTCAGCCACTCGATACAATACCTCTTGCTCAATTCTGGTTAATACCTGAGAATTTCTTTGAGAATAGAGCTTTACCAATAGTTTTTGCGATTGGCTTTTGGGACTTTGAGCCTGTAAAAATAACCTCAGATACCCACTTCTATCTTGAATGGCCGGTACAGATATAGAATCAGCTTGTCCAAAAATTACCTTTTCAACCCCCTGATTCAAACTGACTTTTTGAATGCTAATAGATTCCTGTGGGTCGGCATTTGGGGTTACGGTCACTGGTCTTGAAGGCAATCCAAAAACTGTACCATTAAGAGACGATAAAACCCGGTAAGAATAAGCCG
>DITF01000334.1 GCA_002422125.1 bacterium UBP17_UBA6191
TGGGATTAAACTCAGATAAGCGTACATATCATCGGGGGTAATGCCTATGATGACATCCCCAATGTCAGAAACCAGAGTTTTTTTGAATTTCATACTTTGTTCCATATACAGACTTAGTAGTAAGCGGAATCAAAGAGTTTTAAGTTTAGAAATTTTAGGAATTCAGGTTAAAGTCCGCATGCTGCATGCGTCGTCTATCAAGGGCTCGGCGCACTTTTTCGTGGGCAATTTGTTTTGCTTTAATGTCAGCATTCGAATTGATCCTTTGTTCATCACTTTGGGCCTGGTTTCCTCTCTCTTGATAGGCCACCAATTCATTGTGAGTAGCCCACAATTCTTTTCTTAACTCTTCGGTGGACAGGTTTTCAAGTTCCTGAAAACTGGAGTCTTCTAAGGCTTCACGGAAGGTATCAATTACGGCAGAATCAGACATGTTGGAGCCATCTGGCCTGTAGGATGTAATTTTTGGGGAAAATACCCCGCGAATCCACTCCAGTGCCTTTTCAGCTAACCAGGCACCAGCAATACTGAAGGCAATAATTGCGATTGGGGCCAACGGTCCCATTAAAGAGCCAATAAATGCACCTAAAAGGTAACCAATAGTACTACCGATAGTTTGAGCCCCTAACATGGCCCAGTCAGCTTCACGCCAGCGACCGGATACAAGTTGAGTACCTATGGTTCCCCCGGCAATAGTGCCCAAAACCCGAAATGGTCCAGGCAAAAAGGCCGTCAGCGCACGACCTGCCATACCGCCAAAATAAGTGCCGGACAGATCTCTCCAAAAGGTGGCTTCGGTAACAAATGCTGTGGCTTGGGCCAAATCTACTTTACTCAGATCTCCATCATTTTCAACGGTCTGACTGATGATATTGAAGCTCGCGGTTATAGCTACAGACATAGCTGCAAAGGAAACCCCGCTGACCACAAAATCCCGTACCGGACGGGCTTCCACCCGACGAAGCTCCTGTCTTAATTCCTGTTGAGTTCTGGTCTGCTGGTCGATGCGATTCTGAATTTCTGCTCTTTGGGAGCTAGGTGCCTGACTCAGCTCCTGTCTAAGCCCAGCTATTCTGGCTTCGGAAGTGCTGAGGTTGGTACGAAGGCCTTCTACATGCTGGGTTCTTAACTGTCCACCCATCTGACGCACTTCGGCATCACTGAGTTTTTGCCTGCCGCCTTCAGCAAATCGACCCTGATTCGGACCGTCAGTGTATCGGTTGACCCGGTAGTGGCTACCGTCTCTCCATTGTTCAATTGTGGTGGTGACATTTCCGTTTTGGGCGATTACCCCAGTGGTGGGTACGGGAGGACGATTAAAGGCCAGAGGCATATCCCTTACGGCTTGCAAAGCAGTTTGGGTGTGGGCCACATTGGCGGCTGCCGTAATAACACTGATGTCTCTGGTTGTATTTTGATCTCTTTGAGTCAGGGCTTGGGTTCTGGCCTCATTTAATCTGACCTCGGTATCTTGAAGCTGCCTTTGCGTGCTAACAACCGATCTCTCAACAACCTGGATTTGCGATAAGAGTTCCCGCTCCTGCATAGCTTTTTGCTGTGCTTCGTACTGATTTCTGGGTTCAATAGCTCTTAAGTTGTCCAGTTGCGATTCGAGGTCGTATCGTTCCTGCTCTCTAGTAGAAAGGGTGGTCGCAAAATGCTCACGAAGAGACATGCGGGAGAGTAAATCGGATTGTAGATTTTCATCCATGGCAAAGATTGGATGGCAAATCAGAAGCAATTGAATAAATATTTGGGACCAGGTAATAAAGCGCATATCAAAACTGCATACGATGGATTCGTTGAAAATGTTTCCGAGTCCTTGGTCATCTGATCTATAATGCGGCCCATGAGCCATAATAAAAAGGACTACAGTGCCTGGTGGTACCTCTTGCCAGCCACTCTGGTTCTTCTCATTTTTCACATTTTGCCGGTAATTTACTCCTTTTTACTCTCAGTGCATAGAGGCACCCTCAAACACCCTATCCAACATTTTATTGGGGCCCAGAATTACCTTGATCTTTTGGAAGACTCTGGATTCTGGGAAGCCATGATAAACACGGTTTTTTTTGCCTTGGGGTCTGTGCCATTAGGTATGTTTTTTGCTCTACTGGTGGCACTTTTACTAAATCAGAAAATCAAGGGACTAGGGATCTATCGAACGGTATATTATTTGCCAGTCATCACCTCAATTGCGGCTGTGGCCTTGGTATGGAACTGGTTGTTTGATGTTAAATTTGGATTGTTTAATCAACTTTTGAAGTCCTTTGGTATGTCACCTTCCCAATGGCTTTTGGAACCTAGGGGGATATTTGAGTCCATGGCTCAGGCCATGGGATTTGGTTTGCCTGATTTACTGCATGGGCCATCCGTGGCCTTGTGTTCCATTATTGTTATGAGCATCTGGAAGGGACTAGGCTACAATGTAGTAATTTTTCTGGCCGGACTGCAAAACATTCCACCCTCATTGTATGAGGCAGCCGATCTTGATGGGGCCTCGGTCTGGCAAAAATTCAAACACATCACCTGGCCCTTGTTAAGTCCGACCACCTTTTTTATCTTTATTATGTCCACCATTCATTCCTTTCAGGTATTTGTGCAGATTTTTATGATGACTCCTTTTGGTGGTCCTGAACGATCCACGGTTGTGGCAGTGTTTTATCTGTATGAGAAGGCCTTTAAGACCTTTGAATTTGGTTATGCCTCAGCCTTGGCCTATGTGGTTTTTTTGATAATTTTTATTCTGACACTTTTACAGCGCCGGTATGTGGGTGAGCGCGTCCATTATGGAGGATAAATGTCTCGCTCACTTGTAAGAGTTGTTAAGAGCTTTCTGATTCATTTGCTTCTGATAGGGGGGGCATTTTTAATGTGTTTTCCCTTTTTCTGGATGCTTTTGACATCATTTAAGAGTCCGGCTGAAGTATTGGAAGTAGATACCTGGATGCCTCAGCCTAAATACTACCTTCAAACCGAGGCTATGGAAGAAGTTCAGGTCAGAATTCTTCGGCATGTGATGCAGAATACGGTAGAAGTTGAGCTACTGCGGAAAAGGGAGCCCTTGCGACAGGTTCTATTGTCAGATTTAGCCACAAAAACATGGCTTTTTTCCAATTACCCCAAAGCCTGGAATAAGGTACAGCCGTCCTTTGGCCGTTATTTTTTTAACAGTTTTCTGATTGCTCTGTTGACCACATTGGGACAGGTACTGACTTCCATTTTGGCAGCCTATGCTTTTGTCTATTTTGAATTTCCTTATAAAAATGCATTGTTTACCCTATTTTTGGCGACCATGATGGTGCCACAGGAGATTCTTTTGATCCCCAACTATCTGGTTTTGGCCAATCTTGGCTGGATAGATACTTATGCGGCCATGATTGTTCCCTGGCTAGCCGGAGTGTTTGGGATTTTTATGCTCAGACAGTTTTTCCAGCAGTTGCCCAGAGAGTTTTATGATGCAGCCGTCATTGATGGATGCTCCAGATTGGGTTTTTTGTTTCGGATTCTGGTGCCTTTGTCCCTGCCTCCCATTGTAACCATTACAATTTTCACTTTTCTGGGTAGCTGGAACTCCCTGCTTTGGCCTTTGATTGTGACTAATTCAGAACACATGCGCACCATTCAGGTAGGGCTGTCCTATTTTGCCCAATCTGAGGGCACGGAATGGGAACTTTTAATGGCCGCATCTTCCTTTTGTATTTTGCCCTTAGTCATTGCCTATTTTGCAGCCCAAAGATTTTTTGTGGAAGGAGATACAGCCAGTGGCCTTAAGGGTTAGACTTATTGTTACCTTGTTTGTAGCCATCTTTTTTGTTGGCTGCCAGAAGTTACCCCAAAACGAATACGATGAGCGGGGCAGATTAAAAATTACCTTTTGGCATGCTATGGGCGGAGAGCTTGGTCAGGTCTTAAAAAGCATGATCTCAGACTATAACAAGTCTCAGGATAAGGTTTTTGTTCACCCTGAGTTTATGGGCCGTTACGACATTTTAGAGCAAAAGATCATTGCCTCGGTTATGGCGGGCAAGACTCCCGATCTGGCCCAGATGTATGAATCCGTTACCTTGTTTCTTACTAGAGACAAAGGCGAAGAGTCGCTTCTGGATTTGACCCCCTTGACTAAGGAATGGGACGGATTTGAAGACCTCTATGATGTATTTAAAAAAAATAGCATCTATGACGGAAAAGTTTATTCCATCCCGTTTAACAAAAGTTTTCCAGTGATTTATTTCAATCAGGATGTTTTGGATTTGCTTGGGGAAACCCAGTCTCCTGGAACCTGGAGCGAGTTGGGCCGTGTGGCCAAAGAGTGTTATGAAAAGGTGGTTGTAGATAAAACTACCTCACAGATGCGCCTGAGAACTCCTGAAGATAACGAAAACAACTCCAACCGTGTATATGGTTTTGCCTTTCCTATTGACCCTTGGGTTTACCAGATTGCCTACTTGCAGTTAGGCGGTAAAAGTATCTCTGAAGATGAGAGTGAAGTGTATTACAACAGTCAGGAAGCATTGGATGCTATGGATTTTTGGATCAGGGCCATTGTGGAAGGTTGGGGCTACCGCTCCGAGGGCTATAACTTTCAGAATGATTTTGGGGCCAGAAAGGTTGCCTTTATTATAACCTCGGTGGTCTCAAGACGCTTTATGGAGCCAAAATTAAATTTCCCGTTTACTGTAGCACCTGTGCCTTTGGAAGAAAAACGCAAGGTTTCGGTGATGTCAGGCACCAATGTATGTATTTTTAATGGTTTGACTCCTGAAAGAACTAAGGCTGCCTGGGATTTTCTGCGCTGGTTTTCTGAGCCAGAACGCACTGCTGAATGGTCAGAGAGAACCTTTTATGTCCCAATTCGCAAACAGGCTCTGGCCACGGACAGAATGCAAAATTTTGTTAAAAATGTCAAAGGTGCTGACGCAGCCATTGTGCAACTTCCTTATGGAGATATGGAACCTCGTTCCAGTGCCTGGTATCGCTGTCGTATTATTCTAAGAGAGCACATGGAAAGAATTATTGCCGCCGCTGAAAAAGAGCCAGATATTCATAAGGCTAGAGCCATAGCTAAAAAACTTCTTTCTGAGGCCAATTTGAAAATGAATAAGGTGTTAAAAAAGTACTCGGACCAGTGAAGCAGGAGGCATCCGGTGAAATATGTTTTGCTGATGTTCTTTATGCTGTGGACTGTAGGTTCTCAGGATCTGGAGTCTTTGTTAAGAGATGGGATAGAACATCAGAGGGCCGGTAGGTTAGTTCATGCTGTAGCCCTGTTTCGCGATTATTTAAAAATCCGACCTCAGGCCTCTTCCGTGGCAAACCGAACTGGTTTTTGTTTTGAGGAATTAGGCTATCCAGAAATTGCCCGTCGCTATTTTAGCCAGGCTCTGGAATATGATCCGTCCAATCAGTATGCCAAGGACGGTCTAAAAAGGGTGCTATTAAAGATTCAGGAGCAAAAACCATCCGATAGAGAATCTTCTCCGATTTCGGTGAATATTGGAATTTCAGCATCGGAGACACAAGAGGATTCAAAAAACCAAATTGTTCGTAGAATCTGGATGGTTAGAAACGGACTGATCTATACCATGCTTTCTGATGGAAGGGATTTGCGCAGATTTTCAGATGTAGTGTTTACTACCATTACAGAACCACTTAAGGGTTTTGGTTTTTTCTCTGAGATTCCGGCTGAAAGAGATCATCCTGACGGGGGGGCAGATCGGGATTTATATTACTTTGATCAGAAGACAGGTTTGTTTCAGGCCATGTCCCGAACCAGAGAGGATGAGTATCATCCCAGGTATGTGAATGGTCAAGTCTGGTTTTTGCGCCGCCATGGAGAAAACTCCCAGTTGTATCATGTCCCATTTGACTTGAAACGCGAAGGCTTTGAAGACGCTGAAATGGCATTACAGGGTTTAGATTCTGTGCGTCGATTTGAAGTGGACCGAGGCACTCTTTGGTTTAGTGCCAGAAAGATGCGCGGTGAGCCCTTTCGGATTTTTCGTCAATCGGAGAAGACAGAGCCAGTACCATTTCTTCAAGGATTTGATAGTTACCCCGATTTTTTTATATCTCCATCGGGCACCTACCTGGCTATTTATCGTGTCGATTCTAACTCCAGAAGTAACTTCCTCTTGGCAGATCCTA
>DITF01000046.1 GCA_002422125.1 bacterium UBP17_UBA6191
CATCCTCAGATGATCATGTTCGGGTAGGGGCAATTTATTCCATGGGGGAACTTAGAGATCCCAAGTATGTGACAGTTTTACTGAACCTGTTATCCGATGCTTCCTTTGTAATTCACAGAAATGTCCGTGATGCGATAGTTAAGTTTGGTACATCGGTTCAGGGGATTTTACTCAAGGAAATTCGCTCAACTTCCAATAGCCGTATGATTCTTGGTGCAGTGCAGGTACTTAAGGAAATTGGCGATAGAAAAGCCCTAAAAACCCTCTTAAAAATCAGAGAGTCTGGAGATGGGGAGCTGCGTTCAGCGGCCGAAGAAGCCATGGATGAGATTGTTTTGCGAACCTCTAGGGATCGCTCATAGAATAGGGGTTGACGAAGCCTGTGNNNTAGAGCTCCAGCCTTCCAAGCTGGCTACGACAGTTCGATTCTGTTCACTCGCTTTCTTGCTTTGTTTGTATACCTGAGTTGGTTTAAACAAAATCATACATGTCTCCAAGTCTTCCCGATGATACAATAACTTTAATGCTGAATCTCTTATGGGGCGGATTTTGAGATCGGAGTTCATTCATTTTGTGCCGTGGCCGCGACAGGTTGATCTCAAAACAACAACCCTACAGCCCGTTGCATATTTTAACTGTTTTCTCAGCCTATGTTGGACAGTAGTCCCTAATAAAACACGGGAGGAGCCGGTCTTAATCCTTTAATAATACAATCCTCAGACAGAGGCAACTGTGAGCCACCAACACAAACAGTCAGAAAAAACTGTTCGGGGCTGGATACATAAAAGCGGATGTTTTCTGGGCTCAGGCCTAAATCATGAGTGAGGTATGAAAATGCCTCTTCCGGTGTGTTAAATCCTCTGGTAGCAATGCGACCAGATCGATGCTCAGGTCCGTGTTGATTTTTTTGCACACAAATACCTTTGGAAGCGTCTCCTAGAACATAACAAAGCCAGTTCCCTAATCTACCGTCATTTAGAATTGGCATGATAACTCCCTTGGTGTCAGGTTGTATTCTTAGGCTGGCTGTGCGACAATCCACACCCTATTATATTATGGATAATCTGGGTAGCGAAATCAAGGCAGAAGAGGCAGAGAATTATTGGGAGATGCTTGGGTTGCATTTAAAATCCCAAGAAATATCGGGGATGCACCCTGAAATTCTCAAGCGCTGGCAGAGGTTTCATACTCTACTTGCCTCTAAAAATGAGGTAATGAATCTTACTCGCATTGAATCGGATAAAGATGCAATTTTAAAGCACTATCTGGATTCTTGGTTATGCTGGAATGTTGTAAATGCCAACTATGATGGGAGTAAGTTAAAAAATCTTTTGGATTTTGGTTGTGGGGGAGGCTTTCCCTCTTTTCCTATAGCTTTGGGTTTAAATCGCGCACTGGAATTGATATTAGTAGATGCACGGCAAAAGAAGCTCAAGTTTCTGGAGGAGGCAGCCCTGGAGTTGGAATTAAAGGTTAAAACAGTACATGCACACTGGACGGCGAAAGAAAGCCGGGTTTGGGCAAAATCTAATTTTCTGGCAGATTGTGTTATGGCTCGGGCTGTGGGATCAAGCAATGAATTGATACACACTCTGGCTCCCGTGACGGGTAAGGTCCTTCTTTTGACCCGTGGTCCCAATCTAATGGACCAGGAATGGGAGGAGTCCCAATTTTTGGCAAAGCGTTCAGGATTTGGGGTTTGTCAGCATTTTAAAGAGGAATTAACCTTTGCGGATACTAGGATTGAGCGCAACCTCTTTCTGTTTGTGAAAGAATAAAATATACTGGTCCCATGAATCAGAAAGAATTTCTTGAACGAGTTCGTGATTGTGGGATAGTTGGGGCTGGTGGGGCCGGATTTCCGTCCCACATCAAATACAATGCCAAGGCCGATACAGTGATCCTTAATGCTGCTGAGTGTGAGCCTCTAATGCACAAGGACAAGGAGCTTTTGAAGCGCTGGCCTCGGGAATGCATGGATGGCTTCAGAAAAGTTATGCAGCAGGTGGGAGCTAGTAAGGGTATTGTTGCCATTAAAGAAAAATACAAAGAAGTTTTTGATGCTCTTAAGCCGCATATGCAGGACTTGGAGTTTTTGAAAATGGGAAACTACTATCCGGCCGGAGATGAGCTGATTTTGGTATGGGAAGCCACTGGAAGAGTGGTGGCCCCTGGAAATATCCCACTTAGTGTCGGCTGTATTGTGACTAATGTGGAAACTGTTTTGAATACGGAGCGCAATCGACCGGTAATCACATCCTTTTTGTCAGTGGTTGGAGAAGTCAAAAATCCGGCTAGTTTGGAAGTGACTGTGGGAATGACAGTGAGAGAGGTAATCGATTCTGTAGGTGGGGTGACCTGTTCTGATCCTGTTTTATTGATAGGCGGGGTAATGATGGGTCGGTATAGCGAGGATTTTGAGGAAAGGATTGCAAAAACTACTGGTGGGATTGTGGTTTTGAATCGCGAATATGATTTGGTTCGTAAGTACACCAGGCCCAAAGCAGAATATGACAAGATTGCCAAGTCGTCCTGTGATCAGTGCAATTTCTGTACAGAATTGTGCCCTCGTTATTTACTAGGACATCCCATCGAGCCGCATAAGAACATGCGCAATATGGGATTTAAAGCCACGGTCTTTGATTTGGTCAAGGGTGCAGAATTTTGTTGCGAGTGTAATTTGTGCAGTTTTTATGCCTGTCCGGAAGATTTAGATCCCAAGAATGTATCCACGGACTTAAAACGCATGATTCAGCAAAAGTCTAAGGAAGATCGGCTTAGCTTTAAGCCGGGTAGTGTTGAAGCGCATGGCATGGCAAAGTACCGCAAAGCCCCGATTCCAAAACTCATGAAAAAATTGCAGATCGATCATTTTGTGAATAGTGCGCCAATGGGCAATTCTGTTCTTAGTTCAGACAGGGTTCGAATTCCTTTAAAACAGCATGTGGGCGGGGCCTGTGTAGCAGTTGTCAAGGTTGGGGACAAAGTGAAGGCTGGGGATTTGATCGGGAAACCCGAAGGCTTAGGTGCGTTTGTGCACGCCTCAATATCAGGAACGGTCCGTGCTATAGATAGCAGTGTTTTGATTGAAGGATAGAACCATGAATGCAAAAAATGATGAAGCAATTGGCATGATTGAGGTTTCCTCTATAGCTGTGGGTTATGCCTGTCAGGATATGATGCTTAAGGCGGCTGATGTTCAGTTGATGGTGGCTAGAAGTATCTGTTCGGGGAAGTACATGGTTGTGGTCGGTGGAGCGGTTTCCTCCGTTGAGGCGGCTGTAGCGGCTGGGGTAGAGCGAGCTAGAGGGGTTTTGATTGAAGAACTGATCATACCGAATCTGCATCCTGATGTATTTCGCGCCATCGCTGGCTCGATTACTCTTGATCCTTCTCAAGTCGGAGCTTTGGGAATTTTGGAGACCTTTTCCGTCTCCTCGATTGTGGAAGCTGCGGATGCGGCAGCCAAGACTTCGGATGGGCAGGTTTTTAGAGTACATTTAGCCATGGCTGTTGGAGGCAAAGGCTTCTTACTGATTACCGGAGATTTATCTAGTGTCAAGGCCAGTGTTGAAGTGGCATTGGAAGCGGCATCGGCTAGGGGAATGGTTGTGTCCCATGTTGTAATTCCTGCGCCTAGAAAAGAGTTGTTTCAGGAATATATTTAAGGCTTACATCCCGTACTGTAGCCTTTGAATCAGAAACGCGGGAATTCCTCTTGCTTTAAAAATGGCTTGTGTGCCATTGATGTCGTAGGTGCTGCGCGTAAACTGCAACATTTGGGTTTGGGTGTCAAAAACGGCACTGCAAGCGCGGTTATCCCCGTCTCTTGGTTGTCCGCAGGAGCCCACATTAATAACCCAGGTTGAAAGCTCGCTGGCCTGAAAATTGTAGGTTTCAAGCGGATTCACCGGCATTCTGGCAGAACCTGCACCAGTGTTTTGGATGGATGGCCGATGGGTATGTCCATAAAAACAGAACACAGGTTTACCT
>DITF01000277.1 GCA_002422125.1 bacterium UBP17_UBA6191
GGTAGTAGGAGCAATGAGCCTTTATAAACGGTATAAATCAGTTGCGGCAGAATCTCCAGGGCAAACCCCAATAAGCAGCACAGGGTCGGTAATAATCCCAGAATCCAGAAGGTTCGTTCTTGTGGGGCAATCTGGAGTCCGAACCAGTCCATTAGTCTTTGACGAGTCATAGTTCCTCCAACATTTTGAAGGCCAGTTGCATCTGTCTGGCTGAAATAAGTGGATCAAGGCTCTCTGGTAACTCAGCCAATTGAAGATTTCCCAGCCCCACTCCCCAATGTAACAGGGCCAGGGCCTTGTCTCTAGAAGCTGCAGGATCTTTGTCCATTTCCTTTAGCGTGTTGGCCACCAGAATATCCAGCCAATCAAGCCAAGAGGAATAGACTTCCTTAACCTCAGTTCTTAACTCCTCGGGTAATGGTTCGGCATTCAGACGGGTGAGCATCAAAAAATTTCGACTTTCCTGGCTTTTTCTACCGACAAAAACCGATACGATTTTTTTTAAGGTTTCCAGGGAGCTTAAAGAACTCGAACGCATGTTCTCCCATTCTTTAAGTTGCTTGTCCTTGGCGAGTACCAGACAACTGAGCACAATTTCTTCTTTGGAGGGGAAACAGCGATATAAAATTGTTTCTCTGGTGGCAGCAGCATCGGCCAATTTTCTGGTAGTGAGCCCAGCATAACCGTGAAACGCCAAAAGTTTTGCGGCCTCTTGCAGAATAATGGGCTTTCTTTCTTCAATGGATAAACGCATGTCCAGATGTTAGCACTTGCTTACAATTGCGTCAATCTCTTATCTATTTTGGGATTTAGTGCGATAGGGTGTGTGGATTCAAAATTTATGTTTAAACTGGAAGCTCCCTATACCTCTCGTGTAATGCATTTATTTCTGCTGGAACTAGGCAGACTAAAGGCTCCGTCCCAAGAAGATTCACGATTTTTTCTGGCTTTGATGCAATACCTTGGGCTAAACAAAACAGATTTAGCCACCATCAAGACTTCGGTAAAAAATGAGCTGCCCTCTGAAAGACAAGATGGGGAAGTGGATCTGTTTCGGTTTTTTGATCAGGCATCCCAGTACCTTATCCAACACTTCAATAAGGTAGAAGTCAGAATTTGTCTTACGGGTATGATGAATTCCATGAAATGTCAGTCCAGATTTACACCTGCGGATATGAATGGATTGCCTGTATTTTCCAAGCCAAATCCAGTGGAGTCCGAGGTTCAATCGGCTGAAACCTTGGATGATCTGTTTCAAGGGGTGGTAACTGAGGACGATTTAGATGATGTTGCGGCTTTTGAGCCTCTAATTGATTTGGAGTCAGTACCTCAGGCTGAACCAACCATGTCTGAGGTCAACCAATATATTCGTGAGTCTGAGCCCTATGCAATGGATTCAGACAAAGATCACGAGGAAGCCGAACTCGTAGATAGTGTTGAGGAAATTAGTCCGAAGGAAGAGGATGTGGCAGTAGCCACACCAGCATTTTTTCCCGTAAGTTCCGAAGATTCTAAGCCTGGATTGATGCTCAGTATTCAAACACTGGCATTTAAACTTCTGGGTCGGTTTAATCCCAAATTACAGTCCCCCGCTATGCTGAAGTGGCTTCAGGGAACACCCCCGAGGACGGCAGAAAAACCAACTCTGCAAACGCTGGAAACAGTTGCAGTGAACTGGCAGGTGCGCTGGATGGCAGGTGTTTTAGATGCTTTGGTATCTTTGGTGTTGTTTTTATGTTTTTGGCCCTTGACCTATTTGTGTGGCATTCTTCTGCCGGTGGAAATTTCCGGGTTTGTAATCTGGTTTTTTAATCTGGGCCTGAATCTGATCTTGATATCTTTTGCAATTTATATGGAAAATTCCGATTGGCAGGGAACTCCTGGAAAAATTCTTTTGGGAATTGGAGTTCGTAACCTGGATGGCACTCGGGCTAGTAGCAAACTGATTCTTAAGCGCAATCTAATTAAGATGGTCGGGTTAGTGGTGTCAATTCCCGTGGGCTTAGTCGCCTTGTTTATGCCTTCTGTCGCTGGACTGTTAGGTCTGGTTGGGTCTCTTTGTTCCTTGGTAATTTTACTGGGCTTTTTTATGGCCTTTAAGCCAGAGCGTTTAGCTCTTCATGACAAACTGAGTCAAACAAAAATTGTGCCTTTGGGTTTTGTTCCTCACAGCTCCTCTGATGCGGCCTTGTGAGAGGCTTCAAACTTTTGTCTGGCCTCGGGACTTATATAAAAATGCACTTCATGATCCCCAAGGTAAAAGCTGGTAATCTGTTTCACAGACACAGAAAATTCCGGGCTTACCAGAACGCGGACTTCTCCACTGGGTTCTAGTGTGGCAAGGATTTCAGGCTTGGATTCACTCACATAAACCGTGCCAGCAACCCCGATGTATTCTGAAAAATCGCTTAGGCTCTCTTGGTAATTACCTAACATGTAGTGCGATCGTGCTCGCATTTGCAGCAAATTGAAATCGGTTTTATTCTCTAGTACAGAGTCTGCTAGTCGTATGCAATCCAAATACTGATGGGTAAGAAATTTTAAGCCAATCAATGTCTCTAAAATGATGTCTGAGCTAATGGGATCTGTGGAAAGCTTATGCGCTTGTTCTGCTGCCTGTGAAGCCTCGTTCAAGCGGTCATTTTCCAAGTGTTTAAGCATGATAGTCCAATGAATTTCGGCTGTGTCAGTTGTAACTTTTGCGATATTTTTTTGTGACTCCTGAACTTTAAATTCACCTAGTTCAATAACTATGGATTGGTCGGTAACTTCCTGCAAAGCTTTGGCATGACCAAGTTCGGAAGCCTTGGTAAACCACATTTTTGCTTTGTCAGGATCGGGGGTGGTGCCAAGACCTAATTTATACATTTTCCCTAGCTCGTACATGGCGGGAGGGTGATTTTGTCTGGCAGCCATTAATAACCATCGCCCCGATTGTCGGTAATTTTTTTCAGCATGAAATCGTGACGCAATGGCCATTTGGGCCTTCAGATTTCCAGATTCTCCCAGTTTTATCAGTTCATCAGGAATATCAGAGGCAACTGTAGAAAATTGCAGAAGCAAAAGGAAGACAAACAGTATGCGGACCATAAGCCCAATTTTAGCATAGTTAGCTAAAGCAGAAAGGTATTCAAAAGGAAAAGTCCAAACATTCCCCAGAATAAGGTACTGTCCTCAACTGTGTAAAGGAGGTCTTTAATTTTAGGTTGTTTGGATAGACCCAATACCATCAGAAGCATGGATATAGACAAAAACACCATTGCGCCATAGCTTATGGTCAGGTATTTTTTTTCATTGATGGTTACAAACAATGAATCACCACTTCTTTGGATCGTGTCCCCAGACTTGATGTGAAGCCCGATGTTTTTATGTACATACAACGGTCTGCCAGTTTCCAGCTCCAAAACTGTATGAGTATTGTTTTTCCCCTCATATCGAATCTTACTAGCTTTTCCATAAAAAGCCTTGCCATCAAAACAACGATAGAGATCGCCACCTATAAACAGGGAGTTAAAAAGAAACATTATCAGACCATAGCAAAAAAATGTGGTGGATCGGGTAAAGTTTTTGAATAGATGTTCAGAGCCAGATGTTCTCAAAAACAGCATTAAAGATTTACCTCAGTTTGATCCGTCCGGTTGCCGTCGCATTCTCTCCACTGCCTCCAAAGTTGAAAAAAAGTGGAAATTGCCTTGTAAGATGTCCTTGCAATGCGATTTAAGAATTCCGGTCAGGAGTTCCAGATTTTTATCCAACTGAGGTCCTGAGAGTTCGGCTACTGGACCTAGTTCGGACAAATCCATTTCAGGGGCCCTTAGTTCCACTATATCTTCAATACTGAAATAGGTGAGAGGAGATTCATCGTCCTCAGGGTCATCCTGTATCAAGCGGCCATTTTGCAATTGGTGTAAAAACACATAGGCCGTATTTTCCATGCGGTCAAACATGAGCTCCAGCCCGGTTTTGGGAGAGAGCCAGATCATCTGAATTTCTGTTTCATCCGATTGGACTTTGGGAGCTTTAAATCCGTAATCACTGACCAGAAACTCAAAGTGTCGTGAACATTTTTCGAGTAATAATTCCTTGCGCATAGGAGCATCATACACATTACAACGAAAATCGTATAGACTTGTCATCCATGAAACATTGTTTACTTTTTTCTTTTAACGCCAGAGCCACGCAAAGAAATTTAGCCATTTATTGTATGGAGGCCGTAGGCAAACAGTTACTGCCAGACTGGCAGTTTGAAACTCTGGAGCTTTCGGGGAATGCTGTATTTGAGGAGAGTCTATATGCAGTCCATCAAAAGGTGCAAAAAATTCTGGCGGTTTCCTGCTACATTTGGAATATCGGAGTCACTCGTAGCCTGATCAAAGCCTTAAGAAAAATTCATCCTGATTTAATTGTGCTTCTTGGCGGTCATGAAGTGAGTCATGACCCTAAAAGCTATCTCAAGGAGGGTTTGGCGGACTATGTGATTTGTGGTGAGGGTGAAAAGTCCTTTGAGCAATGGCTTAAGGTTATGGATTCAGGGGCTCAGATTTCAGAGCTATTAATGGTTCCAGGTCTTAGTTTTAAGCATCCAGACCAAGGAATTGTCAGTAATTCTGCGAGCAAGGACATTGAACCATTGGATATATTACCAAGTCCGTATATGCCGGATTCAGGGTCTTTAGCCGGTAATTTTACCTATTATGAAAGTTCCCGAGGGTGTGTGTATAAATGCCACTTTTGTTTATCTGCATTGGATCGGGGCTCACGGTTTTTTTCCATGCCACGGGTTTATGACGATTTGCAGCGAATTTTGGATCAACCGGGGATAAAACAGATCAAATTTGTGGATAGAACCTTTAATCTGAACTATCGAAGAACCAATCAAATCTGGGAGTGGCTCATCGAAAACGGAAGTGGGCGCAATTTTCATTTTGAGATTGCGGCTGAATTGTTTCATGAGTCCTCCTTGGAGTTGTTAAAGACGGTTCCTGAGGGCATGTTTCAGTTTGAGATTGGGGTTCAGAGTATTCATAAAGAGGTGCTTGATACCAATGGACGAAGATGCCGCTTAGATAAGCTTGAAGAGGCTTTGGATTATTTGCTGAAACACACTAAGGTTCATATACATCTTGATTTGATAGTGGGTTTGGGTGGGGAATCGCCGACCATGTTTCAGGAGTCTTTTGATTGGGTGTTTAATAAGCTTCCCCATCATCTTCAGATTGAGACTCTAAAGCTTCTAAAGGGCTCCATTTCGAGGCAGAAAGCCGCAGAACATGGGTATGTATTTTTGGATGAGCCTCCGTATTCCCTTTTGTATTCCAATCTGTGGACCTATGAGGAAATCCGTAGAATCGATGAAATTTCAGCTCTACTTGAGCTTTATTTTAATCGTGAGGCCTTAAGACCTGTAATCATTGAGGCAGCTTCGCTTACCGGGAGTCCCTGGCAGTTCTTTTTGCAGTTTCGCGATTTTTTTGTCCAAAGACATCCGACCTTTAGTGGATTGCATCTGAGGCGGGCATACACAATTCTGGCAGAATTTTTGCAGGTGCATTTTCCAGTTATGGCAGGGGAATTATTAAGTAGATTGACTCTTGATTGTTTGGGTTCTTTGCGTTGTGGGCAGGGCCTGCCCTTTGAAAAGCCCTCCAGAACCTTGTCTCGGGGGGAACAAAAAGAGCTGGGTCTAGGTGGTCTGGCAGGGTTTATAGAAGAGTTTCAGCAAGACACGGAATACCGTGGACTAAAATCAAGATATTGGATTGTACATCGACAGGGAGAGGAAATTGCTCCTCTTTACACAAAAACAGGGGAAACATATGCCAACATATGAATATAAGCATATACAGACATTCATAAAACCGTGTACTACTGAGGTTGTTGAGGTGTTCCACAGCATGAGTGCCCCGAATCTCACCCACTGTCCCTATTGCAATTTTCCCGTAGCCAAGCAGGTTAGCAAATTGAATAAAATTAAAAGTGAAAGGGACGCTTTGTCAGATAAAAATATTGCCAGCAAGGGTTTTACCAAGTATGTGAAAGCTGGAGATGGGAAGTATGAAAAGGTTGCTGGACCACAGGATGCTCCTAGTACCCTGGATCGTAATGTCATGCAGGCTAATATGGCGGCTTCTGGCATGGATGAGGAATGATACGAATCCTCTTTTTGGTCCTAAGCATTTTTTGTATTGGTTGCCTGGAAGAAAAACCTGAGCCAGAAATTTTGGTTCCCGAGGGGCAGCCTTTACGCAAAGCTGTGAATCCCATGGACAGGATTTCTGAAGAATGGAAGCAAATGAAAGAGCGGGAGCTAGCCGAGATGGAATCAGTTCCAGAATGGCCATTGGTTACTGATCCCATTAAGCAGGCCCAAATCCGTCTTGAGCTAGGCGCAAAAATTAAATCCAGTAAGCCAGATCAGATCCTACCCATTTCCTTTAAGGAGTTAAGTGCCTTTCAGGTCGAGGTGGATTTTGTGGCCCAGTCCTCCAAGGGTTTAAATTTGTCTGAGTTTCAGGCCAGGTTGAGGCAGGAGATCCCTGAGGAAATATGGGCTTTGAACAATAGAGTTGTTGCTATTGAAGGGTTCATAATTCCCGTTGATTTTGCGGCTCAAACAACACCTGAGTTTATTTTGGTCGTGGATCCAATGGTTTGTTGTTTTGGACAGATTCCCCAAATTCATGAATGGCTGCAAGTGGACAGCAAAACCAATCCAGTTCATCTAGCCCTAGTAGATATTCCGGTACTGGTCACAGGAGTTTTAAGTATAGTGCCAACATGGGATGGGGAGATTTTGACTGGCCTATATCATCTAAAAGCTAATAGCACTACTCTACCAGAAGACTTAAAAGATTAAGTTCATAACTGGAATCTACTGTTCAATTCTGAACGATAGGTATAAAATGGCAGTGTTTTCAGGAGGTGAATTATGGAATTACAAATTGGAATCAATACAGAAGATCGTAAGGCAATCGCACAAGGACTTTCCCGCTTACTGGCGGACTCCTATGCCTTGTACATCAAGACTCATAACTTTCACTGGAATGTAACAGGTCCCATGTTTATGACCCTCCATCAGATGTTTGAGACCCATTACACGGAATTGGCATTGGCTGTGGATTTGATCGCTGAAAGAATTCGATCGCTTGGGGAGTTTGCTCCGGGATCCTGGTCCAATTTTGGGAAACTGACCGTGATTCAAGAGGAAAATGGCGTGCCTGAGGCCACAGACATGGTACGGCAACTGACTAGAGATCATGAATTAGTGGCGGCTACGGCTCGTTCCATTTTTGCGGTAGTTGAAAAAGCATCCGATGAGGCATCAGCCGATCTATTGACCCAAAGGATACAGCTTCACGAAAAAACTGCTTGGATGCTGAGATCACTTTTACAGTAGAAACATAATCAGGCTTTGAGCGGGCTGGTCACAGGTATTGTGGCCGGCCTTATTTTTTTATGTGCTCAATTACAGTTATGGGAAACCCTTGTAAATGATAGGCCTTTCCAAATCCTAGAATCAGCCGGCCAGATTCTGGTCTTAGCGCAAAGAGTGTAAAGTCGGGCAAGGAGCGAAGCATGGAAACGGTTGGACCAAGTTTTGTGTGCATCTGATCAAGAATTGAGTTGTAGTCCTTGTGGGTAGTGGCAATCTGTGAGATGAAACACTTCAGCTGCATGCGCTTTAATGCAAAGGGGTCCACTCCCACGGAATCATAGATTAAAACAGAGCAGGATGGATTGTGCTTGAGGTGGGTTGTGTGAGGTGACAATGCTGAGGCAAACACCATAAGACCATGGGACTGATGCCACACAAATGGCAGAAGGCTGGCATGGGGTATTTGACTTTCATCAACGGTAGCCAGACTTATTGTGGGAATGTTTTGTATTAAGTGCTCGATTTCCTTGTGATAATTTGCTTCCATGAGCTAATCTTAACATGGATTTTGGAGGCGGGAAATGAAGAGTTCAACGACAAGGGATCGAATTCTGCGATATCTGTACATGGGTTTGCAGGTTCAGGAATTGCTTTGGTATTTCGGACCCTGCCGCGACCTCACTGAATCGGTGTATCAGGGGAAGGTCAGGCTTCAAAAGGAAGTAGAAAGACCGCTGTGGCAGGGTGATCGGGCTGATAAGCTGACCCCGGTGGCTTGGCAGGATTTGTCCTTGACCCTGGTTCCTCAAGAAGAAGTTCAGGTTCGTGATCTTTGTCTTTCTTTAGCCTCTGAACAGACTAGGCGAGCCATTGATGAGAATCAGATTCTGATTTATAAATCGATAATTTTAGTTGAGAGTGATGCCATCAATCAAATTCATGAGGTAGTGAGGCGTTCTCATCTTATGGATCACGCCATTCGCCTACTGTATCGTAGCCATCCCAGATTTTATCTGGAAACTCTGAAATTTTTTTTGGTGACTCATCAGGAGCTGCCTACGGAATTAACAGAGTTTCTTCTGGCTTGCGGAATTTCTCCGGTGATTATTGATTTAAACTCAATTCCTGCAAATTTTGTGGCGGGCCGGCAGGAGCCAATTCGTTTGCCCGATCCAAAGCGGAATGCAGGCTCTGAATAAGGGCATGATGTAAAAAGGGTTTCACCAGGATCGTGACATCTGGATATTGTTTCAAGATTTGCTGGTGCTCCAAAAGTGGGCTGGTACTTAACAATACCTTGGGTAGTTTCTGTCCCTGGGGGCTTTGACAGACCTGAGCCATAAGTTCTTCACAGCTACAGGGAGATAGGGCCAGATCCAGCACTAGAACATCTGGGTTTTGTTCTACCAGCAATTGTAGTGTTTCTTTAAGGTCTTTGGCTTTAAGGACTTGAACAGGATATCTGGACAGACTTTGAGACAAAAACTCAAGATTGGCAGCATCAGATTCAGCTAACAGAATTTTACCCTCTAGAAGTGTGTCGGATGCCAGAAGTGATTCTGGATTTGGTTTTTGCTCACAAATCAGAACATTGGGCAATTCCAGAGTAAAAGTGCTACCAATGCCTGGAGAAGAGACGGCTGAAATATCTCCGCCCATGAGATGAGTTAGCTTTTGTGTTATTGATAGGCCTAGTCCAGTACCACCGTACTGATGGCCAATCAAAGCTGATTGCTGTTCAAATGGTTCAAAAATGCGTTCCAAATCCTGTTGTGGTATTCCAATGCCCGAATCCAAAACACTGATTTTTAAGCATCCAGTTTGAGATTCGAATTCAGAAAATTTAACCTCGATAATCACATAGCCAGAATGGGTAAATTTTAATGCATTACCCACTAGGTTAAACAGAATTTGCCGTAGCCGTACGGGTTCCAGCATTAAGGTTTCAGGAACCTCAGCCCCAATTTTTAGTTCCAGATTAAGATTGCGTTGTTTTGCCCTATACAAAAAGGAGGAATGCAATCTCTGAAAAAACTCAGCAATCAAGACTGGTTCAAGCACAAGCTTTAAGCGGCCATTGTCAATTTTTTCCAAATCTAACAAGTCATTCACAATGGTCAAAAGGGTTTGGCCGCTATCGCCAATTGATTTTATGTACTCCTTATGCCGGGGTGATTCCAGTTCCATACCTAAGAGCTCACAAAAACCCAAGATTACATTCAGTGGTGTGCGGATTTCATGGCTGACATCACTAAGGATGGAGGCCTTAGCCCTGTCAGCCTCCTCGGCTTGTTTCAAGGCTTTACCTAATAGCTGATCGGCCATATGTTTTTTAGTGTTATCCAAAACGAAGGCAATAATGTAATCAATGTGACCAGCACCGCTTCTAGCACTAGTGACGACTACACTAGCAGGTAGGCCACCACCGTCTTTTTTTAGGTACCGTTTTTCGAGGCGATAGCTTGTCCTTAACCCATTCAAAAATTCCAGATAGGCATTTTGATTGTGAGTCACATCTTCGGGATCGGTGATTTTATCCCAAGTAACTTGTACCAGTTCTTCCTGAGTATAGCCCAGCATATCTGCAAAGGATTGAGAACAGTATAAAATTTGCCTGGAAGGGGTGCTGATGACCACTCCAATATTACCCAGATTTAATAAATCCAGGATGGAATTGTCGCGCAAATATTTAAACTCTTTGGAAATGACAGGTGCTTTTCGAGTACGGTACATACATACACTACCCCATACGGCCAAAATGGCCCAGGGAATCCATGCTGTATTTAGAAGAAAATCAAAAATATACACCTCAAGCACCAAATGGTAAATATTTCCTATATGACACTAGACGACTTCAAATTGTGCTCAAGTATAGCACAAACAGGCCGTAACTTTAATTCTCAATTTGAATTTCGGGTTGAAAATCAAAGGATGTGAAAAAGCTGGAAGTCCAGGTTGCCTTTAGATTTGGCAGGATTGTAAAGGCACTAAACAGAGTGCTTCCCCGTCTTAATGTTTCCTGAACCATCTTTTTTTCTTTACCATCAAATAAAATACGATAGAAACTTTTTTCCACCTTCAGACCCAGATAGTTTTGAGTCTTGGAGTCTAAAATTTCTGGGTAAAGTTTGCCAGAGGTTTCTCTTAAAAACAGCTCCAAGGCAATTTCTTTGGTTATCAGGGGGGCGTTCAGGGCTAGAAGGTGGTGATTGTATTCTTTACCATCTATCTGAATCAATTCCCCAACCGCTTGAATAGAAGGCCCGGTAATTGTAGTGCACCGCTTTGGGGTCGGGGGCAATTTAAACTGATAGTTCAGACGATAATCCCGAAAAACACTGCCATCCTTTTGTAAAAAACGGATGGGCTCAAAAGCAAATTTTTTCAGAAATGCCAACGGTTCAAAGCTACTGCGGGGATGAACAAAAATCCGAATGTATTGATCCTTTATATTTTTTGTGAACATCCAGGAGCTTCCAGGCTGGGATGGGAGTCGAATCTGCGAACCAGTGATGTCATTGATAAACAGGGTTGTAGGTTGGAGTACTTCGGCAGAAACCGTCTCTAAGGAGTTTTGATGATATTCAGTGGCGTTAGAAAACTGGTCTTCCTCCAGATCCAGAAGCAGGTTGTAACCAGCCGTAAAATTATTCAGGTGCAATTGGTAAGAGGAATCCAGACCTCCATCTGCCATACTGGCTTCCACCAAATGAGACTCAGGCTCCTTATAAATCAGGCCGAAAGCGCGATTTACATATACATTGTTTCCGAAGCTCTGTTCTGTGGAAACCAGATAGGTTTGTTTTTCAGGTGCTTTTAACTTCTGAATTGTTTGTGAAAGCGTTTGTGGCTCCATCCACTGTAGATTGCGGGCCAAGAGATAATCCAATTTGGATTCCACATGATTGCCCATTTCTACAAAAAGGACCGTCTTTTGATTTTCTTTAAGATATCTTAGCCTTAGCTTCAAGTTGCCCCGTTCAAAGACAATCAGATTGCCTGGAGTCGAAGTAACCGGTTGCAGATCGGGCAGGCCAGAGCTTGATTTCCAGAATTGAATGGCTTCGTTTTCCGAAAGTGGCTCCAGAAATCCGATCAGATAAATAATTCCATCTTTGTCCGGCATTCTCCAAGCGGCAATGGCATTTAAGTGAAATTCTGGCAGCAAGTCTTCTCGCACCAGCTCAAAAACGCCAGTTTCCAGTTTCATTTTAATTCCAAAGGCGGCATTGTAATAATAGGGAGACTCGACAAACCAGCTTTGCCCGTAATCGGGCAGTTCCCAGGAAGATTTAAGCTTGGGGGTTTTGCCGGGGATGAGTCGAAGGGCTGGGATCAGGGACTTTGGGTCGGGAAGAACGGGGTTTTTCGAGTCCACATAGGAATAACCAACTAACTGGTAAAAAACACCACCATAGCTAAACACCTGGACATGGTAGATTACTTCCTGTTTGCCGATAAAACCGCGAAACCCGTATTCTGTGCTTTCTCTGTCCTGAATTGTGCCTTCTTCAAAGTATAAAACCTGAGCATCTTCAGCCGGTAGTTCTTCCATTAGGGCTGAGACATATGAGGATAGATCCATTCCTGGATAGGCTTCCATGATCAAAAGACTGACAAAATCTCCCGAGGAAGCTACAGTACCCGCAGCGGCCTCACTATGCAGTCCAGATAGTTCCTTTGGATTCAAAAACCGTTGGCCGGATTTTAACTCCAACTCAAAGGCTAAGGCCTCATCTCTAAGAACCTTGGGTTTATCTGTAGCAAGAATTTGGGTGCAGGCAAAAATAAAAATCAATGTAAGTCTGAGCATAACCGCATATTAGAACCTATTGAACCGGAGATTTCAACTGATCCCCCTGTTTCCTGCGGCCTAAATATGGGCTATAATGAAAATATGAACGAAGAAAGACAGGTACGAGAAAAAAAACTCAAAAAGGCGCGCTGGTATAACGATCGTAATCGTATATACAAGGCCTGTCTAATCTATCTTGATCTGTTGCGACAGGATCCTAACAATCAGGCGGCCCTTGAGGACTTGGCTCAGATTTACATGGATCGAGGAGATTCGGCTCTGGCCGCGATCTGCTATAACTGGATTTTGAATTCTGATCCTACCCGACAGGATTTGGTTCTAAGACTGGCCCAAGGCTATTTTCAGACTGGCAATTTCTTTCTATCTTTGAAAACCCTCAGTACAATTGATAACTGGGAAGCCAATTATGAGGAAGAATCCCTGATGGCCAAATCCCAGATTCATGTGGCTTTGGGCAATGAGCTTGAATCCATCAGGCTTTTGAATCAGCTCATTGAGAAATACCCTAACGCTATTTATTTTATGGTATTGGCAGAAATGCTGGAACAACTTGGTTTGTATCATTGTGCTATGGAAGCCTGCCGCCGCGGTTTGAAGCGCGAACCTTATCAGGATGAACTTTTGAGTTTGAAGGCTCGTTTGCATCTTTATCTTGGTGACTATGCCAACAGCCGCAAGATTTATCTGAAAATGATTAAGAACCATATGTATTTAGAGGACGCTAGGCTGGATCTGGAAGACTTTCTGGCTGAGAAGGGAAATGTCCCGGATGTTATGGCTCTTTTGCGGTTTTTTGATGAGACTCCAGAGGAAGATTGAACAATTTTATTCAAACTAGGGAACAGAATGGTTCCTGAGGTTCTAAACTCCTGTTTCAGCTGTTAAGTCCCTGTAAATTCTAAGGCTTGTTTTCTCCGATGGGTTGGCCTGTATCACACATTCCACTCCCAGGAGGATTCTATGGACGATAAGATAGAGAGGGAAGAGGGACCAAAACATCCGGCGGTCCAAAAGTTTTGCGATGATTTTTTTAATTCCAAGGAGCCTCTTATGGAAGTTATGCTTCGGCTCAGTGAAAGAGAATACATTCGCATGTCAAATCTTGACTTTGATGGCAAGAACTATATTCTAGTGAATTAAATTCGGTACAAAAAAATGGGTCCATAACAGGACCCATTTTTTTACATTTTAGATAGACAGCTTATTCAGCCAAAAGCACAGCGGCTTTTTCAGGCATAATGTTGGCCTGAGTATGAACACTGCGAACAGGTACCATCAACATCACTTCCTGAATCAACGAGGAAGCCATCATTGCGGTTCTTCTGTCCACTGGGGAATCTACGCTTAAAGCCTTACTTCTGGCTTTTTCCGAGATAGTAAACTCTGGGTTTAACTTTAGTTCTACCTCAACGGTTGCGTTTTGGAAAATGACTCCGGCTTCTGTATTCAGGTTTTGTTTCAGTACAAGTTTCATTGTTTCTCCCTTCCACAAAAGTTATCGGCAGGAAGATTGTCATTCTTTAGTTGAATTTGTTTGTTCTGGTTGTTCTTTGAATAAAACATCCACCTGTAAAATGTCTTCTAAATCAGAAACATGTTTGTGATCACATACTCCCTGGTTACAGAATAGATGGCGACGGGCTGCCATATAGGTCTGTAGTAGGGACTGAGGGCCCTCAAGAGCTTTTAGTGGTCCATAGCCAGAATAAAAGCCAATGACTTTCTCAAACCAGGGTTTATACTGACGGTATAGGTGTGTTTGTAACAGACGATGCCTTTGCCAAAGCTCTAGCAGTAGATCACGAATCCTTAGAAAACTTTTTTGGTTGATTTCCGCTTGCAGCATGTAGTCCAGAAAATGCAGTCCCTCCAATTCATGAAAGACAATCATTTGGGCTTTAGGATTGGCTGGGTACAAGCCCCTGCGCCCAGGCAGATTTTTTTGCGAGTGAATACGATTCAGGCCCAGAACCTGCTCCGAAATGTTGGTGAATGTCAGGCTTTGATCTCTTTGGGCCAGAGGTAGGCAGCGATAAAAAAATAAAGACAGAACCTTGGGTTCGTGAAAATGCTCGTTTAAAAATTCAAATAGCAGGCGGCTTGCGGGCAGACTTTGGGGATTCCAGGCATTGAAGAGAAACATCAGGGCTATCAGATTATAAGGCTCTGATCCGGCTTTTTCATACCAGCCTTTCATGATCTTCATACGATTCAGATCAGATTCCTCATCAAAATATAGTTCCATAACCGGATAAAAGCTGTAGGGGTCCTGACGGTATATGGATTCGAGATGCCTGCGATATCCTCGATCCTGTACGGCTGGCCGAATCTGACGGGCTGAAATTGCGGTCATTTTTTGAGTAGCACTAATTTTGCCATCCAAAATGAAAAGACATACAAACAAGAACCATCTCATAATCAGGGTTTTCGACAAAGTTCTCACAATTCTATTCACATTTTAACAATTTTTGTTAATAAGTCGTGGTTTTGCATTCACAGATTCGTTAGGGTTATACTAAATGGATGCTGTACGAAGGACCACATTCCAGCCCCCAGGATTATTTTAAGACGGTTCTGGTTCATCTTTTGCTGGTGTCCTTGTACTCACTTCTGTATCAAGGGGCATTTTTACTGATTTATCCCCCAACCTGCCTGTTTTTTATTGGGTTGTGTCTGCTTTTATCCACCATGCACCGCAGGGCTCATCGACTAATCCAGGCCACTTATGTAGGGGAGTGGTTTTTGGTGCAAATCTGGCTTCAGCCGCTTTTGTTCATGGGGATTTTGGTGGCAGCCTCACTTTGTGTCATGTCTTTAGCCGAAGCCTCGGGGCAGGCCTCGGTATTTCGGCAGATATTCCAGTTGCCTGTGGATGTATTCACAAGCTTTCTTTATATCTTTTTTCTTATGATCTTTAGTAGTGGAACCTATCTTTTTGCCGAGAGTTTTTGTGCCTATTTAATGCATTTGAAGCCAGGACATCTAGGCAGAAGATCAAGAATTGTGGCTCGTTTGACCCTAGTTGCTTTTGTGTTTCTGGCTGTAACTGGCCTCTGGATTATTTTTGCTCACAGGGCCAGCAATCTGGCCTATATGCAAGCCATGGTCTATGAAAATTTTCAGAAACCAAGGGAGGCATTAAAATGCTACAGTCAGGTTCCAATTTCTGAGGAGAGGTTGTATCAAAGTGCCAGATTCAGAATGGCGCGCCTTGAGCTTTTGCGCTTTCGGGATTACAAACTGGCTTTAAAACATTTTTCAGAAGTCATCGCAATTATAGACTCCCCTTTAAGGGATGAGGCAATTTTACAGAGTATGTTTTGCGCTTATAATCTTGAAGGTAAGGTCGAGGAGTTGGAACAATACTTTAAATTGCTTTGGGATATGGGGTCACATTTACGCGATGAGGCCGGTTTTTTATTGGCCCAAAAGCTGGTTTTAGAAAACCGCTATCAGGAGGCAGAATCCATTTATTTAAGGCTCAAGGATTTACCGTTCTGGAATTTTACGGTTCAATCTTGGCTAAACACGGAAAGGCGCAGGTTTTCACCAACGGCATTTAGGGCCAAACAGGAACTGGAAAATCTTCGAGTTACAAAGCTGTGAGTAAGTCCTCAATTTTGTAGCGGTAGTATGTGCCTAGTTGTTGCCGTTTGGCTGTGCGTTTGGGATGTTCTTCCGCATCCGACAACCAGTCATACTTTTGATCCCATCCGTATTGATTGCTGATTTGAGCCAGGTGTTTAACATAGGGGCCGTATATATACTGCAAAACGGTTTGAGGCAGGACATAATAATAAAGGCAAAGATCGACCATGGAATCATAAAACAGTTTTAAGCCGTGAAAATGATAATAAATGGCCGGAACCGCCGAGCTTCCCAAGACATGTACCATGGGAGTCTTCTCAATTTGGCTGATGTGAATATCTTTACTATTCCAAGGAGCCATACCTTCTCCAGGGTGTGTTGGGATATAGGCTGAAATCTGGCATTCATCTTCTATATAATCAAGGTATTTTTGATCTCCAAATCGCTTCGGTTCTACCCGATTAAAACACCAGTCCGCACACTTTTCCTTCCACCAGTTTAAGGCCAGTTTTCCAGCGTTTGAGTTATCAAATCCATTAAACTGAACACAATAAATCCCACTATTTTTTGATTGATCATATTCAGGAAGGTAACGGTGCCTAGATAACATCAATGGTTGCTCCAAAGGCCATTGTTTGAGAATTTTATCAGGATCAGAAAAAAAATAGGTGTCGGCATCCAGATAGATTACCCGTTTAAAAGAGCTGGTCTTGAATACATACTCAATCAGAAATGGGGTACAGGTCCAGCAGAATTCCCCAACTCCTCTTTCCTTTTGAATCTGAGTAAGTCGGGAGTCCAAAAATTTTTCCAGCGGTATTGCCTGAATCTGAGGCAAGTTTAAATCACAAAGCACCTTGTAAGTTTCTGTATCCATACACAAGACATATATCGGATTTTGGCTTTGAGTTGCCCTTAGTGATTCAATTAGGGCAATGCCCCGTATCAGGTAGAGTGAGTTAAAGAGGGTACAGAAAGCATATTCTGCCATAGTTGCTCCCAGTCAGAGGTTTTTGGAGCCAGTTCATGGGCCAGTTTGGCGTTTAAATCTTTTTTATGGGGATACAGTCCCTCACATATCAAAAATCGGGCCGCTGCAAGATTGTCAGTGAGGCAGGCTTTGTGTAAAGCACTGTGATCACAAAAGGTCACAGAATTAAGTGGGTGTCCCTTATCAAGCAAAAGCTGAGCCAGATTATCCAGGTTTTTTTCCACAGCCAGACAGAATAAATTGTCCAGCTCTTCTTCTAGGTTGGTGGGGTCCCAGCCGGTTTGTAGCTTAAAGATTAACTCGTCTTCTGTATCCTCGTAGCTAAAGTTCTCACCATAGGGTGGTACTTCGGGAAGATTCTTTTCAAGCGCTAGTCCATGATCTTCCAGATAGATTTTATGTCGGTGGCAATAGCGATAACCAAGCATCATGCCAGTGTCATTGGAGTGCTGGAATAAAAAAGAGACTCCTTCAAAAACCCATTTGGGATTATGCTGCTTCAGGCCAGCTCCACATAGAGCCAGGGCAAAGTCTGAGCCGAATCGGTAAAGTTTGTGTTGATTCAGAATACTGAGGGTCTGAGAAATGCAGTCTATGCGTTGTGAGGCGCTTTTATCTCGGATGCTTTGGTTCCAGGCATGTCTACCCCAAGCTGAGGCCACTCGTCCCTGACCTTGGGAAGCATTCGTCTTTACAGCTTCAAGACAAAACAAAATCGCCTGTCTGGGAGTTTTGAAATAAAGTGATTTTATCTCGTCTAATTCAAGAATACCTTGCCAAGTCATAGGCAAAAATTGTATCAAACTTTTATGCTTCGTGTGGACACAGAACGGTTAATTTTCTGGGATGAACATCAATTTGTGCTCTTAAACAGATTTGTTGCCAATCGCTATGAACTGCGCTATTTCACAAGTCTTCTGGGTCTGTTACGACACCTGATTGATGATAAGGCCGGGGATAGGGCTCTTAGGGGAAAACTGACTGAAGCCTGTAAGCTTCTAAACACAAGACGCAAGGCCAAGGCCAAAGATTTACCCGAGAGCCTAAGCATCATAGAGTTGGGGGGGAAACCACCTGAATATGGCATTGAAGAAAAGATCGAGGGCCGGAAAACTCCTTTGCGTTGGGATCTAACCTTAAATGAGGCTGAAATGGAGCCCTATTTATTTGAGTTGGCGGTTAAGTCCTATGCCGGCGCATCCTTTGAACAGTTTTTACGCACCCTGCAGAAGTTTAAGCCCAAAACCAGCAAGCCTAAAAAAAATGCGGCTAAAACTAATCCCTTTCACTAAGGGCAATATGTATGCGTGTAAATTTGCGGCCAAACCTTTTCCCAAAATATCATACAAGATATACTAGTATAATTTTACTAGATTGCATAGATAATTTACGCGACAGGTGGTCAGGAGAAGAGCCATATCGACAATCAAGATATTGTCAATCGAGCCATTCAGTACCGAAAAATTCTGGATGAACATTGTCTGGTTTCGATTACCGATGTCAGTGGAAATATTCTGGATGCCAATACGCGTTTTTGTGAAGTAACGGGTTTTTCCCGATCCGAGTTAATCGGTCAGAATCACCGTATCATTAAATCCGACCAGCATAGTAAAGACTTTTATCGTGAGATGTGGCAGACAATTTCTCATGGGCAGGTATGGTCGGGAGAAATATGTAATCGCCGCAAGGATGGCTCTCTCTACTGGGTTTTCTCTACCATTATGCCGGTTTTGGATGCCAACCAGAAGATTGCAGCCTATATGGCAGTACGAACTGACATTACCATCATTAAACAACAGGCCCAAAGACTGATTAAACTTCAGGAATATACTCAAAAGGCTCTGGAGCGAGAAATTCATGCTATGGCCCTAGTTAGCCATGAGCTAAGAACTCCCATTAGTGGCATCCTTGGTATCACAGATCTACTGCTGCATGGCGAAAATCTGGACGCGGAGATTCGCGAGGCCTTGTTGATAGTGCAGCAGTCTGGCGAGAGTTTATTGGGTGTGGTCAATGATTTACTAAATTATGCCAGACTCAGAAACCATCGGATTCCTATTTTACGCTCGGAGTTTTACCCTTATTTGGCATTTGAAACTGTGTTTGATTGTTATGAGCAGATGGCGGCCTGTAAGGATCTGGGGTTTTACAGGCATTTGGATGTGGACAAAGATTTGTATTTGGTGGGAGATGTCAGTCTGATGCGTCAGATTTTAAGCAATCTATTAAACAATGCCATTCGTTACACAAGCTCTGGGCAGATACACAGCAGTGTGACGGTAGTCCCTTTGGATGGAATGTATAGAATGGACATTATTGTGACGGATACGGGTTCTGGAATCACCAAGGAAACCCTTGGTCGAGTGCAGGAGTCGTTTACCCAGTCTCTGGATTATGCCCGTCGCCGCTATGGGGGACTTGGTCTTGGTTTGACCATTTGTCGTGAGCTTGCCATTCAGATGGGTGGGCATTTGGACATTGAGTCTGAAGTGGATAAGGGGACGCGGGTATCGGTTTCGTTTTATTGTCATGCCCCCAAGCAAGTGGAGGCACATTCAAAAATGGATTGGGTGAGGTTTTCAAAAAAGCGCGTTTTGTTAATTGATCCGGTGCTGGAATCCAGAAAACAGATTATGGAGGCTCTTAGTACGCTTGGTTGTTCTATTGATCTGGCCAATTCAGAAATGGAAGCAATAGCACGATACCAAGCCATGCCCTTTGATTTAATCCTGATTAACTTAGAATCAGTGGGAGCAGCTTCGGCTCTGATTACATTGCGGCTTCGTGAGTTGGAAAACCGGCTCTTAACCGAAACGGTAATTGTTGGGCTTGGCAATAAGGCTTTGGAATATGACTCGTATTCTGAAGTTAGAAGGGATCAGGATCTGTGTTTGGAATTGCCCCTTAAAAAGCAGTCTCTACTTGAGGCCATTGCCGTGCTATTTGATATAGATCAGCAAAAGCAGTCCCATCTTCCCGATTTTTGTCAGATATAAAAAACCCAAGGATCCAATTCAGACAAATCTGATCTAGCATGCCGCTTCTCACAGGCCGTTTGGTTTGTTGAGGGTTTTTTATGCGTAAACTTGGGTATTTAGAAGCGTTCTTGATTGTTGTGATTCTAGGGGTATTACTCTGGATGCTGTTTCCGTCTGCGGCTGAAATTCGTCGCTTAAGAGAAGACGAGGCCCCTAAGTCAGGGCACAAAGACGAATCAGTCCTGGATCGTGGTTTTATTCTGGCTCAGCTAAAAGCAAATAGCTCGGATGCCCCTGATCTGGCCTTTGCCTATTTAAGAAGACATCAGGATGAGGAGATGGAGACTCTGGTGTCAGAGTATTTTGGCCGCCTTGGTGATCTGGACAGACAATTGCTTTGGTTATTAAGAGCGGATGAAAAGGAATCAGATCCCAAACGCAAAGAACTGATCATGCGCCTGTATTTGCAGATGGGGCGAGTAGCTGAGGCTCGACAATTCTTAAGTAAAAGCATCGAAGCAAATCAGGATATGGCAAGTCTTCAAAGATTGGCTGATCTGGGTGATTCGCGGCCCTTAATGACGAACATGAATTCCCGTCGTGAGACTTTAAGTCTTGAGGAAAGAATCCGATTAGTCCGTTTGTTTTTTGAGGTACAGGATTTTTCATCGGCTATTGCCAGTCTGAGTCCAAGGTTGGAAGGCTTGTGGGTACATGCTCGGATTGTGGAAACCTGTTTAGAAATTTTGGACAAGGACCCATCCCAGTTTCAGGGTATATATCCGGTATTGGCTCATGCCTACCTTTATAGGGCTGATGCTAGGATACTTCAGGCCATACAAAACAATATGGATAGGGTTTTGCCATCGGATAGCATTCAGTGGGACACAGAATTGGCTCTAATGTATGGAGACTTTGTTTTCATCTCCCAGTTACTACAAAAAATTGCAGACACGGGAAACAAAGATAATCTTTTGCAAGTTGCGGAAAGAATGAACTTGGAGTTAAGTCGAGAACCTTTGTCTGAAGGACAAAAGACGGTTTTTCCTGAGGTGTTTACCAGTGAAACTGCCCCACTTCTGGATTGGCCCTTGCACTTATCCCCTCGTTTTGTGCGAGCGGGTTGTGAGGTTAAAGAAAGTTTTTGCTTTCAGTCGAATCGAAGCCTTGTGATACAGAAATCGGACTTTGAAGAGTACTCCAAAAAGCTTCTGGAATCTGTGGATCCGGAAAAGAAGATTTTGCGTATCCTGAGTCAGGATACATCAAGTGTATTGACGGAAGAGTTGTATCTTGTTTGGAATCGAGCCGGTGTTACCAGCAAAAGCATTCCTTATTTGTTAGAGCTCTGGGAGAGGTCTGGCTCCACTAGGTTATGGTCAGAAATCCTTGATGGAAGTCTAAATCTTGGGGACTATGCCACGGTTTGGTTTTTATTGCGTTCTCAAAAGAATCGTGAGCTTGTTTCTGAATGGGTTTTTGCCAACGAATCCTTCCAGACAGAGCCAGCGTTTTCAGGTTGGATGATTCTGGCAATCAAGGATGATGCCCAAGATTGGCTAATGCCATTGGCCTCGGTATATGGGTCTAAACGGCAATGGGATCAGGCCTCAAAAATGTGGGAACTGGTGGCAACAAGGGATCCACAACACAAAAATTCCCGCGAACTATTGGCCCATTGGAATCGTTATCATTCAAAGCTTGAAAATGCCTCACGGTATGCCGTGGAGGCGGTTGGTTTAGGCAGTACAGACCCTTTGCTTCTACTGATGGTGGCCAATGATTCCGGGGCTAAAGGCAATTCAAGTGAGGCTTCGCAGTATTACACATCTGCCTGTGAATTGTTTCGCCCCAAGGCTGTTGATGAACTGGTGTTAGCTTTTGAAGCCTGTCATAAAGCTAAAAACTATCAGAAATCCGCGCTTTTGGTGGAGCGGTTGGTTCTGGCCGAGCCAGAAAACCAGTATTGGGTATCGGTCTGGCATCAGGAGCTGAAATCAAATCAGGATTGGGACAGTCTCTTAAAGATTGGATCAGCTATGGATTTAGAGACTTTGAGTGAAAAGGAATTGCAATTCTTCACAGAAATTGCCCCGAATTTAAATGATAGGGAGTTTCAGAATCGTCTGTTAGCCGAGGCGGAAAGCCGAATTCAAAAGAAAGCCGAACCAGAGCCAGTGAGTACGGAATGGGTGATTGAGGAAATCCGCGAAAAAGAAAGTCTCAAAGAGACGGTTCTTTTACAGACTCAGGATCTGGCCCTTGAAATCAAAGCGATTGAAAAAGAGACTCTGGCCTTTATTGCTTTGAAAAGAGAGAAAGAAATCACGGTGCGGGAGCTTCACATCAGTCATCCGCTAAGGGATTTTCGGGTAGGAGTTGAGGCTAGGCAGCAAGTGGGGCAAGAAGAACTTTTGTACACGGTTGAAAATTATGACTGGGAGAATTTTAGAGGGGCCTATGGCAAGGACAGTCGCGAGTTTTCGATTGGAAAAGACATAAGGTTTACTTACCTTGAAAGCCCACTCAGAGGTTATTTGATCGGTAGCCAGGAAGACTTAAGAATTAAAGAAGTTGCCCTTGAGTTTTCCAAAAAAATCCGTCAAAAATTGGATGCAGACCTTAGAATCAGCCGCAGCAGTACACAAGGAAGATTGGGCTTGGTGGAAAAAGCCGATAGGGTAGAAATTGGCCTGAGACACAGTCAGAAGTCTGGTTTCTTTCAAGAGATTCGTGTGATTCACAGGGATCAGGATGAATTTTTTGCCAATCGTAGCGCACTGGCTTTTAGGGATCAGGATAGGCTGGAGCTTTTGCTGGGCAAACGATTTAGCAATCGGGCAGGAAGTTTTGAAGTGGGGGCCGGGGTGTCTTTGGATGGCAGTAAAACCTCACCTATTTTGCGAACGGGATTTGAATCTGTCAAAGGGTTAGGCATATACTACGAATCGTCCTGGGACCCGTGGCTTAGAAAGCTGATTTCTGACTATGGTGTACATTGGCGTCAGAATTTCTGAAAGGTGCTTTATGAACTGGTTGGTCTTTCTTGTACTGTGGCTTATGCCTCTTGTGAATTGTGTAGATGCCAACGGGAATTCGCGCCTGGAATCGATCCGTCAGAAGGCACAAAAACTTGATTTACAGTTAAATATTCGAGCCATTGAAGCTCGTTGCAGGGGGCAGAAGATGTGTGTACGAGAAATTCCCATGCGTGATTTTTTCCGCAATCCAGAGATTGCCGGTTTTTCCATCTCACCTGATGGTCAGATGCTGGCTTTTTTAAAGCCTTGGAATCAACGGCTGAATGTATTTGTGATCCCCATGGCTGAGGTAACCGATGCCAGAAAATCGGTGGCATGGCAAAACAAGGCCAAACAGATCACCTTTGTGAAGGATCGGGACCTATCAGGTTTTTTCTTTAAAGGTCATGAGACGATTGTGTATGTCCGAGATTTTGGCGGGGACGAGAATTTTCACCTGTTTGGAGTTAATTTAAATACGGGCGAAGAAAAGGATTTGACCCCATTTGAGGGCGTAAAAGCCTCAATTATTGATGACTTAAAAGATCATCCAGATTCCCTGATCGTGGGATTAAACAAGGATAATCCTCAGGTGTTTGATGCATACAGGTTAAATATTCGCACGGGCGAACTGGTATTGGCGGCCAAAAATCCAGGAAATATTACAGGCTGGGAAACGGATCACAACGGCAAGATTCGCATGGCCAATGTCACGGATGGAGTGAATTCGACCTTGTTGTATCGAGAGACGGAAAGTGAAGAATTTTCTCCGATCATGACCACAAATTTCAAAGAAGGGGTGTCCCCCCTGTTTTTTGATTTTGACAATAAGACCTTTTATGCGTCCAGTAATATTGGCCGCGATAAAAGCGTAATTGTTCGTTACAATCCCGTCACTAAGCAGGAGGAAGAAGTAATTTTTTCTCATCCTGAGGTTGATGTTCACTCCTTAAGCTGGTCCAGAAAATATAAAAAACTGATAGCGGTTCAGTACACCAGAGATAAGCGCGAAAGAGAATTTTTGGATGCAGGCTGGGCTTCCATGTATGCAAGGTTGCAGTCTGAATTTCCGGGGCTTGAAGTCGGAGTTACTGATCTTGATGACTCAGAAGACAAATTTCTGATTCGCACTTGGTCTGATCGTTCTTTGGGTGCATGGTGGTATTTTGAGGCCAGCAGCGGGCAATTTTTGCTCTTGGCTCAAGCGAGTCCTTGGATTCGTGAAGAAGAAATGGCTCCCATGACGCCAATCAGTTATACAGCCAGAGACGGGTTAAAGATTCCTGGGTATCTGACATTACCATTAAAGGCTGAGTTAAAAAATTTGCCGGTGGTTATTCTGGTGCATGGTGGTCCTTGGGCCAGAGATAGCTGGGGTTACAGACCAGAGGTGCAGTTTTTTGCCAATCGTGGCTATGCCGTTTTGCAGATGAACTTTAGAGGCTCTACAGGTTATGGTCGGGCCTTTTGGGAAAAATCGTTTAAGCAATGGGGAAAAACCATGCAGGACGATATTACCGATGGGGTGAACTGGTTAATATCCCAAGGCATTGCTGACAAAAAACGGGTGGCCATTTATGGAGCCAGTTACGGTGGTTATGCAGTTTTGGCAGGTTTGGCCTTTACACCTGATTTGTATGCCTGTGGGGTAGACTATGTTGGGGTTTCCAATATCTTTACCTTACTTGAAACCATCCCTCCTTACTGGAAGCCAATGCTTGAGATGATGTATGAAATGGTGGGGCATCCTGAGAAGGAAGCTGAGCTTTTGCGAGCGGCTTCTCCGGTGTTTCATGTGGACAAAATCAAGACCCCTTTGTTTATTGCTCAAGGTGCACGGGATCCAAGGGTAAAAAAATCTGAATCCGATCAAATGGTGGAGGCTTTAAAGGCTCGTGGGGTAGAAGTGCCTTACATGGTCAAGGACAATGAAGGTCATGGTTTTGGTAATGAAGAAAACCGCTTTGAGTTTTATGCAGCGGTTGAGAAGTTTTTTGCTAAGCACCTGAAGTAGAGATTGTGATGATAAAAAGACCTAGACGCAATCGCGTAACTGCTGCTATTCGTAATCTGGTAAGAGAGAGAGAGTTATCGGTGAAACATTTGGTGTGGCCGGTGTTTATTGAAGCTGGTCAGGGAATTTCCACTCCGATTGCTCCACTACCAGGAGTGAATCGGGTTAGCGTGGATGTATTGCTAAAACAACTGGAAGAAGCCATGGATCTGGGGATTTTGGCTGTGGCTTTGTTTCCAAAGATTGAGGACAGGTTCAAAAATTCATCAGCCTCTGAAAGTGTCAATCCAGAGGGACTGGTTCCTTCGGCTGTTCGTTTGATCAAGGAACGATTTCCTGATTTGTGTGTGATTACCGATGTGGCTCTTGATCCATTTTCCAGTGATGGGCATGATGGAATTGTCAGAGAAAATCAGATTCTAAATGATGAAACGGTGGAGGCTTTAGCGGCTATGGCAGTATGTCATGCGGCTTCAGGAGCTGATGTTGTGGCCTGCTCTGATATGATGGATGGAAGGGTTTTGGGCATTCGTGAGGCCTTGGATGAGGTCGAGTACACCAATACTTTGATCTGTAGTTATTCGGCCAAATATGCCTCAGCTTTTTATGATCCGTTTCGGGTGGCCTTGGATTCTGCGCCTCGAGCTGGAGATAAAAAAACCTATCAGATGGATCCGGCCAATAGTCGTGAGGCTTTGATGGAAGTGCTCATCGATCAGGAAGAAGGGGCGGACTGGATTTTAATCAAACCCGGTATGCCTTATCTTGATATTGTCAGTCTGGCCAGACAGAATACTCATCTTCCCGTAGCTGTATATCAGGTAAGCGGTGAGTACGCCATGTTAAAAGCGGCAGCTCTTTCGGGTTGGCTCAATTATGAAAAAACCCTGATGGAGTCCCTTTTGTGTTTTGTGAGAGCCGGGGCCGATATGATTTTTACCTATGGGGCCATAGATGCAGCCCGCTTACTCAAGCAACGCTGAAATTTTTTGCTTTTCTTCGGGGCTTAAAAAGGCCTGAAACTCTAAAGCGATGGCTTTGCAGGTGTCTGTGTAAGTCTTTGCATACTGCAATAGCCTGTCTAAAAATACGCTTGTGCTTGCCTGCTCTGTTAATTCCAAAAATTCAATGAAGTCGGATTCAGCCACGGGAAAGGGGATCTCTTGTAATACCTTCAGAGCCTCTTTGTGCTGCTGGTCCATATTCAAAAGAGCTGCATAAAATAGATGGGCCTGAGGTAGCTTTTCAACATGCTGGGTACAAATTGTATTTATAACAGTCATCCATTTGATTTTAGCGGTCTCATTGTAGCGAGCTTGTAGCATCACAGAATGAAAGCGATTGCTTAACACAAGACGGGCCTTCTGAATCTCATCGTTTTGCATAAATCCAGTGATCAATTCTAGGGCGTAATCGGGTCCCATAGGAAACTGCAAGCCAGGGTAGCGTTTCATAATCTGGATGCGATTGAGTGAGTTTTCCCGGAAGTGCTCCATCAGACTTAGCAAGGCATCAATCATATGATTTCTTAGCCCAATGGGGATATTGGTTTGTTCTTCAAGGTAATTTTGGATGGACTCGGTAGACGGGTGAGGAAGTCCTGATACAGCACTTAACAGGGATACCCCGTTATTGATCCTTTCATCTTGCCTGGAAAGAATAGCCGGAGTTGCTCTAAGGAAAAGCTCGCGGGGGGCATTGTATTCAATCCAGAGATTGTCTTTGGTGTTGAGTTGTTTGGCAGTAGATGCAAAAAAAGCCACCTTTTTGGGGCTGAATACCTGAGACTGTAAAAAGGTTTCCAGAGTGTTTCGCTTGGCTTCTTTTAAAGAGGCATAAATTTGGGGGTTTTCCATTAAGGCCTGAATTTTTTTGAGATCAGGTTTTAAAGGTTCCATTGTGCCTAAAAGCTGGAGATCCCCGGCAGTTCCGTTAAAGACATGGATGTAAGGAAATACGGAATGGAAGGTAGCAAAAATGGTGCTTAAGGTCTGATCGCTGATTTCATAGGCCTGAAGCCATTGTAAAAAGATTCCCCCAGGTTTTAGCCGCCTTTGGGCCTTCTGGTAAAATTCCAGAGAAAACAAAGAGCCGACTCCAGCAATCCAGGGGTTTGATGGCTCAGATATGATCACATCATAGGTCTTGGGAGTGGTAGTAAGGTAACTGGCAGCATCCTCAATGATAATTTTGGTTCTAGGGTCCAAAAGAGGCTGGTTGTTGACATGATCAAAAAGAGAGGATGCCTTAATCACGCTTTGGGCCAATTCGACTACTTCTACGGAAGATACAGAGTGGGTGAGGGCGGCCCCGACCGTCACACCACTGCCAAAACCGACAATGAGTACTTCCTTGGGA
>DITF01000233.1:0-9969 GCA_002422125.1 bacterium UBP17_UBA6191
TCCCACTTAGGAATCGCATCTTCTGAAATGCGGATGACTTGAATCGTGATATCAGGAAAGGCCCTCCCAATGCAGGTCCCTTTGCCTTGCTCCGATAGTTCTGCTGTGCTCTTAAGTACCTCAGAACCACTGATAACAGCTACTGGCAAGGCCTCGGTTGCTCCGTACGGTGTATAGGTTTCTCCATTCGGCAGGATTTTTTGAAACCGCTTTAAAATATAGGGACGAACCGGAGCACCCACCATCAGAATTTGTTTCAGGCTGGGTAGAGTGATGTCATTTTTTTCACAGTAGGCCCCTAGGCGATCCCATAGAGCCGGTGAACCAATCGAAAAAGAAACCCCGTGATCCATAATCTGGCGAATCAATACCTTTTCATCAGCTAGGGCTGGTTTGGTTGGATCCATGTGCGGGATAACAGCCGTTATGCCCCAGGCTACAGCAAACAGAGCAAATAGTGGAAACACTGGCAAATCGACAGAATCGTCAGGAATCTGAAACTGCTCACGAATCAGACGAACCTGTCCTTCCATCTGCTCATGAAAATAGACCACTCCCTTAGGAGTCCCAGTGCTGCCTGTGGTGTACACAATGGCCGCCATATCGTGGGCCTTGGTATTGGCTATGGGGAATTCCTCGCGGTTATCGGAAAACACATCTTTTAAGGCTGTGCCTGGAAGAATCAATTTTGGGCCAACCACAATGCTTAAGCGCACACTTTTAAAGGCTTTGGGTTTCAAGAGTTTGGCAATATGGGCCGGAGCCACACCGATTAGGGCTTCTGGGGCGACCAGTTCAATACACTTAAGTAAATTCTCTTTGCCCATACCGGGATCGATCATTACCGGAACTGCCCCAATTTTAAAAAGAGCAAATGTCAAAGGGACAAAATCAAGTCCTGGTCTGACAGCCAAAAGAACCTTCATGCCTTGGGTAAACCCCATGGCCTTTAATCCATGAGCATAACGATTGGCGTATTCATTCACTTCAGAAAAAGTCTGATGTACATAGCTAAAACGATCTTTGTACACCCTATCAAGACAGATTACAGCCTTTTTAAAAGGATGTTTACGAGCCGCTTCCGGCAAAAAACGGGCAATATTCACGGTAGCCGACATGGCTTATGCTTCCGTTCTCTGGAAAAAATCCTGGATACAGCCAAGTACCTCTTCGCGGGCATCTTCCAAAACATAGTGACCGGCATGAGGTAGTTCCAGCACTGGCATATCGGGCCAGATAGACTTCCAGCGCTCTAAAAAATGATCATCAAAACAAAAATCCTGCTTACCCCAGATTAGCTGTCTTGGTAAATGACTGAAGTTAGGCAGGTAGTTTTCAATCTGCAATAATCGCGCATAACTGGCGTGATCGGGATCGAGGGGAATATCTTCCACAAAACGATGGGTGGCTATCCGATTTTGATAGGAATTGTACGGAGCACAAAGCCCGTCCTTTTCCTTTTTACTCATTTTCCCTGATACGGTAGCCATCATGGACGCGCCACGAGCAAAAGCATTAAAGACCCGAACGGCCATTTTGCCAAATCCGGGAACCCGGCAGGCTCCAATGCGCTTGGATAAAGAACCTGCTTCAGGTAGACGAAAGGCCCCTGTGTTAAGGACTACAAAGCGGGAGAAACGGCTAGGGTCCTGCATGGCAGCCCCAAAACCAATCATGCCACCCCAGTCATGTACCACCAAAGTAATATCCTTGAGATCAAGGCGATGAATAAGATGCAAAACATTTTCAATATGCCGAGCCAGCCTGTAGGAGTATTTCTGGGGTTTATCGGATAGGCCACAACCGATATGATCGGGAACTACCACCCGATAGCGATCACGAAGACCAATCACCAGATTTCTGAAATAAAAGCTCCAGGTGGGATTTCCATGAAGCATCAATACAGGCTTACCCTGACCTTCATCCAGAAAATGGTAGTTTAAATCCTCAATCTGCATAAAATTGGACTTAAACGGATAAAGATCTTTGTAAGATTCCAAATGAAATCCAAGCCTATTGAAGCTCAACAGATTCTCAGACATGCCACTCCAGTGCATACATGGTACAGACCAGACCACTACCAATACCCATCAATACCGCTTTATGTCCAGGCTGAATGGCTTCCGCCTCAATGCCCATTCCTAAAGTAAGTGGTAGAGCAGCAGAACCCGTATTGCCATGAACCTCATAAGATGAATAATCACGGCTAGCATCAAGGCCGAGGGCTTTAAAAACCATACTGGTATGGATTGGACCTACCTGATGACAAAAGTAAGCCTGAGCCGATTGCCTCAAAAAACCTGTTTCCTGAGAAAACTTTTCCCAAGTCTTGGCCGCTAACACTGTACCAGTCTCTAAAAGTGTTTTTCCATCGGTGGCCATTGTGTGCAAAATGCCAGAAGGAAAACCGGTATCAGGTCCCCAGACACAAAGCTGGCTTTGTCTGGCATCATTTAAAGATACCCCACCAACAAACTGAAGTTTTTTGCGACTGAGTTTTTTATTGACCAGAAGCATAGCCACTGCGGCAGAACCCAAGGTTAAGGTAGGGACCGCCGCCAATAAGGCTTTCTCCGAAGGATTATTTAAAAGATTTGAGATAGTATTCTCAACAACTTCCAGTGAGCCTTCGCTGGAAACCACAATTGCGGCTTCTACCTGATTTAACTCAATCATATTGGCTACCACACTCATGGCCGTAGCAAAGCCTAAACAGGCATTGGATACATCAAATAGCATAGTATCTTGAGGCAAACCAAGTTCATGGGCCAAAACCGTAGCCGTAGCTGGCTCCAGGTAATCGCGACAAACGGAACCATTGACCAGGGCTCCAACCTTTGATGCCAAATCCGTGTTTCGAGCTAAAAGAGTCCGGCAGGCCTCAGAACCAGGGGCTGAAGGCTTAGTTCCAGGATCCCAAAACCTTCTCTCAGGCAAGCCCGTGAGTGCCTCCAGATGCCCAATGGGAATTCCTAAGACATCCAAGGCTGGTTTTAACTTCATCTCCAAAGCCCTGGTACTCACCACATTTTGCGGTGCGACCCAGGCAATGTCCTCAAGATAAACCTGATTGTATCTCATGCTGTAGCTTCCTCTGAACTCTTACTCTTTCTAACCCGAGGCTCAAATTCAAATCCGTGTTTGCCATCGGCCTTAATATACAGGGTAGCATTAAAAGGTTTGCCCTTTTTGGAAATAAAATTATTCAAAAGGCTGGTTTTTCCCTTCAGAAAAAACTCCAGAGCCTCACTTTCCTGAATTGGTCGGTCACAAACTGTCGCCGGAAGACGGCTGACAAATGGCTCCTGAGTCTTAGGTGTCTTTTTACCAAGACTTTTGGGAAATTTGGCTACTTCAAAGTAATAGGCCGAGGAACTGTGGCGAAAAACTCCAGTCTGTTCAAAAAACGGAGATTCCACGGGCTTTTCCTCAGAAAAAGTCTCACTCTGGGCCATTTCCTGAACTGACTTGGAACGAGTAGATACATATTCGCCCTCTGGATTTTTGGACAAAACCTGCACCTTACAATCGGCATCCAGAACTAACTTGCCATAAAATTCACGGCCATCCATGTATTGAANNTTTCTTCTTCTGTTTCACGATTGTCAATAAACCGCGAAACCTGAGCCGGATGAAAATATTTGCCAGAATATTCCTTCAGGACCATAAAATCACAGGCCGCATCCTTTTGTTTATTGTGCTCACAGGCATATCCAAACAGATTTTCAAATACTTTGGATTGGCACTTAGGACAAACAGCTACAGGCTCGGTACCCTGATAGAGGGTTTCGTAATCAAAGTCGCGGACCTGATCCACAACTTCTTTGACATAACCCACAATTTCTTGCATAAAAGCGGCACGGGTAACTTTTCCCGATTCCAGTTCTTTAAGACTGTGTTCCATGTCGGCGGTAAGTTCAACCGAATGCAGGCGTTTCACATTCACGCGACTTAAAACATCCATCAAACGAATGGCCTTGCCTGTGGCCTTTAACGCGCCACCGGTCACTCGCACCAAGTATTCCTTCTGAATCAGATTTTCAATAATATCCGCCCTTGTGGCTGGGGTGCCTATACCCTTACCACCCATGGCCTCAAACAACTCTTCATCATCCAGTTCTTTGCCAGCCGTTTCCATTAAAGTCAAAAGACGGGCTTCCCCGATGCGACTAGGTGGTTTAGTCAAATGTTCCGAAAGCTCGGAGTGATTCAATTTCACCGCAGGGTTTTCCAAGGGAGGCAGATTCATTTCATCGTTGCTGGCAATGGATTTTCCGTAAATCTCAACCCAGCCCATAACTTTTAAAAATTTGCCCTTACTGCGAAATGTCAAATCTTCCAAGACAGTTGTCCGATCGACTACCTCATACTCAGCCGGAGGAAACAAAATCGCCATGGTGCGTTTTACTACCAGATCATAAACACGGGCATCGTCTCCATCAAGATTTCCGGGCCGTTCTCCGGTGGGAATAATTGCAAAGTGATCCGAAACCTTGGTGTCATCAAAAATTCGCCGATCTGAAGACTTTACTTTGCCCTTTAATCGCTTGGCAAAAGAACCATATTCAGGATGACTGCTCAATGCCGAAAACACATTTTCCAGAAATGGCTGATAATCCTGAGGCAGATATCTTGAATCTGTTCTAGGGTAAGTCAAAGCCTTTTCTCTCTCATACAACCTTTGAGCCGCTGATAGGGTGCGGGCCGCACTCATGCCAAATCTGGTATTGGCATCTCTTTGCAGGGATGTCAGATCATAAAGGGGATAGGGTTTTTGCAGGGCAGATTTGCGGGTTTCGCTAGCTTTTGCTCCCAATCCTGACTTACTTAAACGCTTCTGAATGGCTTTGGCCTGCTCTAAATCAAAAAATCTTTCGCGATTTTCTTCGTTGCTTGAGGACTGCAATACGGCCTGATATTTATGATCGGCTGCTAGAAACTCAGCTTCAATTCTGGCATAGGGCCTGGGATTATGGGTGATAATCTCAAGTTCCCGATCCACCACCATCTTTAAGGTCGGAGTCTGTACCCGACCCACAGAAAATACCGTACGATTGGTTCTGGAATTTAAGCGTTTTGTCACTGCTCTGGTTCCATTAATACCAATCAACCAGTCACTTTCAGAACGGGATTTTGCGGCGGCTGCCAACCCTTCAAACTGATTTCCAGGCATTAACCCCTCATGAAAACCCTTTTGAATAGCCTCTTTAGTCATAGAGGAAAGCCAAAGCCTTTCTACGGGAAGTTTGCACTTCTCTTTTTCCAGAATGGCTCTAAATATCAATTCCCCTTCTCTTCCGGCATCACAAGCATTAATTACAGAATCAATGTCCTTGCGTTTCAGAAGTTTTTTTATGACCTGATACTGGTCCTTGGTTCTGGATACAACCTTATATTCAAACAATTCCGGCAAAATTGGCAAATCCTTCAAAAGCCATGCCTTATATTTTTTATCCAGATCCTCAGGATCCATCAGCTCCAGAAGGTGGCCAACAGCCCAGGATACAATGTATGACTCATTTTCCCGAAATCCATCTCCCGCAGCACCTTTTAGGCCCAACGCTTTGGAAATATCATCCGCTACACTTTTCTTTTCTGCAATCACCAGCTTTTTTAGCATGGCGGCAATCTAACAAACCATTCATTTACAAATCAACAATGCTATAATCTGTTTATGCAATGGAGATCAACAAAAGCGCAGTCTCGACGAGATAATTTCTTAAGAACACGGGACTTAATGTGGCTGGTACTTCTGGTCTGGATGATTATCTGGCCCTTAGATTTTTTTATCACCATCCCTCTTGGCCTCGGCTGGTTTTTTTTATGCCGCTGGCTGGAAAAATTCTTTGCACCTGGTGGGAACTGACAAAAAGCCCACCTATCCGTTGATGGATCGAATGCCTACCAGATAATGAGGCCATCCCTGAGCCTACAAAAATAGATGATCTGCCGGACAAGGCTGACGGGGCTATCACAATTCTTGGAATTCCATACAAGCCCAAAGCCGCTGAAGCGGCTGGAATGACTCGTTCTGGATACTTGGCTTACTGCGCTATGAGGCCCGTTTCTTAAGGACGATAGATGACTGATTACCGGAATTAGCATTTACAAGGCTGCGAGCCAAGTCTTTTCAGGTAGATTGGACACGCTTGTTTTAGAAAGCTTTGAAAAAGCCGCATAAATTGTGATGAAGTATATATCCATACAGTTAATCATCCATTAAAATAGATATATATATTGTAGATATTGAATATATTCGTTTTTATGTTAGAATATATTGATGAGTTACACAATTAACTTCACCAAAAAAGCCGCAAAATCTTTCCAGAAGATTCCAGCTAAATTTGGGAATAAAATCATCTGTGCCTTAAAAGAATTATCACAGAACCCATATTCTTTTGAATCAGTAAAAAAGTTGGAAGGTCAAGACGGCTACAGGTTAAGGGTTGGAGATTACCGCGTGATCTATGACATAGTTGATGAAATTCGGATTATTCGTGTATCAAAGGTCGGTACAAGGGGAGATGTTTACAAAGGGGGATAGTCATGAAGAGTCGTGGAATGTTGGAGTTAAGTGGCGAATCCTATGTTCTGATTCGCCATGAAGAATACTTAGAGTGGCTTGAAGATCAGGAAGATGCAAACTCTGTGCGAGAAGCCAGACTCAGCAATGAGTCTGGAATAAGTCTGGCGGAGCTGTTGGCTGCCGGGGGTAATAAAATTTCTGAATACAGAAAGAAGGCAAAAATGAAGCAGTCTGAGCTCGCGACAAAAGTCGGTGCCACCCAAAGCCAGGTATCACAGTGGGAGTCTGGAAGGGTCTATCCAAGACAGGAGAACATATTTGCTCTTGCCGAAGCTCTAAATTGTCAAGTTTTGGACCTGTTTCCGAATTTTGGTGCGGGCATTTGATTTCATAGCCAAAGCCACCTCCAGTACAATTTTGTGCCAAAGACTTAATGAAACCCGAGTCAGAATTGCCACAGAACCTCTGTGTACCTTCTGGTCCATGATTTTCAATATATCAATCTCTTGCTGATGGTTTAGCGGCCCAAGGCCAACGGCATCCAGAATCAGGAATTCAACTCTATCAAATACCACCGGTCCATCCCCACGCTTGTGGGGAACATAAATTTTGTGCGGCAAATGCGATCCATCAGGCAAAATCCAGCCATGGTTTATTCAGGAGCTAAAACAACGGGGATGGGGTGAATGGATTGAATGGATTAGGGAGAGGGAGCCGTTTAAATAGTTTAAATAAGAACATCATCACCGTATTCACGACACATCTTTTCGTACTTGCCTTCTGGCCAAGCAAAGCTACCAACTTCTTCTTCAGTCAATGGGCCCCGTTCTCCAGCCAGAATGCTTTTGAGAAGGTCAATAGCTTCCTGTTCTCTATCATGATCAAACATCATAAGGCCAAATTTGAAAGTGGCTGCGTTTGAAAAATCAGAGGGGATATTCTTCATCGGCTGGTTCGTGCGCCTAGCTTCCTCATAAGCATCTTCCAGCAGTTGCGAAAATTCCTCCTCAGGGGCATAAATAAATCGCTTCCAATATTCGTCATTTAGCCGCTCCAGCTCTGGCCAAAGATTTTTTTCCTCACTCATCATCCATCTCCCTTAACTTCAATAATAACTCTCTGGCCGAGTTTGGCGCAAATCTTTGGGCCAGTTTCCAGTCCAGACTATTTTCTCCCCTGGAGAGAGTATTGAACAGATTGGCGAAGTTTTCTGTAAAACGCCGGTGTGCAGCCTCCTTGTAATACGAATTTTTGTGCCCAGCTCCAACCGGTTTATCCCCACGCTTGTGGGGAACATCATGCGCCCCAAGCTCGTGCAAAACCAATGGCTTTACTGTGCCTGGCTCCATATTTTCCAAAACAAGATAAGCTGTACCATTTTTATCCACATATCCAATGGTTCCGGTTTTATGGGATCCGGGTAAATCGGATTCCTGATCCACCAGGCGAATTCGGCCAATGTCTAAAAGTTTTTGGCCATCTTGGCCAAATGCATCGCTAATTTCTCGCCTAGCCATTTCGGTTGTTGTGGATTCAGAAAATCTTTGAGCAGCTTCACTTTGCTCAAGGTCTTTTAGAGCAGTGTTTAGTTCCTGCTCCCGAGCCTGGATATCGTTTTCAATTTCTATCTGGGTTTCGGCCTTTGGTTCGGCACTTAAGGATTCTTCTTGGAGTCTGTTTTTTTCCAGCTCATTAAGCAGAACTTGGTTTTTGGATAGCTTCTGGGCCAACTCCTGGGCTGTGATTCGCCCAGCACCGTAATCGGCTATAGCCTCTACGGAAACATCTCGCCCTTCCGCGATTTGTTGGGCTGCAATTTGCAAAGAGGCATCGGCTGCCTCTGGGCTTAACGGCTGGCTTTGGTTTGACGATTCTTCTCTGCCAATTCCTGCCCGACCAGAAACAGGGAGTAACTCGTTAGCCGCATTCTGACTTTCAGGCTGAGCCGTCTCATCTGATCCTGTTCCTGATCGTTCAGGCTCTCCCAAACCACCCCGATTTCCTCCGGGCTCATCTCTTCCAGTTGCTGAGTCGTATACTTGCCGAGAAATTTCCCCATTGCGGTACCTCGTTTCGAGTTCAAGAAGAATTTTTTCCTTAGCTCTATTATAGTCTATATCGGAAAAATCTTCCAATTTGCCCAGTTTGATACCATCTTCTGACGATACATAAAAATCTGCGAATACCTGACGGTCGTTACTATAAATTGCACTAATTTCACGAAATGCTTTCAGGCTGTTTTGATGGGTACTCATGTGGGTATCCACCGGAACAATCCGACCACTGGATTTAGAGCGGGGCAAAACACCGTTTATGTAGGCATCAACAGGATCACGAAAAACATATGACAACTGAGCATTGCGACCAGATTTTTTTATCTGATCAATTGTTTTTACGGCTGTGGGTAAATGAGATAAGGTGGTGTCAAAAATAATTTCAGCCTGTCGAGCGGTTCATCCCCACGCTAGTGGGGAACATCCTAACTGAACGGCATATTTAAGGTTCGGTAGTGCGGTTTTGAAAACAAAAGATTCTCTAAACAGAGCCCATTTCAATCTGGATCCCCAGTCCTTGGGCAATTTTGCTGACGGTTTTCAAAGTGGGGTTTGAGCCTAAGCGCTCAAGCTTCTGAATGTTCTGATATTGCATTCCAATTTTTTCGGCAAGGGATTCAAGAGAAAGCTTTTGTTCTTCGCGAGCCCAGCGGATTAAGATTGGAAAGCTGAGTTCCATTGGCAGACAAATCGCATGTCCAGATTTGTGAATTGGCTTTCTAGCCGATATCCCGTCTTTAAGGTCGTCTGCGATCATAAGCTTTAAGGCATCCAAAGCCATTTCCTTGGCATGTTCCAAACTTTCCCCGTATGTGTGGATTTCTGGGTAATCCGGCATCGTTACAATCCAATCTTCATCATCTGGTTCAATTTCAGCATAATAGCGCAACATTTTTCACCTCACTTAAGACCGGCATCTTTAAGAATTCTGTTTAACAAGCCAGGTTTTAAATCCTTAATTCCATGAACAGGGACTACTATCATTTGATTGCCACGAGCCATTTTGTGGTGAGAGCCAGTGATACTCTTAAGTTCAAAGCCCTCACTCTTCAAAAGTTTGACCAGTGTCTTCCCGTTCATGAATTGATCATACATGCTTTATAATGTAATGACAAGGAAAGGGAAAAATTAACAATCTAATAGCAGCGATTGCGCAAACTTCTGGGCAGTCCACGAAATGATTGAATTGCCTAGTCCTTTGATTCTGTCCACCCGATTGGATGCCCCATAAGCCATTCGCACCAAGTGGGATACAGTTGCCCACCAAACGAAACGCGAGCACATTCCTCAATGGAGCAGTTTTCTCGAATTTGCCGGCGGGTTCATATGTCCCCACGCTTGTGGGGAACATGCGTCGCCACCAGCCCAATTTCCTTGAGCCTCCGGTTG